>JAATGH010000003.1 GCA_015654745.1 Enterobacterales bacterium
TATTGATAAAAAAAACGGGCGCAAGATCACAGAATTAACTTGTGAAGATGCGCGCGGTTTTTTTACCGCGCAATTAGGACGCCGTAAAAAACCTTTTCCTTATCAATTCGCGGTCACTTGGCATGAGCAAATATATATCCTTGAGGACCCCTACCGATTCGGACCCTTATTACAAGATATTGATAGCTGGCTGTTAGCGGAAGGCACTCACCTGCGGCCTTATGAAAGATTAGGGGCCCATCCGGATGAACTGGACGGCGTGGGCGGCATGCGATTTGCCGTTTGGGCCCCCAATGCTCAACGGGTTTCGGTGGTAGGTGAATTTAATTTCTGGGACGGGCGCCGTCATCCGATGCGCCAGCGCCGGGAAAACGGCATTTGGGAACTGTTCTTGCCGGATGTCGCCACCGGTCAGCTATATAAATATGAAATTATTGATTGCCATGGGCAAACGCGGTTAAAAGCCGATCCTTACGCGTTTGAAGCGCAAATGCGCCCGGAGACCGCCTCCCTGACCCGGGGCCTGCCGCCGGTTGTCGCACGCGATCCGCAGAGAAACGCCGCCAACGGCCTGACTCAGCCGATCTCTATCTATGAAGTTCATCTCGGCTCATGGCGGCGACATGCGGATAATAATTTCTGGCTCAGTTACCAGGAACTGGCGGAGCAATTGGTCAGCTATGTCAAATATATGGGCTTTACCCATATTGAGCTGTTGCCCATCAACGAGCACCCGTTTGACGGCAGTTGGGGGTATCAGCCGCTGGGTATTTATGCCCCCACCCGCCGTTTCGGTACGCCGGAAGATTTTCGCGGGTTGATTGACGCCGCCCACCGGGCCGGGTTGAACGTTCTGCTGGATTGGGTGCCCGGCCACTTTCCCGGCGATGAGTTTGGGCTGGCGAAATTCGACGGCACATCTTTGTATGAATATGCCGATCCTCGTGAAGGATTGCATCAAGACTGGAATACGCTGATCTATAACTATGGCCGCAACGAGGTGCGCAATTACCTGGCGGGGAATGCGCTGTTCTGGCTGGAACGGTACGGTATTGATGGATTGCGGGTAGATGCGGTGGCCTCCATGATTTACCGTGATTACAGCCGTCCGGCCGGGCAATGGGTGCCTAACCATTACGGTGGTAACGAAAACCTCGAAGCCATTGCCTTCCTACGTTACACCAATCATACCATCGGTACTCAGCGCGATGGCGCCATCACCTTGGCCGAAGAATCCACCTCGTTTTCCGGCGTCACCGCGCCGCCGGAAAATGGCGGCCTGGGTTTCCATTACAAATGGAACATGGGTTGGATGAACGATACGCTTAAATATATGCAGCTCGACCCGGTATATCGCAAATATCATCACCACAATATGACCTTCAGTATGGTCTATGCCTACAGTGAAAACTTTGTGCTGCCGCTGTCTCATGACGAGGTGGTGCATGGCAAGCATTCCATTCTCAACCGCATGCCCGGCGATATGTGGCAGAAGTTTGCCAACGTACGCGCCTATTACGGTTTTATGTGGGGGCATCCGGGCAAAAAACTGCTGTTTATGGGCAATGAATTTGCCCAACTGCGTGAATGGAATCACGATTTCAGCCTGGATTGGCATCTGCTGGACGATCCCGACAATATGCACAGCGGCGTACAGCGCCTGGTACGCGATCTTAACCAGTGTTATCGCCAGCATCCGCCGCTATATGAAGTAGATTATCGTTATAACGGCTTTGAGTGGCTGGTGGCGGATGACAGCGAAAATTCGGTTTTCGCGTTTCTACGCCGGGACGGGCACGGTGGGGAAATGATTGTGGCAAGCAATTTCACCCCGGTACCGCGCCATGGCTACCGTATAGGCATTCCGTCGCCTGGTCGCTGGCGGGAGGTGCTCAATACGGATTCCCACTATTACAACGGCAGTAATATAGGCAATGCCGGCGAACTGTGCAGTGAAAAGATTACCAGTCACCACCGCGAACATTCACTGTTATTGACCCTGCCGCCGCTGGCGACGATTTTCCTGGTACGGGAGAACTAATGGAGATCTTATCCGGTGGTTCCCCCGGCCCCCTAGGGTCCAGTTTTGATGGTTATGGCGTGAATTTTAGCCTATTTTCCGCGCATGCCGAACGGGTGGTGTTATGCCTGTTTGACGAACGGGGAAATGAGCGTCAGCTTGAATTGGGTGGACGCAGCGGCACGCGATGGTACGGGTATTTGCCGGACGCCGGGCCCGGTCTACGTTATGGCTATCGCCTGCACGGCCCGTTCGATTCGGCTCTGGGTCAGCGCTATAACCCGGCCAAACTGGTCATCGATCCGTATGCCCTGGCTTTGGACGGGACGGTGACCGATGCCCCCGCGCTGTATGATGGCGCCGACAGTGCCGATAATATCGATAGCGCGCCGTGGGTGCCGAAATCGCTGGTGGTGGATAAGCGCTATGACTGGCAGGAGGACTGCCATCCCGCCACGGCCTGGGGCAATACGGTGGTTTACGAAGCCCATGTGCGCGGACTCACCCAATTGCATCCCTCGATTCCGAAGCCGTTGCGCGGCACTTACGCCGGACTGGCCCATCCGGTGATGATCGATTACCTCACTACCCTGGGCATCACAGCCATCGAGCTGTTACCGGTGCAACAACATGCGGACGAACCCCGTCTACAACGCCAGGGTTTACGCAATTACTGGGGTTATAACGTATTGGCCCCCTTTGCGGTGGAGCCGCGCTATGCCGCGGGTCAGGCAGGGCTCTCAGCCCTGGACGAATTTCGCGCCATGGTAAAAAGCCTGCATGGGGCCGGCATCGAAGTGATTTTGGATGTGGTGTTCAACCATACCGCTGAGTTAGATAGGCCGGGTCCTACACTGTCGCTGCGCGGTATTGATAACCAGGCCTATTACTGGTTGGACGAGCGCGGCGATTATCAAAATTGGACCGGCTGCGGCAATACGTTAAAACTCGCCGATCCCGATGTGGCCGCCTGGGTGCTGGATTGTCTGCGTTTTTGGCGCCGGGACTGCCATGTTGACGGCTTTCGCTTCGATCTGGGCACGGTACTTGGCCGGACACCGGCCTTCGATCCCGCGGCGGCGCTCTTCACGGCCATAAGCCAGGATCCGCTGCTTAGGGATTGCAAATTAATTGCCGAACCCTGGGATATCGGCCCTGACGGGTACCAGGTAGGCCGATTCCCGTCGCCATTTGCCGAATGGAACGATAGTTTTCGCGATGATATGCGTCTTTTCTGGCTGCATAACGCCATTCCGCCGGGAGTGTTTGCCCGGCGCCTGGCGGCTTCCAGCGATTTGTTTCACGGCAATGATCGGCAGCCTGGCGCCTCGATCAATATGCTTACCGCCCATGATGGTTTCACACTCCAGGATCTGGTGAGTTTTGCTGACAAGCATAACCAGGCCAACGGTGAAAACAACCGCGACGGCGCGCATGAGAACCACAGCGCCAACCATGGCTATGAAGGTCTTGATGCCGGGCCTGATATCCAGGCGCGACGTCGGGTTAGCCAGCGGGCTCTGCTGGCGACGCTGCTGCTGTCCCAAGGCACGCCGATGCTGCTGGCCGGTGATGAGCAGGGTCATAGCCAACAAGGCAATAACAATGCGTATTGCCAAGATAATGACATTACCTGGCTGGATTGGCGCCGGGCCGATCCCGAACTGACGCGTTATACCGCCGCCCTGATTCGTTTGCGCCAACACATTCCCGCGCTGACGGATAACCGCTGGTGGCGTGAGGATGACTCAATAGTCTCATGGCTCAATCCCCGCGCCCAGGCATTGAACGCCGGGGAGTGGGAGCAGGGGGAGCCGTTATTGCTCATCCGCCTGTCGCAAGATTATTTGTTTGTGATCAACGCCACGACAAAAACCGGGGAAATAACCTTACCTGAGGGGAGATGGGGTCTGGTTGAACCCTTCGGGCACCCCGGCCAATCTGCATCGGCGGACCGCTTATCCGTGGCGGCCCATACATTTACTGTGCTGCTAAAGCAATAATAAGGAGTCGGCGATGGTGAGATTCGAAGAAAGTAATCCGGTTATGCTGGCCAGACAATTGCCGATCCAGTCTGTTGCGTTAATTCTGGCGGGGGGGAGAGGATCGCGCCTGAAAGATCTCACGGCCAAACGCGCCAAACCGGCGGTTCACTTTGGCGGTAAGTTTCGGATTATCGATTTTGCGCTGTCCAACTGCCTCAATTCCGGTATTCGCCGTATTGGGGTCATTACGCAGTACCAGTCGCATACCCTGGTGCAACACATTCAGCGTGGTTGGTCATTTCTTAATGAGGAAATGAATGAGTTCGTGGATTTACTGCCCGCGCAGCAGCGTTTCGCCACCGAAAACTGGTACAAGGGCACGGCGGACGCGGTGTCGCAGAATCTCGATATCATTCGGCGCTATCGCGCAAAATACATCGTGATCTTGGCCGGTGATCATATCTATAAAATGGACTACTCGCGCCTGCTGATCGATCACGTTGAAAAAGGTGCGAAATGCACGGTGGCCTGCCTGCCGGTACCGCGCATCGAAGCTAAAGATTTCGGCGTGATGGGCGTAGACGAGCACTACCGGGTGCTGAGTTTTGTAGAGAAACCCGCCGATCCGCCGGCTATGCCGGGTTTTCCCGACCTCGCCTTGGCGAGTATGGGTATCTATGTGTTTGACGCCGATTATCTATTCCAGCTCTTGGAAGAAGATATGCTGCTCGAAGACTCCAATCATGATTTCGGCA
>JAATGH010000187.1 GCA_015654745.1 Enterobacterales bacterium
AATGAGGAAAAGGTATGAGTTTTTTTCACGCCAATCAGCGGGAAGCCCTGAATCAAAATCTGGCCGAATTGCAGGGTCTATTCAATGTCTCGTTTGAATTTTTCCCACCGCGCACCAGCGAAATGGAACAAACCCTGTGGCAATCCATCGATCGGTTGAGCGAGCTTAAGCCCGCCTTCGTTTCGGTCACCTATGGCGCCAACTCCGGCGAGCGCGATCGGACCCACAGTATTATCAAGGATATCAAAGAGCGCACGGGGCTGGATGCCGCGCCTCATTTGACCTGCATTGACGCGACGCCGGATGAACTAAAACGGATAGCCGAAGATTACTGGCATAGCGGTATCCGTCATATTGTCGCCCTACGCGGCGATCTGCCGCCCGGGAGCAGTAAACCCGCCATGTACGCCGCCGATTTGGTGACCTTGCTAAAAAAAGTCGGTGATTTCGATATTTCCGTTGCCGCCTATCCCGAAGTACATCCGGAAGCCACGAGCGCCCAAGCCGATTTGATTAATCTTAAAAAGAAAGTCGATGCGGGCGCCAATCGGGCCATCACCCAATTCTTTTTTGATGTGGAAAGCTATCTGCGTTTTCGCGATCGCTGCGTGGCCACCGGTATCGAAACCGAGATCGTGCCCGGCATATTGCCAGTGTCGAATTTTAAACAGCTGCAGCGTTTTGCCTCGATGACCAATGTGAAGGTCCCACACTGGATGACCAGCATGTTTGAAGGCCTGGATAACGATGCGGAAACCCGAAAAATGGTCGGGGCGTCTATCGCCATGGATATGGTGAAAATTCTTAGCCGGGAAGGCGTAAAAGATTTTCATTTCTACACCCTTAATCGCGCCGATCTGACCTATGCGATTTGCCACACTCTCGGCATTCGGCCACAGGTGCAGACGGCCCCGCTTATTGTCCCTCCCAGCCGCTAATCGCCGTCTTGGCCATAAAAAAAACCGGGCCGACAGCGGCCCGGTTTTTTTCAGCCGATAAAGGTTAGCCGGTATTACGCATACCCGCCGCCACGCCGGCGATGGTGACCATTAACGCCTGTTCAACCCGAGGGTCGGGCTGTTCCTGCTGGCGCGAACGATGCAGTAATTCAGCCTGAAGCACATTTAGCGGATCGGTATACACATTGCGCAGCGCAATGGATTCCGCAATCCATGGCAGATCGGCCATTAAATGATCGTCATTGGCAATCGTCAACACCACGTTAATATCGTCAGCTAATTGTTTGCGCAGCTGTTTTCCCAACGGCCATAGCCTCTCGTCCACCAGGCGCTGATCGTAATATTCCGCCAACCAGAGATCCGATTTGGCAAATACCATCTCCAACATGCCGATACGGGTTGAGAAGAACGGCCAGTCCGAGCACATGGCTTCCAACTGATCCTGTTTGCCCTCGTCCACCGCTTTTTGCAACGCCGCGCCGGCGCCCAGCCAGGCCGGTAGCATCAGTCGGTTTTGTGTCCAGGCGAAAATCCAGGGGATAGCGCGCAGGCTCTCCACACCGCCGGTGGGCCGCCGTTTAGCCGGACGCGAGCCTAAAGGCAGTTTGCCAAGCTCTTGTTCCGGCGTCGCCGAACGAAAATAGGGTACGAAATCGGGATTCTCGCGCACATAGCCACGATACATGTTACATGAGGTGGTGGATAAATCATCCATCAGCGCACGCCATTCCTGTTTCGGTTCCGGCGGCGGCAGAAGATTGGCTTCGAGAATTGCGCCGGTATACAACGCCAGGCTGCTGATGGCGACCTCAGGCAGGCCAAATTTGAAGCGAATCATCTCGCCCTGTTCCGTTACGCGTAGTCCGCCCTTTAGGCTTCCCGGAGGCTGAGACAGCAACGCGGCGTGAGCCGGCGCACCGCCGCGGCCGATAGAGCCGCCGCGGCCATGAAACAAAGTCAGGGCAATGTGGGCTTTTTCGCACGTTTTTATCAAGGCATCCTGCGCGCGGTATTGTGCCCAGGACGCGGCCATTACGCCCGCATCCTTGGCTGAATCCGAGTAGCCAATCATCACCATCTGTTTACCCTGGATAATACCCCGATACCAATCAATGCTTAATAATTGGCTCATTACCTCATCGGCATTATTCAAATCATCCAAGGTTTCAAACAGCGGCGCTACCGGCAACGTGAATTGGCAACCCGCTTCTTTGAGCAGTAAATGCACCGCCAGGACGTCCGACGGTGTCTTGGCCATGGAAATGACGTAAGCGGCAATGGATCCCTCAGGGGCATCGGCTATCACCCGACAGGTCTCCAGCACTTCGCGCGTCTCATCGCTAAGCTGATAGTGACGCGGCAGCAACGGACGCTTGGAATTCAATTCACGAATTAAGAAGGCCTGTTTGTCCGTTTCGGACCAACTCTCGTAATCCCCTAGCCCAAGATAGCGGGTCACTTCGCTTAACGCATCGGTATGGCGGGTGCTTTCCTGACGGACATCGATGCGTACCAACTGGATGCCGAAGCATTTGATGCGCCGGAGCGTATCCAACAGCTGGCCGCTGGCGATGATGCTCATGCCGCACGCCTTTAGCGATTCGTAGCAGGCATAAAGCGGCGCCCACAGCTGATCGTTGTGTTCCAGCAAATCCTCGGGGGGTAATACCAGATCTCCCTTAAGTTTCGCCGACAACCAATTTTGGGTATTCGTCAGCTGAGTACGCAACCGTTTCATGATGACCCGGTAGGGTTCCTGTACGCTTTCACCACCCGCAAGCGTCCTGAGCTCAGGGGTACACTCCGTCATGGATAACTCGGAAACCAGCACCTGGACGTCGCGCAGAAACAGGTCAGCGGCTTTCCACCGGCTAAGCAAGAGTACCCGCCGGGTGATGTCGGCCGTGACATTGGGATTGCCGTCACGATCGCCGCCCATCCAGGACGTAAAGCGTACCGGGACATTGTCTACCGGCAGTTTATAACCAAAAACCGTTTCCAACTGCTCGTTGAGTTCGCGCAAATATTGCGGCACGCCTTCCCACAGGCTGTTTTCCACATTGGCAAAACCCCATTTGGCTTCGTCAACCGGGGAAGGGCGGTTTTTGCGGATTTCGTCGGTATGCCAGTATTGCGCCACCAACTGCCGCAGACGGCGCATGATTTGCTTACGCTCATAGTCCGCCAGATCGCCGTGGTCGAGTTGTTTCAGACAGCTATTGACTTCAACCATCATATGGATCAGGGTGCGGCGGGCAATTTCAGTAGGATGGGCGGTTAACACCAATTCAATGGACAGGGATTCCACGGCGGCGCGGATATCTTTGTCATCCAGCTGTTTATTTTCTTTCAGGCGGGCAAACACTTTGCCTAACCCTTCTGGATTATTTGCTGCTTCACCATGGGGCGAAATAACATGAAATTGCTCGGCGGTATTGGTCAAGTTCAAGAACTGACTGAAGGCACGGGCAACCGGTAGCAGCTCGTCATTGGATAAATTCTGTAACGTGGAAAGCAATTCCTGGCGATGCACTTCGCTACCCGCACGGGAAGATTTGGACAGCTTGCGGATGGTTTCAACCTTATCCAGGATATTCTCGCCCATCGCATCTTTTATGGTGTCGCCCAGAAGCTTCCCGAGCATACTTACGTTGCTTCGCATTGCCGAATATTGTTCGTTCATAAGGACCCTGATCCA
>JAATGH010000169.1 GCA_015654745.1 Enterobacterales bacterium
ATTGCGATCCAGTACTACTAACGAGTAGCCCGCTTTCAGCAGGTTCTTACTCATTGGTTTTCCCATAATGCCTAAGCCAATAAATCCAATTTTCATTACTATGACCTCTTAACACGTACTGTATAGGTGAGAGACGCGCGCGCGGCGCGCCCATTCAGTTATTTTTTAAATTTGTCGCTCAGAGCCTGGGTACCGCCGCGGAACACGCCCAAATCGCTGCCCACGGCAACAAAACCTGCGCCCCATTCCAAATAACGGCGCGCGTCGGCTTCCGCCGGTGCCAGGATGCCGCTCGGTTTACCGTGCGCTTTGGCGCGATCAAAAATATGGCGGATAACGCTTTGCACTTCCGGATGATTAGGCTGGCCTATATAGCCCAAGGCAGCCGAGAGATCGCCGGGGCCGACAAATATGCCGTCGACGCCGTCCACGGCGGCGATGGCATCGATATTGTCAACGCCTTCCTGGCTTTCGATCTGTACCAGTACCGTAATGTTGTCATTAATGGTGTTGAAATAATCCGGTACCGTGCCAAAGTTGTTCGAACGATGCGAGACCGAAACGCCGCGGATACCCGCAGGCGGATAGCGGGTAGAGGACACCGCGCGCAGGGCCTGCTCTTCCGTTTCGATAAAGGGAATCAGGAAATTATAAAAACCGATATCCAGCAGACGTTTAATGATCACCGGCTCATTGGTCGGGGGACGGACCACAGGCGCGCTGTGGCTGCCTTTCAGCGCCATCAGCTGCGGTATGAAAGTGGTGATGTCATTGGGCGCGTGTTCGCCGTCCAATACCAGCCAGTCGAATCCCGCCAGGCCCAGCACTTCAGTGGTAATCGGGTTCGCCAATGCGCACCAGCAACCGATTTGGGTTTCACCCTTAAGCAGGCTTTGACGGAAACGGTTTGGCAGTAGTGGAGTAGTCATAATTTACCTCTATGCAATAAAACAACATGTTAGCGGGCTCCAGCGCGGAGCCCGGCGCGATCAGGATTTCACCAGCACCAGTCGCTTGATTTCGCCGACCACCACCAGGTAGCACAGCATGGCCGCCAGGGCCGAACAGCCGACGAAAATCAGCGCGGCGTTAAATGAATGCAATTCTTTAACCATATAACCAATTGCCAGCGGTGTGACGATTGACGCAACGTTACCAAATACGTTGAAAATCGCGCCGCACAGGCCAACGACTTCTCTTGGCGCGGTGTCGGAGATAACCGGCCAGCCCAGGGCGCCGAACCCTTTACCAAAGAAGGCCAGGGCCATTAACGCCACCACGATCACCGTGTTGTCGGTGTAGTTACATAAGATAATGCTGGTGGCCAGCAGCATACCCACCACAATGGGAATCTTACGCGCCACGGTCAGCGAACAGCCGCGCTTGACCAGGTAATCGGAAACCACCCCGCCCAAAACGCCGCCGACAAAGCCGCACAGTGCCGGAATGGCGGCGACCAGGCCCACTTTTAAAATCGACATGCCTTTATCCTGCACCAGATAAATCGGGAACCAGGTGAGGAAGAACCAGGTGATGCTGTTGATGAAATATTGTCCGAAGAACACGCCGAGCATCATGCGATTCGTCAGCATTTGCTTAACGTAGTCCCATTTCGGCCCCTCTTTTTTGCCGGTTTTCGGCGCATCCATATCCACCACGGCTCCGCCGGCGGCCATGTACTCCAGCTCATTTTGCGAAACGCCAGGATGCTTATTGGGATTATGGATGTAACGCACCCAGGCTATCGTCAGGACAAAACCCACCAAGCCCATCACGATAAACACATGTTGCCAACCCCAGGCAAACGTCAACCATCCCAGCAAGGGCGAAAAGATGGCCAGTGAGAAATACTGCGCCGAGTTGAAAATGGCCGATGCGGTGCCGCGTTCCACCGTAGGGAACCACGCCGCCACTATCCTGGCGTTGGCCGGGAAGGAAGGCGCCTCGGAGAAACCCAGCATAAAGCGCAGAATAAATAGCGTCATCGCGCCGTAGGCCAAGGGGAACCAGCCGACGAAGCCTTGCAGTAGGGTAAAAAACGACCAGAAAAACAGACTATAGGTATAGACCCGCTTTGAACCGAACTTATCCAGCAACCATCCACCGGGGATTTGCATGATAAGATAAGCCCAACCAAAGGCCGCGAAAATCTGCCCCATCTGGCCGGCGTCCAAACTTAAATCTTTGGCGACATTGCTGCCGGCAATGGACAGGGTCGCCCGGTCGGCGTAATTAACCGCGGTAACCAGAAATATGATCAATAAAATCACATAGCGGACATGTGTTTTGGTTCTTGTAGAAATCAGAGGTGTTGTAGCGCTCATTGTATATGCTCTAATAGGGCGATAGGCTACTGACAGCACAAAACCCGTGTGAAGAGTTCGTGCCACGTTTCGGTATCGTAAGTTAATAAATACGGCTAAAGGTGTTTTTCTCTCACTGGCGGTACCGTTTGGGTTTTATTCCAGTGATACCGATAGTATAAAAACCATCGCCCAAAATGACACTGTGCGAAAGCACAAGTATTAACGCTTTTATAGGCACTTTTTTAGACATAGGCACATCAAACCGCGACATACATCACGTTATTTTCCGACAGCGCGGGCAACGCCGGGCATGAGTGATATCCATCACATTCTATGTGGCGCATGCTCATTAATCATCTATTATAAGCTGCTAAAAATGTTCATATGCACAATGAGTCAAATGCATTTTCCGCTTATAATATCCTCATCACCCGTATTGTTATACCCATTAGCTGTCGAGGTGCAGGAAGGCGGCAAGAGAGCAATCGCCCCCTCACGTAAGCAATCGGTATTTCGAGTTCAGCCAACGCATCTGCAACGTGGAAGATGGCGGGTATAAAAACTGGTTAGTCATTGCGGAGAAGTCTATGTCATCAATAATCACCAATGCGGAAAAGGCATTGTATATTAAGGTTCATGGCGACGATAACGTCGCGATTATCGTGAACAATAATGGTTTACCCGCCGGCACCCAATTTCCAGACGGTCTCAAGCTCATTGAGCATGTGCCCCAAGGGCACAAGGTCGCGTTGCATGATATCGCCAAGGGCGGCAATATCGTGCGTTATGGCGAAGTGATTGGTTATGCCGTACGCGATATCAAACAGGGCAGCTGGATCGATGAATCCCTGGTGGTGATGCCTTCGGCTCCGCCACTGGAAACCCTACCGCTGGCCACTAAGGTCCCCGTGCCTTTACCGCCGCTGGAAGGCTATACCTTTGAAGGGTATCGGAATGCCGACGGCAGCGTGGGCACCAAGAATCTGTTGGGTATCACCACCAGCGTCCATTGTGTGGCCGGGGTAGTAGAGTTTGTGGTTAAACTGATCGAACGGGATCTTTTGCCTAAATACCCGAACGTGGACGGGGTGGTGGGTCTGAACCATCTTTATGGCTGTGGCGTGGCCATCAACGCTCCCGCCGCGGTGGTACCGATTCGCACCATTCATAATATCGCGTTGAATCCCAATTTCGGTGGCGAAATCATGGTGGTCGGCCTAGGTTGTGAAAAATTGCAGCCAGAACGCCTGCTGACCGGCACCGAGGATGAAATTCCCATCCAGATGGAAGGACCCGGGGTGAGTATCACCCGTCTGCAGGATGAGAAACATGTGGGCTTCAAGTCCATGGTGGATGATATTCTCGCGGTAGCGGAAGACCATCTGCGGCGCCTGAACGCACGCCAGCGTCAAACCTGCCCCGCCTCCGATCTGGTTGTGGGCACCCAGTGCGGCGGCAGCGACGCGTTTTCCGGCGTGACCGCCAACCCGGCGGTGGGCTTTGCCTCCGATTTGCTGGTGCGCTGCGGCGCCACGGTAATGTTTTCGGAAGTCACCGAGGTGCGCGACGCTATCCACCTGTTGACGCCACGCGCGGCGGACGAGCATGTGGGACGTCGCCTGCTCGAGGAAATGGCGTGGTACGATGATTACCTCAGCGATGGGAAAACCGATCGCAGCGCCAATACGTCTCCGGGCAATAAAAAAGGCGGGTTGGCCAATATTGTGGAAAAATCCCTGGGCTCTATTGCCAAGTCGGGCACCAGCGCCATCGTCGAAGTCATTTCCGCCGGACAACGCCCAACCAAAAAGGGATTGATTTTCGCCGCCACGCCGGCCAGCGACTTTATCTGCGGCACACAGCAGTTGGCGTCGGGGATTACCGTGCAGGTATTTACCACCGGGCGCGGCACCCCCTACGGTCTGGCGGCGGTGCCGGTGATTAAAATGGCAACCCGTGATGCATTGGCCGATCGCTGGTTTGATTTAATGGATATCAACGCCGGAACCATCGCCACCGGTCAAGCGACCATTGAGGACGTGGGCTGGCAGTTGTTCGAACTGATCCTGGATATCGCCAGCGGCCGTAAAAAAACCTGGTCCGATCAGTGGGGGATTCACAACGCCCTGTCCGTATTCAATCCGGCACCAGTGACCTGATTTTCAGTTCCAGACACACTTGTGATTCTTGGCCGGGCATCCCGGCCTTTTTTCTATCTGAAATCGGCAGCGCGGCACCACATCCAACACGGGCCGGGGCAAGCCCCGACCCGCTCATGTTACCTTACCAGCGCTGGACGCTTATTATCAAACCGCCAATTGGGTATCAAATATTGCATGGCCACCGCGTCATCACGGGCACCCAGTCCATGCTGCTGATAGAGCGCGTTGGCTTTAATCACCTGGTCCATATCCAGTTCAATGCCCAGCCCCGCTTTTTCCGGCACCTTCACTTTACCGCCGATAATACGCAGCGGCTCGCGGGTGAGATGTTGATCCCCTTCCTGCCAAATCCAATGCGTGTCGATAGCGGTGATTTTCCCCGGCGCGGCGGCGGCGACATGGGTAAACATCGCGAGCGAGATGTCGAAATGGTTATTGGAATGCGAACCCCAGGTGAGACCCCATTCATCACAGAGCTGAGCCACGCGGACCGAACCCTGCATGGTCCAGAAATGCGGGTCGGCCAGGGGGATATCCACTGACTGCAACGCTAAGGTATGCCCCATTTGCCGCCAGTCGGTGGCAATCATATTGGTGGCGGTGGGCAGGCCGGTGGCGCGCCGGAATTCGGCCATCACCTCCCGGCCGGAGAAGCCCTGTTCGGCGCCGCAGGGATCTTCCGCATAGGCTAGCACGCCGCGCAGTTGTTTGCCCAAGACGATAGCTTCGGCCAGCGACCAGGCCCCGTTGGGATCAAGGGTAATGCGCGCGGCGGGAAAACGTTTAGCCAGTGCGGTTACCGCTTCGGCTTCCTCCTGGCCCGCCAGCACACCACCCTTGAGTTTAAAGTCATTAAAGCCGTACTTTTCATAAGCCGCTTCGGCCAGACGCACCACCGCGTCGGGGGTCAGGGCCTTTTCATGGCGCAGACGATACCACGCACAGGTATCGCGCTCTTGACTGCGGTAGGCCAGGTCGGTTAAATGCCGGTCGCCGATATAAAACAGGTAACCCAGCATTTCCACCGCGTCGCGCTGTTGCCCATCGCCTAATAACGCGGCAACCGGGACATCGAGAAACTGTCCCAGCAAATCCAGCATCGCGGCCTCAATACCGGTGACCACGTGGATGGTGGTGCGTAAATCAAAGGTTTGCGCGCCCCGGCCGCCCGCATCCCGGTCGGCGTATTGCCGGCGAACCGCCTGCATCACATTTTTATATTCCCCTAAAGTCTTGCCCACGACCAGCGCGGCGGCTTCCTCCAACGTCTTGCGGATTTTCTCCCCGCCGGGAATTTCGCCCACGCCCTGGTGGCCGCTATTATCGGTCAGAATGACAATATTGCGGGTGAAAAAAGGCCCATGGGCGCCGCTGAGGTTTAATAGCATACTGTCATGGCCGGCGACCGGGATGACTTTCATTGTAGTGATAATCGGGGTCATACTGTTTCCTTGACTGAATAATTTACGGCTGGACATTAGCCAGCCGGCAAAATGTTACTGATCACCACTATAGTCTTTGATTAACAGCGTTACATTATGCAAATGCATAATGCTATTGTGTTAATCATAGACGAAACGCACCGGACGCCCACAATACCGTGAGGCTTGTCACAATTAACAAATTTAAGAATAGCGAAGACCATAAGGCTTGCCGTTGAAATAAACATAAAAGGTTAAGCGATATCCTAAATAATTCGAGTTGCAGGAAGGCGGCAAGCAAGTGCATCCCGATGAGTTTACTTAAGTAAAAGATTCGGGTAAACGAGCCGCTGGCGATATGTTTATTTTTTGCTCCCGGTTCGAATGTGACAACTGAATGACAGATATACTCGACAGCGAAATAACTCGAAAAAAATCCCCCGCAAAAGAACAGCATTTTTATAATTATCAACTTTCGCTAAAGTTTAATTTTCTCATGCCGATCCTTAATTACTGATTCAAGCATAACTATACGTAATACCCTTACCAAAGGCATTTTGCTTTTTTTATTAGACAATATTTATAAAGGAGAATGAAGGTGGAAATAGATGAAAATCCTGGTGCGCAACCTAAAGTCAGCAAAATAAATAATTTGGGTTTAGTCACTCTGTTTGTTCTGGTGCTCGGCGGAATGATGGTGATGTTTGTGCTGTCGCTTGGCGTGGCCACGCACTTTTTATTTGATAGCGATCGATCGCTGGCCGAGATCACCCAAGAAATAGATACCCGCCTGGCGCTGTCCAATAGCACCAACAACCTGCGCTTGGCGCGCTTAGCCCTTATCCAGTCAGTGTATGCCGACAAGCAGGGTGACCAACAGCTCGCCGCACAAAACCGCAAGGAAGCACAGCGGCGGATCGATCTCTCCAAGGACAGTTTTTCCGCCTACGTACAACGGCCGGTTAAGACGCCCGCCGATATCGCCGTGGATCCTTTGTTGCAGCAAACGTATGACAGCTATCTTAAACAAGGGCTTGGACCGATGCAGCAAGCCGCCGTTAATGGACAGTTCGACGAGGTTATCGCCATGGAGGCCGGTGCGGTGCGCTTACTTGACCTTGCTTACAACAAGCCATTGCTCGAAGCCGTAGGGATCCGTACCCAACGCGCCAAGAATTTAAATGACATCGCGCACGCGAATATTTTTCGCGGATATACCTTAATGGGCTTTAGCCTGCTGGTGGTGTCGCTATTGATTTTTGTGACGTTTTTATTGATCCGGCGGGTGCTGATCAAACCGATTCATCTGTTGATCTCACGCATTCAGCGTATCGCCGAAGGCGATCTCACCCAACAGGCAAAGCCCCACGGTAAAAACGAAATCGGGTTATTGGGCGACCACCTGCAGCGAATGCAAACGGCATTGGTGAAAATCGTCAGCAACGTCAGGCAAAGCGCGGACTCCATCTACCATGGCACCAATATTATCGCCGAGGGCAATACCGATTTATCATCGCGCACGGAACAACAAGCGGCAGCCATCGAGGAGACCGCCGCCAGCATGGAGCAATTAACCTCAACGGTAAAACAGAATTCGGATAATGCTCACCACGCCAGTAAGCTGGCCGCCGATGCCTCCGAAAAGGCCCGTCAGGGCGGTAACATCGTGACCGATGTGATCAAGACCATGGAAAATATTTCCACAAGCTCCAGAAAAATCACCGATATCACCTCGGTTATCAATAGCATCGCCTTCCAAACCAATATATTGGCGCTTAATGCCGCCGTTGAGGCGGCACGGGCGGGCGAAATGGGCCGGGGATTCGCCGTGGTGGCGAGTGAAGTCAGAAACTTGGCGCAACGCAGCGCACAGGCGGCAAAGGAAATTGCGCTGCTGATTACGGAATCAGTGCAGCTGATCGGTGATGGATCGTTACTGGTTGACCGGGCGGGCCAGACCATGAAGGAAATTGTCAGCTCGGTGGTCAACGTAACCGCCATTATGGAGGAAATTGCCGTAGCCTCGGACGAACAAAGCCGTGGTATCGCGCAGGTCGGTCAGGCCATTACGGAAATGGACAGCGTAACGCAGCAAAACGCCGTCCGGGTGCAAGGCGCAACCGCCACCGCATCATCGCTGGAACAAGAGGCTTCGCTGCTGATCACCGCAGTGTCGATATTTAGCCTGAGTAACGTTGAAGGCAAGGCGCCGTTCGCACAGCGTCCGCCGCTTACGCCGGCACGGGTGGACGGGCCTGCGACACCACCAGCGCGCCAGACGGGGAAATCTTCGGATTGGGAAACGTTCTAACTCCGACAATTTATCTTCGCCGAGGTAAACGGACCTTCATTGCGACGACGGATGCCCCTACCGGCTTCCGGCTGAAAAGCACCGATCCGTAAGTGCAGTTTTGTCAGCGTATTCACATGTGGCGCCCATAAATAGACATTGATCACATTGGCATGGACTTCCGCCATAAAACGAATGGTTTTAGCGCTGTTGATTAAGTCATCAGCACAGTGTGTGACCTAGCGACAAAATTTATACTTTGGCTGCGTCAACATTGAACCACAGAGCAGCGTGTTTAAAAATGTCAGCGCTACCATTGTGAAACCACTGCACCTTACGGACCAGTCAGATAAATAATCATTCCCTAACCGGGAAGAGGAAATATGGCCGATAACTCTATCAGTGCTGCCACCCATAAAACCCGTTCGCGTTTTTGGATATTGGCAATTTTATTTATCATTAGTACGGTTAATTATGCCGACCGATCAACGCTCTCCATCGCCGGCCCCCATGTGGCCGCCGACTTGGGGCTAAATTCACTCCAAATGGGTTATATTTTTTCCGCCTTCGGCTGGGCCTATACGTTGGCGCAACTGCCGGGCGGCTGGCTGCTGGACCGCTTTGGTTCAAAAATCGTTTATGGCTGCGCCATATTGATCTGGTCGGTATTCACCTTTATGCAAGGCTTCGTGCACTTCTTTGCCTCGGCGGCATTGATGTTGTTCATCCTACGTTTTATGGTGGGTTTTGCCGAAGCGCCGGTGATGCCCGCCAATAGCCGGATTGTTTCCGCTTGGTTCCCGGACCGGGAGCGAGGTACCGCTTCGGCAATATTTAATATCTCTCAATATGCCGCCCTGGTGATATTCAACCCGCTGCTGGCCTGGATCACCCAAGAGGTGAGTTGGGAATATGTGTTTATCGTGATGGGCGGCGTGGGCGCCGTACTGTCTCTGATTTGGTTCAAAAGCATGTACAGCCCGCTGGATCATCCTAAGGTCAGTAAAGAGGAAGTGGAGTATATCCGTGCGGGCGGCGGTCTGGTGGATATAGATAACGCGGCTAACGGGCAGAAAAAGAAAGCCGGGCCCCAGATGGGCTACGTGAAACAACTGCTTTCCAGCCGTATGCTGCTGGGAATTTATCTGGCCAACTACTGTGTTAACGCCATCACCTGGTTTTTCTTGTCCTGGTTCCCTATCTATCTGGTGAAGGGGCGGGGCATGTCAATCCTCGAGGCGGGCTTCACCGCGGCGTTACCTGCCATCTGCGGCTGTATCGGCGGGGTATTGGGCGGCATATTCTCGGATTATTTGCTTAATAAAGGCTACTCCCTGTCGGTGGCGCGTAAAACGCCCATCATCCTCGGCATGCTGATGTGTACCAGTATGGTCATTTGCAACTACACCACGTCAAATGTCCTGGTGGTGGCGGCGATGTCATTGGCGTTCTTTGGTAAAGGCATCGGCGCCTTGGGCTGGACGGTAAATGCGGATACCGCGCCGAAGGAGATAGTGGGTCTCAGCGGCGGCGTGCTGAACCTGGTAACGCAAATCGGTGCGATCACCACGCCGATTGTGATCGGTTATATCCTGAATGCAACCGGTTCGTTTGATGGCGCGCTACTTTACGTCGCCGCCAACGGCCTGGTCGTGATCTTTAGTTATGTGTTTATTGTGGGCAAAATTCAGCGCCTGGTGCTTAAACCCCTGGCGGCATAAATTCAGTTAATAGCAGTACGCAATATTAGGAGCAGGTAATGGATAACGGCGATTTTTCCGGTGCACCGACCGTCACCGCCATGCAGGTCATTCCAGTGGCCGGCCATGACAGCATGTTATTAAATATCGGCGGCGCCCATGGCGCCTATTTTACCCGTAATATCGTGATTCTGACCGATAACGCTGGCCATACCGGTGTGGGCGAAGCCCCCGGCGGCGAAGTGATCCTCAATACGCTGCTGGAAGCCCGCCAGCGGGTGGTGGGGCAGCCGCTGGCAACCCTTAACCGCATCGTCCATGACGTACATCAAGGGCATGTCAGCAACGATTTTGACTCTTTTGGCAACGGCGCCTGGACCTTTGAACTACGGGTTAATGCGGTGGCCGCCCTGGAAGCCGCACTGCTGGATTTGATGGGTCAGCACCTTGGCGTGCCGGTGGCTGAACTGCTCGGCCCAGGTAAACAACGCGATAGCGTACCGGTACTCGGTTATCTGTTTTACGTCGGCGATAAAAACCTGACCGATCTGCCCTACCAGGCCACGCCGCAGCAAGCATCCCATGAATGGTACCGCCTGCGCCGCGAAGCGGCCATGACCACGGAGACCCTGGTGCGTCAGGCGGAAGCCGCACAGGATCGCTATGGTTTCAAAGACTTTAAACTTAAGGGCGGCGTGCTGGCCGGCGAAACGGAAATTCAGTCGGTTACCGCGCTGGCCAAACGTTTTCCCGATGCGCGCATTACCATCGATCCCAACGGAGCCTGGTCGCTTAAGGAAGCTATCGAGCTGTGCAAAAATATGCGCGGCATATTGGCTTACGCCGAAGATCCGTGCGGCGCGGAACAAGGTTTCTCCGGGCGCGAGGTGATGGCGGAGTTTAAACGCGCCACCGGACTGCCGGTTGCCACTAATATGATTGCCACCAACTGGCGTGAACTGAACCATGCGGTACAACTTAACGCCATCGATATCCCCTTGGCCGATCCGCATTTCTGGACCCTGCAAGGCGCGATCCGCGTCGCCCAGCTCTGCGACGAGTGGGGTCTCACCTGGGGATGTCATTCCAATAACCATTTCGATATTTCGCTGGCGATGTTTGTCCACGTGGGCGCCGCGGCGCCAGGCAAACCGACCGCGCTCGATACCCACTGGATTTGGCAGGAAGGCGAGCATCTTACCAAGGACCCGCTGCAAATTATTAACGGCGCGGTGACGCTGACGGACAAACCGGGGCTGGGAGTGGAAATCGATATGGCGCTGGTGGAAAAACAGCATGAGCTCTATAAAAGGATGCCATCTGGCGCCCGCAATGACGCGGCGGCGATGCAGTATTTGATCCCGGGCTGGACCTTTGACCGAAAACGTCCGGCGCTAGTGCGTTAGACCTCTGGGGTACGCTTAGCGTACCCCGTTTTCTTTTGAGGGCGGCGCTGGCCTGGCGTCGTTTTGCCTTAGCGGGTTAAACTTCATCATCCAATTGCAAAGCGACATAAAGCAGCAGCCGATCGTCAAAATTGGATAAATCCAGACCGGTCATTTCCGAAATGCGATTCAAGCGATATTCCAGCGTGTTGCGGTGAATAAACAGCGCCTTGGAGGTTGGCGTCGGCTGAACATTATGGCGAAACCAGGCGATCAGGGTACGCCTGAGCAACCCATTATTATCCATGGCTTTAAGCTTTGCCAGGGGGCGCACCAGCTCACTGGCCTGCCAACCGCCGCGTAAGCTATCAAGCAGCACCGGCAGCATGAGATCGGGATAAAAATACCGGCGCTGTTCGGGTAGGCGCTGTTTGCCCACCGCCATGGTGGTACGGGCGGTACGCCAGGATCGCGCGATACCGCCGGCGCCGGGGAAATAATTGCCCAAGGCGATACGGACCCGCAGCCGGCTGCTTTCGGTCATCCGGGAAAACAGCGTATCCACCCGGCGGCGGTGCTCTTCCGCATCCCAACGGCCGTGGCTGTTCAGCGCGGGCTTTAACACCACCATTTCCGTGAGCGAGACAATCGCTATCAGGTTATCCCGTTCCGGGGTGGTCAGCAGCGTCTGCAACTGCTGCAATTCCGCCATGGCGCTGTCTACGCCGAACTGGCCGCTATCCACTTCCACCACCGCCGCCACCCGCGGTTGATTAATATCAATGCCCAGCCGCTGGGCCCATTCAATCAATGCGGGTGTCACTTCCTCAGCACGGATCAAGTTCAGCACCAGCTCTTCGCGCAGCCGGCTATCCTGAGCCAGCATATGCAGTAAACGCGCCTGCTCCAGCATCATTTCCGCCGTCATGCAGACCAGTTCACCATACTGCCGGAGCTGGCTTGGATTCCCGGTCAGGCCGATAACCCCAACAATGTTGCCATCTATTTTCAGCGGCAGATTGATGCCCGGGCGTACCCCATGCAGGTGACGAGCCACGCCGTCATCAATATCCACTACCCGTGCCTGGGAGAGTGCCAGCAACGCCCCTTCATGCAACTCACCGACCCGTTCTTCATCGCCACTGCCGATAATTCGGCCCCTGGCATCCATCACGTTGATATTGCTGTCGATAATCTGCATGGTTCTTGCCACAATTTCTTGCGCCAATTTAGCATCAAGATGATATGTAGCCATCCTCGCCCCCGTTCCATTTAAGCCCTTTGCCCTATTGTATACGGGCAGTTACGCTCATACATTGTGCAAACGCATAAAGCGGGACCTTACGCACAAAATTTGTGGGGGATGTCACATTCCGATCGAAAAAACGGCCCATAAAGGCGCCGTCCGGGGCGATACGCCACACCCGCCCGGGGAAAACGGGACGGGGTGGGTATGGATTATTGCGCCAGCAGGTAGAGCGTTGTCTCGCCACGCTGAACGTTTAATGCCAGCACCGGCGGTTTGGTATCGAGGATCTTGCGCAGCTCGGCCAGGTTGCGCACCGGTTGCTGGTTGACACCCAGAATGATATCGCCTTTTTTCAGGCCGACGCGCGCCGCGGTACTGCCGGCCTTGACGTTGTCCACCTTGACACCTTTAAGCTCGCCGTTATTGCTTAAATCAGCCCCTTCGATCCCGGTAAATACAAACCCTGAATCGACTTGGGATTGCGTGCTTTGTTCAAGGGTGACCTCCGCGGTCACGGGTTTTCCTTCGCGTAGCAGGCCCAGAGTGACCTTGGTGCCGACCGGTTGCGAACCGACGTCGGCGCGGAAGGCGGCAAAGCTGCTGATCGGTTTACCGTTTAGGGAAACGATAACATCCCCAGCCTTGACCCCGGCCTTGGCCGCGGCGGATTTCGGCAATACCTGACTGACAAACGCGCCACGCTGGACATCGACTTTCATCGCCTGCGCCAGTTCCGGGTTCAGTTCAGTGCCCAGTATGCCGATTTCACCGCGTCTTACCTGACCATATTCGACCATTTGCGCCGTCAGGTTTTTCACCATATTGCTGGGAATGGCAAAACCTATACCAATATTGCCGCCATCCGGCGCCAATATTGCGGTATTGATGCCGATGAGTTCGCCATTAAGGTTCACCAGCGCCCCGCCGGAGTTACCCCGGTTGATGGCGGCATCGGTTTGAATAAAGTTTTCATAATTTTCGACGTTAAGCCCGCTGCGGCCCAGCGCCGAAACGATCCCCGAGGTGGCGGTTTCCCCTAATCCATAGGGATTGCCGATGGCCACGGTGTAATCCCCCACCCGCAGTTGTTCGGAATCCGCCATTTTGATGGCAGTCAGGTTTTTGAAATCAATCAACTGCACCAGGGCAAGATCGGAGCGGGGATCCTTGCCGATAATCTTGGCGTCGAAACGGCGGCCGTCATTCAGCTGGACCTGGATTTTGGTCGCATCGTTCACCACATGGTTATTGGTGACGACATATCCTTTCTGAGCGTCGATAATCACTCCTGCACCCAGCGCCATAAATTTCTCCTTGGTCGGCGCGGTATTATCGCCCTCGCCGGCACCGCCGCCCTGACATAGCGGCGAGGCTTGGAATGGCGATCCCTCCTGGCAAAGCGGCGAATCCTCACCAAAAAACTGTTGCAGTTGATCGGGGACCCGCGACGTAGGAACGGAGGTACTCCCTTCAACACTAATACTGACCACCGACGGCATCACCTTTTCCAGCATGGGGGCCAGGCTAGGTAGCTGCTGGTTGGTCGAGGCGGTTTCCGCCGCAAAGCTGGAAACGGGAAACAGCGCCAGACTTAAACTTAATGCCAGCGCACTCAGGACCAA
>JAATGH010000406.1 GCA_015654745.1 Enterobacterales bacterium
CGGCGCGGGGGGTGATGCGGAAAATGTCGGTAGCAGCGACCTGCACCAAGAACGTATCTTCGCTAATATAGGCAATGCCTTTCACCAGTCCGACCGCATTGGCGTCGATTAACACAGCCGCAACCCTATGTTCTTCTCCGGTGCCGAAGCGGAAATTGAACAATCCTTCATCGGTATCGTGAATGGAACCAACGTGACTGAGCGTAATTTCCGGCCGGGCGCTGACTGAGATTAGCTGATGCTTGCCGTGAATGTTGCCAGAAGCGAACGAACCAGGCACATCAATGCATCGCCTTTCCAGACCTGCACAAATCGTTATTACCGATTCGCCATTTCTGATAACATTTGGACAAGACAGATCGTTTCTTACATAGCCGCAAATTCTTACCGTGGAACCGGTGCCCCCACCGCGCTGACTGGAGCCACCGCCTTCGCCTGAATATCCCCCATAGCCGCTTAAACTTGGGTTCTTTCCGCCGCTAAAGGCATTTCTGTGGGCATTATCTAATCCGTTTCCACCCATACTATTTCCCTGTAATTGTTATTTTTTCCCTTTATTAAAATAACGACATCTTCTCATCCCTATTGCTTTTTTTACATACTAATAAAACATAAAAAAGTCTCAAAATATTAAATGGCGCGCAGATAATATAATTATTTCTACATGAACAATATGATTGTAAATTTAATAAATATGATATTTTACACTTAGTTTATTGGTTTATTAGTTTAAGTTATAAACCTGAAATAAATGTTACTCAGGACTAGTTCGCCTGGTCCTAGACCATAAGAATGTCCAAGGGAGACCTAAGTCCAATGGATTGATCAGCACATAAAAAAAATGAATTACCAGAAACCAACATATTACCTAACGCTCTATTCGCCAAAGGTAAAGCCCGCTATCACCGATCCCGCAGCGGGCCATGTTAAAGGGAGAGCGCGCCAGTGAGGCCGAATTGGCCGTGGTGTACCCGGCCAACCGAGCGCCTCTTGGCACGCTAGGCCCGCTAACGCCGATCCGCAGCGAGCCATGTTAAAGGGCGTGCCAAGTCCGCGATCACCGATCCCACCGCAGGCCAACGGCGACTACTGCCACCCCCCACCCAACGCCAAAAACAACAACACCTGATCATCCGCCAACTGCCCCTGCGATTCCGCCAACGCCGCATCACTCGACGACAAACTACGCTCCGCATCCAGCACATCCAAATAACCAATCTTGCCGCTGGCATACAGCCGACGCGTCTTATCCGCCACATCCCGCGTCTGTGCGCCGGCGCGTTCCAGCGCCTGAAAACGATCCAGCTCACGAGCATAATTATTCAGCGCGGTTTCCACCTCACGCATCGCCGTTAACACCGACCCATCAAAACGCGCCAAATCCGCCCGGGTACCCGCCTGCGCCTGGACAATCCGCGCCTCAACCGCCCCGGTATTCGGCAACGTCCAGGATATCAGCGGGCCAAGACTCCAACCATAGGTATCCTTTTCACCCATCCCCCCCATCAGCCCAGCCGAACTGCCGGCCAGACCCAAGGTGATCTTGGGATAAAGATCCGCCGTCGCCACCCCGACCCGGGCGGTCGCGGCGGCCAACTGACGCTCGTTCTGCCGAATATCCGGCCGGCGCCGCAATAACGCGGTGCCATCACCGACGGGGATGATCCGGGTAATACGCGGCGGCGTTTCACAGTCGGCCACAGAGCGGGGAAAATCCTGGGGCAGGGCGCCGGTTAGCGTAGCCAGCCGATACAGCGCATTTTGCCGTTGGGCCTGCAGCGGCGGCAACGTCGCCTTAAGCTGCTCAAGCTGTGCGCGGGCACGCACCGTATCCAGCTCACCCGTACGCCCCGCCTGCAGCAAACGGCCGGTCAACGTCACCGATTGCTGCTGCAAGTCGATGGAACGCCGGGCGGTTTGCAACCGCAGACCCGTGGTGCAGACCTCCGCATAGGCGCGCGCGGTATTGGCCGCCACGTTAACCTTCACCAGGTCCACGGCGGCCTGCGCGGCCTCGCTATCGGCACCGGCGGCTTCGATGGCGCGCCGGATCTGACCAAATAAATCCACCTGATAGGACAGGTTCAGGCCGCTGCTATAATGCCAGGCGTTATCCGGCACAAAGCCCGGTTGCAGTTCCGATAGCCCGGAAGGATGGCCATAATAAGGGCTGGCGTTAACGCTCAGCGAAGGATTCTGGGCGCTGCCGGCCTCCTTAAGCAGGGCCTGCTCGCGCTCCAGATTAGCCACGGCCACCCGCAGATCGGTATTATGCGCCAGCGCCTGGCGTACCAGGCCGTCGAGCCGCGGATCCTCATATAACCGCCACCAACGATCCGGCAACGGCTGCTGACTATATAATTGCGAACCGCCGCCGCCTTGGTCAACTCTCGTCAATGGCTGGCCCCCCGCCCGCGTAAGCGTCGCCGATACGGGCCCGTGATAATCCGGCCCCACCGGCCTGAGCGAACAGGCGTTCAACCCCGCCAGGGCCAGCACCCATGCCGCGGCACCGCGGCCAAAGTCGCGACGTGCGCCGAAAGCGTTCATAACGCGTATCCACATGGCTAAGGCTCCCGCCTGGTGATACCGGCCGTGGACGGATCGCCCGATGCCGCGCGTACCTCAACGGTAACTGTCTGTCCGGCCACCAGCCGCTGATCCGCCGGCAGCACGCCGATTTTCACTCGAACCGGCACGCGCTGGGCCAACCTGGCGTCGGTCGTGAGTTCCCCGACAACGAGGAGCTGAAGGCCTCGAACCCCGAACAGATCGTCAAGTGCCCGGCGCCGTGC
>JAATGH010000138.1 GCA_015654745.1 Enterobacterales bacterium
TCCACGTCCGGCAATTCGGCCAATATCATTCGCGCGATCGAAGCGGCGCGCGCCAAGGGCATGAAAGTCATTGTGCTAACGGGCAAGGATGGCGGCAAGATGGCCGGTACCTCCGATGTTGAAATCTGCGTGCCGCACTTTGGCTATGCCGATCGGATTCAGGAAATTCATATCAAAGTGATCCATATCCTGATCCAACTGATCGAAAAACAGATGGCGGCGGCAGCATAAATCAGGCGTCGAATAATACGCGTCAGGACGTTTGGTAGAGGAGAGGGGTCATGTGCGAACTGCTCGGGATGAGTGCCAATGTACCGACGGACATTTGCTTCAGCTTTACCGGGTTAGTGCAACGAGGGGGCCGCACCGGGCCACACAAGGATGGATGGGGCATTACCTTTTATGAGGGACTGGGCTGCCGGACCTTCAAAGATCCATTGCCCAGTTTTAATTCGCCTATCGCCCGGCTGGTGCAGGATTATCCGATCAAATCCTGCGCCGTGGTGTCGCATATCCGCCAGGCCAACCGTGGCAAGGTGGCTCTGGAGAATACCCATCCGTTTACCCGTGAATTATGGGGCCGTAATTGGACCTTTGCCCACAACGGCCAGTTAAGAAGCTTTAAGCAGTTGCAGACCGGGACCTACCGGCCGGTGGGACAAACGGACAGCGAATACGCCTTTTGCTGGCTGTTGGCGCGGCTGGCGGAGCGATATCCGCGTACCCCCGCCAACTGGCCGGCGGTGTTTCGCTTTATCGCCCAGTTGGCCGACGAACTGCGGAAAAAAGGCATATTTAACATGCTGTTGTCCGATGGCCGGTTTGTTATGGGGTATTGTTCAACGGAATTGTACTGGATCACCCGGCGGGCGCCGTTTGGGAAAGCCACGTTACTCGATCAGGATGTGGAGATCGATTTTCAGCAGCAAACCACGCCGAATGATGTGGTGACATTGATTGCGACACAGCCGTTGACCGGCAATGAAACCTGGCACCGGGTGGCGCCAGGGGAGAGCGTGTTATTTAGGCTGGGTGAGCGCGAACTGTGATGCCACCGGCGTCGCGCCGTGCAATTCCATCGGCGGGCTGACGGTATATTGACCGTTCACCACCGCCACCGCCGGCGGCTGGTGGTAACGGGCAAAAAAGGCATAACCAGGTTCAAGTGAACGCCAGAACGGATAATACGTTGAGAGATGATGGCGTTGTAAATTAGCCTCGGTCATGCGGAACGGGAAAATATGAATTTTCACCTCCGCCTGGCCGTTTAATAATGCGGCTTGAACGTAACGGTAGATTTCGGCGATATAACTGTCGGTCATGGCGTAACAGCCAATGGAGCGGCAGTCGCCATGGATCATCAGCATTGCGCCCGAATAGCCTTGGTATCGATCATAATCATTGGGAAAACCAATATTTATTGCCCGATAGTAGTGGCTGTTAGGATTCAGGTTACGGCCGGAAATGCTGTAAAAACCTTCCGGGCTTTTGAAGTCCCCTTCACGGCGCTTGGGGCCCAGGCCGCCAGAAAAGTTACAAATCCGGTAGCTGTCAAGCATGCGATATTCATTACCGACCTTGGCATAGAGTTCCAGCGTTCGCTCTTCTTTAAATATTTGAATAAAAACCGGCGATCCGATTAATTGTGCCTTTAATTCTTTGGATAACTGCGGCTGCTCACTGGCATAACTGACGGCCGTCATTGCCGGTATGCAAAACAACATCGCAAACAACAGTGCGATTTTGCCCATTATAATTCCTGCGTAGTCATATAAAATAAGATGCCGGGCAACGGACGTTGGCGGCAGGCCCTAAAAACGTCAAGTAAAACAAATAAAACAGCGACACGATAGCACCACGGGCATATTTATCAAGATACGTTTTGTATAATTTAATCCTCTTACTGTATACTTATACAGTCAAGGGGGGTGGATGCGTAAAATCATACATGTCGATATGGATTGTTTCTTCGCGGCGGTGGAAATGCGCGACAATCCGACGCTACGCGACATCCCGCTGGCCATCGGCGGCAGCGCGGAGCGGCGAGGCGTGATCAGCACGGCTAATTATCCGGCGCGGGTCTTTGGGGTGCATAGCGCCATGTCCACCGCCATGGCGTTCAAACTGTGCCCGCACCTCACGCTGCTGCCCGGTCGCATGGCGGCCTATAAAGAGGCTTCGGAGCATATCCGGCGCATTTTTAGCCGCTACACGCCGCTGATAGAACCCCTGTCGCTGGACGAGGCTTACCTGGATGTCACCGACAGTGGCTGCTGTAGCGGATCGGCGACCCTGATGGCCCAGGCCATTCGCCAGAACATTGCCGATGAGCTGAATCTCACCGCTTCCGCCGGCGTGGCGCCGGTAAAATTTTTGGCTAAAATCGCCTCTGAGTTAAACAAACCCAATGGACAATTCGTTATTACTCCAGAACGGATGCCAGCGTTTTTAGCGCGGTTGGAGCTGGGCAAAATTCCGGGAGTGGGTAAAGTCACCGCCAAAAAACTGGCCGATATGGGGCTGATAACCTGCGCCGACGTGCAGCGCTATGATCTGGCGGCATTGTTAAAACAGTTCGGCAAGTTCGGCCGGGTGCTATGGGAGCGTTCGCAGGGCATTGATGAACGTGAAGTATCGTCCGATCGCCTGCGCAAATCGGTGGGCGTGGAGCGCACCCTGGCGCAAGATATCGGCAGTTGGCCGGACTGTGTGGCGATTATCGAGCAACTTTATCCCGAGCTGGAGCGTCGACTGGCAAGGGTCAGGCCGGATCTGCTGATCGCCCGGCAGGGCATCAAGCTCAAATTTGCCGATTTCCAGCAAACCACCCAGGAACATGTATGGCCGCGCCTGCATAAGCAAGATTTGATTGATATTGCGCGCCAGGCATGGGAACGGCGCCGCGGCGATCGCGGGGTTCGACTGGTAGGGTTGCATGTCACGTTACTCGATCCGCAAATCGAGCGTCAGCTGATGCTCAATTGGGAAGAGGATATGCCGCGCCGGCCTCTTCCCTGAGGCGCGGCGGGCAATGTATGCCCGTCAGTCTTTTTCAGGAATGGCTTTGAGCAGTGCGGTCAGCAGGGTCCAGTACTGGCCGACGCTTTTGATATGCACCTGTTCATCCGGCGAGTGTGGACCGGTGATGGTCGGCCCGATTGACACCATATCCATTTGCGGGTAGGGTTTTTTGAATAAACCGCATTCCAGACCGGCGTGAATGACCTGAATATTCGGCGTCTTGTTAAACAGCTTTTGGTAGGTTTCACGCACCAAATGCATCACCGGTGAATTAGCGTCCGGTTTCCAGCCCGGATAACTGCCCTTGGCGGTGGTTTGCGCGCCGGCCAGGCTGCCCAGTGCGGTTAAGGTACCGACCACATCGTCTTTACCGCTGTCGATAAGCGAGCGGATCAGGCAACGGATATGCGCCTGTTCCGGTTCCATGGACACCACGCCGACGTTAAGTGAGGTTTCCACCACGCCCTTCACGTCGTCGCTAAAGCGGATCACACCATTGGGCATTGCGTTGAGCAAGGCGATAAAACGATCGCCGCTGGCTTTGGTCAGCGCCGGTGCGTCCGTGGTCGCAGGATCAATGGCAATCGCCAGCTTTTTCTCAACCGCCGCCAGCTCATTTTTAATGACCGACAGGAAATCCTGCGCCAGCTGGTGCAGGCTTTCAGTATTTTCCTGCGGCAGGGCCAACGTCGCAAAGGCTTCGCGCGGAATAGCGTTACGCAGCGTGCCGCCGTTGAAATCAACGAGCCGGATATCCAGCGCATGGCCGTGTTTTGATAAAAAGCGGGCCAGCAGCTTATTGGCATTAGCCAGCCCCATATGGATATCGGCGCCGGAATGCCCCCCTTTGAGACCTTTGACGGTGAGCGTTAACACCTGGTAGCCGGCCGGCACCGCTTCGCGTTCCAGCGGCAGAATGGTTTTAAAATCCACCCCGCCGGCGCAGCCCATATAAATCTCGCCCTCTTCCTCAGAATCGGTATTGATCAGGATATCGCCCTGCAGCCAGCCGGGCTGTAGGCCAAAGGCACCCGCCATGCCGGTTTCCTCGGTCATGGTCAGCAATACTTCCAGCGGGCCGTGTTGCACCCCGTCATCCGCCAGTACCGCCAGAGCGGAAGCCATGCCGATGCCATTATCGGCGCCTAGCGTCGTGCCGCGCGCCTTTACCCAATCACCGTCCACGTAAGGCTGTATTGGGTCGCGGGTAAAATCATGAATGGTATCGCTATTTTTTTGCGGCACCATATCCAAATGCGCCTGCAATACCACCGGACGACGTTTTTCATAACCCGGCGTGGCGGGTTTACGCAGCAGGATATTGCCAACCTCGTCGCGTTCCCCGTGCAACCCTTTTTCCTGCGCCCAGCGAATAATATGGCTGGCCAGGGCTTCTTCGTGGTATGAGGGATGCGGAATGGAGCAGATTTTGGCAAAAATTTGCCATAATGGCTGAGGCGAAAGTTGAGTCAGTTCAGACACGATAATAACTCCTGTTACAACCTAAGACCCGGTCTGTGCGTGTTTAACCGCGTCCAGCCGGTCGGATGGTTACCAAAGACGAAAGAAAGCATACCACTTTAGCCTGAATAATGGTGAAAGTGCGCTTAAAAAGGGCGGTAGCGCTGGTATTTCGCCGGTTGCGTCTTTATAATCTCGCGCAACCTTTTTCCCTGTACTTTTAAGCCGACCCAATCCGGCTGGGACAGCATTTATGAGCGAAAAATACGTCGTAACCTGGGACATGTTGCAAATCCAGGCGCGGAAACTGGCCGAACGGCTACTGCCCGCAACTCAGTGGAAAGGCATTATCGCGGTCAGCCGCGGTGGGTTGGTGCCCGGGTCGCTGTTGGCCCGTGAACTGAATATCCGCCACGTTGATACGGTCTGCATCTCCAGCTACGACCACAACAACCAGCGTGAACTGACCGTACTTAAACGCGCGGAAGGCGACGGTGAAGGTTTTATCGTTATTGACGACCTGGTGGATACCGGGGGCACCGCCAAAGCGATTCGCGAAATGTACCCCAAAGCGCATTTTGTCACCATTTTTGCTAAGCCTGCCGGTCGGCCGCTGGTGGACGACTACATGGTCGATATCCCGCAAAATACCTGGATTGAACAACCGTGGGACATGGGCGTGGTTTTTATCCCGCCGCTGGTGGGAAAATAAGACCGGGTAAATATTGCCCTTAATCAAGTTCAGATGATTTCATTTAACGCCCGACGCCGTCGGGCGTTTGTTTTATTACCCCTTAATGGCCAATCTTGCTAAGATTACCCTTACTTATGGCAAAAACGGCTGTGTGGAGGCGAAGGCTCAATGAGCGGCACTAATCTGAGCGAAACATTATTTAAACCCTCATTCAAACTACCCGAAACCTCAACCTTGGTCAGCCGTCCCCGCCATAGCGGTCAATCGCCTATTCTCGCTACCCTGGACGGTACCAATCCGCAAAACTGGTATCGAATGATCAACCGGTTATTATGGATTTGGCGCGGTATCGACCCTTGGGAGATCGAAGAGGTACTGGCCCGCATCGCCGCCAGCAAAACCGATCGCACCGATGGACATATGCTAGACACCGTGATCGGCTATCGCCCGGGCAACTGGATATATGAATGGTCCCATCAGGGCATGGCATGGCAGCAGCGTGGTATGGACGAGCCGGATCCGGAACAGTCGGGCCGTCATTGGCTGCGGGCGGCCAATTTCTACAGCATCGCCGGTTATCCCCATTTATGCGGCGACGCACTGGCTGAACAGGCGCAAACTCTGGCCAATCGGGCTTGGGAAGAGGCTACCGAACGGTTGAGCTATGAGCTCAAGGCGCTCACCTTTCCGATTAGCGGCGGCGGCAAGGTGACCGGCTTTTTGCATCTGCCGGACAAAGTCGGTGGCCCGTTTCCCACCGTGCTGGTATGCGGTGGCCTGGATATGCTGCAAAACGACAGCTATCGCTTGTTCCGCGACTATTTTGCCCCGGCGGGTATGGCTATGCTGACCATTGATATGCCCTCCATCGGTTTTTCATCTAAATGGAAACTCACCCAGGATTCCAGTTTTCTGCACCAGCAGGTGTTAAGGGCATTGCCGGATATCCCCTGGATTGACGCGCGACGCGTGACGGCCTTCGGTATTCGTTTCGGCGCCAATATTGCCGTTCGGCTGGCGTATCTGGAACCCCAGCGGCTGCGCGGGGTTGCCTGTCTCGGGCCGGTGGTGCATGGTTTGCTTACCGATCCGGTGCGCCAGGATCGCGCGCCGGATATGTATATGGATGTGCTCGCCAGCCGTATCGGCATGGCGCATGCCTCCGATGCCGCGTTAAAAACCGAGCTCAATCGTTATTCACTAAAAACCCAGGGACTACTGGGGCACCGTTGCCCTACGCCGATGCTGGCGGGCTACTGGAATAACGATCCTTTCAGTCCGAAGCAGGACGCGGAACTGATTGCGGCGTCGTCCATGGACGGTAAGCTCATGCAGGTTAAGCCCGCGCCGGTCTTTTATAATTTCCAATTGGCTTTATCCGAAATTTGTACTTGGCTAAAAAATATCGGATAATTGATAATTGCATGATTCTATTAGTTTGCTAAATAGAGAAGTCGTTCTCCATTAAGGCATTTGAGGTTACCAGCATGGCGTTAGTAAGTGGACATCCTAAAAGCAGGCTGATGAAGGGA
>JAATGH010000369.1 GCA_015654745.1 Enterobacterales bacterium
ATTGGAGAAATTATGTCTGATGTGAATGAGTTACTGAAAAAGGTTTCCTCTCAGATCGAGGAAACTAACGGCAAATTTAGCGCTCTGGCGGAAAATGCGCTGAAAGAAGCCCAAAAGGCGGCTGGATTATCTGCCGAGACGAAAGAGTCTGTCGATAAAATGGCGACCGAGTTAAACGCCATGCGAGAGGCCGAAAAAACGCTTAAGGCGGCCCTGGGTGAATTGGAACAGCATGTGGCCCAAATGCCGCTGGCGAATGCCAAAAGCGTTATCGAAACGGTCGGTATGCAGGTGATCTCGTCTGAGGCGCTGAAAACATTTGTTGCTGGTCTCGAGGGTAATAAGCGCCTTAGCGTTCCCGTCAGTGCTGCGTTGCTGTCCGTTAATGTTCCGGGGCAAATCGTGGCACCTGACCGCCAGCCCGGTATTCTGGAACGCCTCAAACAACGGCTGTTTATCCGTGAACTGATCGCGCCTGGCCGTACGGGTTCCAATACTATTTATTGGATTCAGCAAACTGGCTTTACCAATAACGCGGCGGCAGTAGCGGAAAACACTACCAAGCCGTACAGCGATATTTCCTTTGCTGAAAAATATTCGCCGGTGCGCACCATCGCACATATGTTCAAGGCGTCCAAGCAGATTTTGGACGACTTTGCGCAACTGCAGTCCACCGTAGATACTGAAATGCGTTATGGCCTGAAATATGTTGAAGAGCAGGAAATCCTCTTTGGCGACGGCACCGGCGCGCATCTCGACGGCATTGTGCCGCAGGCCACCGCGTATGCGCCAGCATTCGAAGTGGCACAGCAAAACGGGATCGATGATTTGCGCCTGGCTATGCTGCAGGTTCAACTGGCGCGCGTGCCCTGCGACGGCCATGTCCTGCACTTTATCGACTGGGCCAAGATCGAACTGACCAAAGACACGCTGGGCCGCTATATTCTGTCCAATCCGGCGGCGCTTACTGGCCCGACTTTGTGGGGTATGCCGGTGGTGGCCACCGAGGCCGCCGCGTTCCAGGGTAAATTCCTGTGCGGGGCGTTCCGGAGCGCGGCGCAAATCTTTGACCGTGAAGAAGCCAATGTGGTGATCAGTACGGAAAACGCCGACGACTTTGAAAAGAACATGATTTCGATTCGTTGTGAAGAACGTCTGGCGCTGGCAACTTATCGCCCGGAAGCCTTTATTTATGGCAATTTCACGGTGCCGGTTTCCGGCGAATAATCCCACTAACTTATAGCAGCCTCCGGGCTGCTTTTTTCTGGATTGAATAATGAAAATGACTGCGATAAAGCCCATTTATTTAAACCGTGATGTTGTGCTGGCGGGCCAGGAGTTTGAAACGCTCGAACAGCACGGCCGGGAGTTGATCAAAAAGGGTTATGCCGAGGCGGTCACTGAGGTGGCGGCTGACGTACCGGCAGAAAAACCGGTTGAAACTGGACCTGCTGAGGAAAATGCGCCGGCCGAGGCTGATGCTAAGGCTAAGGCGAAAACCAAATAAGGTGACGCCATGCTAACGGCTGAACAGGTAAAGCACCACTGCAATATCGAGCCGGAATTCACCGAAGATGATGCCTGGCTGCAAGCCCGCATTAAGGCGGCGGCTCTCTATGTGGAGAATTATACCCAGCGCCGCTTATATGAATTCGCAGATGATCCGCTGTACCAGGCCGACGAAGACGCCTTGCTGTATGGCGAAGATATCGAAACGGCAATGTTGCTGCTGATCGGCCATTGGTATGCCAACCGTGAGGCTGTAGTGGTCGGCACCAACAACGCCAGCGCACCATTGGATTTTGCCGTTGATGCACTACTGCAACCTTACAGGATCTATGGCCTATGAAAGCGGGGCGAATGCGGCACCGGGTGACCATCCAGCGGCCGGCAACCGGCCGGTTACCTTCCGGGCAACCGGCTACTGGCTGGGAGGATATTACCTCTGTGCGCGCCGAGGTGACGGATATTTCTGGGCATGAATTGCTGGACTCAGGAACTGAGCAGTCGGAAACAACGGTTAGGATCTGGATGCGCCGTTACGCGGCGGTGCCAATTACCAGCGCAAATCGGATTGAGCACCGCCCGCCGACCGGCCACGGCGAGATTTATGATATCGAATCTGTAATCACCGCCGAGAACGGCACCCGGTTGGAATTGCTGTGTAAAAAAGGGGTGAAAAAGTGATCGATACAAATCTCGATTTCTCCGGCCTGCTGGATATCGGTAAGGAACTGGAGGCGCTCAGTAAGGCAGAAAACCGCAAGGTGATGCGCGACGCAACCCGCGCCGGCGCGACCGTATTCAAAGACGAAGCCGTAAAGCGAGCGCCGAAGCGTAGCGGAAAACTGGCGCGAAATATTGTGGTGATTACCCAGCGCGATCGGGATGGCGGTATCGTTTCTGGGGTGCATGTGCGCGGCACCAATCCTCGGACTGGCAACAGCGATAACTCAATGAAGGCCAAAAATCGAAATAATGCTTTTTACTGGCGTTTCATCGAGCTAGGAACCTCGAAATTGCAGTCGCATCCTTTTATCCGACCGGCATTTGATGCGCGGGAACGAGCTGCAGCGGAAGCGGCATTTGCCGAACTTAACCGGGCAATCGATAGGGCACTGTCAAAATGACTGAAGCCGAAGCGTATTCCCTTTTGGGTCCACTGGCTGACGGCCAGGTATTTCCCTACATCGCGCCGCAGGGTACCGCTGTGCCCTATGTGATTTTTATCCTGCCGTCCACAACGTATGACCAGGTGTTATGTGGTCAAGGCGCGTCGGCATCATCCCTGCAAATTGATGTCTATGCGCAAAGCATCGACGAGGCCCGGGCTATTCGCCAGCAGGCGCGAAACCGCATTGAACCATTATGGCCGGTGGATCTCATGGAACTGCAAGACTATGAGCCTGACACCGCCCTATACCGCGCCACGCTTGAAGTGCAGATCTGGCAGTAGCCAGCCTATTTAACATCATGCCGCCGAATGGCGGTTTTTTTATGCCTGGAGAAAACCAATGACAGCTCTTGCCGAAAAAACGCAGGGTACCAAAATTTCCATTTCTTCGTTACCTGCAACCGCCGAGACCGCCGCGGATGCCGTAATGCTGGATTTGGAATGCACCATTAAGCAAATCGGGTTCACCGCTGGACAAAAATCTGACATTGATATCACTACCCTGTGTTCAACGGAAACGGAAAATATCAATGGCCTGCCGGCACCGGCGGAGGTATCCCTGTCGGGAAATTTTTACCGCAACCCGGCTCAGGATGCACTGCGCACGGCGTATGACAATGACGAAACTTACGCTTTTAAGGTGGTGTTTCCGTCGGGGAATGGCTTCAGCTTTATCTCTGAGGTCCGCCAACATACCTGGACGTCTGAAACGTCGGGTGTGGTCGCGGCTACGTTCTCTCTTCGCCTGAAGGGCAAGCCCGTGTCCATTGCCGCCCCCGTCTCTCCTTAAGATTTATAGCCGCCGGGCCGCTTCCGTTCTTAACCTTCATTACGAGAAAAATAACTCATGGCAAAGAAAACACTATCGCTACGCGAACAGGTGCTTGCTCCGCTTGCTGGTTTCCGCACGGCCACGGAAACGGTACCAGAATGGGAAAACGCAAAGGTCAAAATCCGGGAACCCTCCGGCCCAGCCTGGGCGAAGTGGCGATCGATCATTAATCCAGAAGCCCCGGAAGATGAAGAAGAGACAAAATTAACCGAGTCTCAAAAAACGCACCGCAATATCCAGGCGGATGTTGTCCTGTTTATTGACGTGCTGCTTGATGAAGACGATCAGCCGGTATTTTCAGATGCAGACACCGAGCTGGTGCAAGGCATTTACGGCCCCGTCCATGCCCGCCTGCTGGCCAAGGCGCTTAAACTCGGTGTGACGCAGGAAGAAGCCGAAAAAAAGTAGCTGATCCCCTCAATTTTTTCATGATGTCGCTGGCGCTGCGGCTGGGGCGGACACTTGGGGAGCTGGAGCGCGCCATGTCTGCCAGCGAGCTTAAGATGTGGATCGAGTATGACCGCCGCAGCCCGATAGGCGATATCCGCGGCGATATCCAGGCGGCCCAGATCGCCGCCGCCACGCTCAATTCGCAGGGCGGGAAGGTTTCTCTTCAGGATGTCATTTTGCACTGGGGAGAAAACAAGACCACGGACGGCGGCGGCGATACCGCCGCCTTTGAAGCGTTTCTGAGTAATCTTGCAGGTTAATCACCGCCTTCCGGCGGTTTTTTTATGGGTGAAAAATGGCTACGCTGCGCGAACTGATTATTAAAATCTCGGCCAATTCCAGTTCGTTCCAGACCGAGATCGCCCGCGCCAGCCGTATGGGGGCCGATTATTACAAAACGATGCAGAATGGTGGCCGCCAGGCAGCGGCGGCCACACGGGAAACCCAGCGCGCTCTTGCTGAACTGAACTCGCAACTGGCATCGGTCAAAGCATCCGCAACCGGTATGGCCGGCGCGTTTGCCGGTGCTTTTGCCGTGCGTGAGCTTATCGGCTATGCGGATACGTGGAACCAATTAAGCGGCCGCCTGCGCCTGGCGTCCACTTCATCACAAGATTTTGCGACGGCGCAGACCCAGCTGATGGCTATCAGCCAGCGTACCGGCACATCCATCCAGGCGAACACCAATCTTTATGCCCGCATCGCGCAATCCATGCGTGACGCGGGTTACGCTTCCGCAGACGTAGCCAAAGTGACGGAAACCGTTGCTACGTCACTGAAGCTGTCCGGCGCCAGTACTGAGGAAGCCAGTTCCGTTATCACGCAGTTAAGCCAGGCGATTGGCTCCGGCGTGCTCCGCGGTGAGGAATTCAACGCCATCATGGAGAACGGCGGCCGCCTGGCAAAATTGCTTGCGGCTGGCTTGAATACGACCGTTGGCGGTCTGCGCGCCATGGCGAACAACGGCCAGTTGACGACGGATAAAATTATCCCGCTGCTGACCAACGTTGAGCAGTTGCGAAAAGAGTTTGCCACTTTACCGGCATCGATAAGCGGTTCAGCTCAAAAGGTCGAAAACTCCTTCGAAGCTTGGGTGGGGGAAGAAAATAATGCCGTAGGCGCATCTACGGCGTTGTCCGGCGCGCTTGATGCTCTCGCCGCCAATATGGGCTCAGTGGCCAACGTCACCGGCACGCTGGTGGCCATCGGTGCCGCGCGTTACTTTGGCAACATGGCGGGCAGTATCGGCACCGCCACTGGTAAGCTGCTGGAGAACTACAAAGCCCAGGTCAGCATTGCCAGCGCCCAGGTATACGCGGCCACGCAAACGCAGCGCAAGGCCGTGGCGGACGCTGGCGCAGCGGCATCGGCCTATAACCTGGCGCTGGCTGAAGCCAATGTCGCTAAGGGCACGAATGCGTCAATGCTGGCGACGCAAAACCTGATCGAAAAACGCGGCGCGATGATTGCCGCCAATACGGCTCTTGTGCAGTCGAATCGGGCTGTTGCCTTATCCGAAACGGGCCTTAATAACCTAACGTCTGTCACCAGTAGGATCGGGGCTGGCGTGTCCGGGCTTCTCTCATTGGTGGGGGGCATACCAGGCGCAGTATTATTAGGGGCCGGCGCCTGGTACACGATGTACCAGCAACAGGAGCAGGCTACGGCGTCCGCGCTGGAATATGCCAAATCCCTGGACGGCATCAAGGCCAAATTAAGCACGTTATCGCTCTCTGGTGTGGCTGACACCGGCGATAAAATTCGTGCCTCGCTAAAAGCGCAAACTGACCTGATAGAAGATCAGCAAGATAAGGTCAATAGCCTTACCAGCACCATCGCGTTTTATCAAAAGCAACTCCAGAATCCCTCTCCGGGCGTCAATACCACGGACTTGCAATCCGGTATCGACACCATCATGGGCAAACTGGCCACCGAAGAAGATCGGTTGCGCCAGATGCGCGCGGAGCACGATAAAACACTGGCAGCCCTGAACGCAACGGAGCAACAGCGCATTGACCTGGTGCGCCAGCAAGCCGCCAACGAAAACAGCCTGTATCAGTCCACGCTCATGATGAACGGGGCTTATTCGGAATTTAACCGGCTGATGTCGCTGGGTAATAACCTTCTTACCCAGCGCGCCGGATTCGGAGCGGGTGCGTATCAGGGGCCAGTGGTATCAACTGCTTCGGCAACCCCTCAACAAGCCACCGCAGTTGAGCGATCCCGGCGGGATAATGAGCTGGCAAGCCTTTCCGGCCTGGCAAAACAGCATCAGCAATTTGTCTATGAAGCGCAAGACCTGAAATTAACCGGCGCGCTTTATACCACTTACATCAATAACAAAGACCAGGCCGCGCAAAAGGATGCGGCGTCAGCTGCGGCCAAAAAGGCCGATACTGCTGCTACTTCCTCCCAGAACAAAGCAGTCAGGGAAGCGGCTAGCCAGGCTGAGCAGTACTCCCGCAAAATGGCCGATCTGAGTGTTGCGACGGAAGTTCAGCAGGTCCGAGCTACCCAGGGAGAGAAGGCTGCAGATTTGTATGCCGCGGCGCATCAGGCCGGGACAAAATGGACGGATGAGCAGCGCAAGGCGATCCGGGCCTCTTCGGAAGAGCTGGCAATATGGACCCAGCGCGCGGATGAAAATGTCCGTAAGCAGCGCGAGCAGATCGACGCGCTTAAGGATTTGCGCGATGCCGCCCGGAAATATCAGGATGATGCTGCGCTTACAACCCAAACGCGTGGAATGAGTGACCGGGGCCGGCAATATTTTAATGACCAGCAGGAAGTGCAGCGTGTATTCGATAAAACTGACCAGAGCGTCGCGGCGATTGCGGCGCGCTCTGCCGCGCTGGATGCGTTGAATAAAAAATACCAGGCTACCTCGGATGCTGA
>JAATGH010000253.1 GCA_015654745.1 Enterobacterales bacterium
AATACTGAAGCCCTCCAAGATCAAACAGCAGCAACGACGACAGGCGCACGCCTGCGTCAGGCCCGTGAACAGATGGGCTTAAGCCAGCAGGCCGTGGCGGAACGCCTGTGCCTGAAAGTGACAACCGTAAGGGAGATAGAAGAGGATAAGGCCAACCCTAATCTGGCCTCGACGTTTTTACGTGGATATATCCGCTCCTATGCCCGTTTGGTCCATGTCTCCGAAGAAGAGCTATTGCCGATGATGGCAAAACAGGCGCCCATCCGCGCTTCGAAAGTGGCTCCGATGCAGAGTTTTTCCTTAGGGAAAACGCGCAAAAAGCGCGACGGCTGGCTGATGGGATTCACCTGGCTTATTTTATTCGTGGTCATCGGCCTGACCGGTGCCTGGTGGTGGCAAAATCACCAGGCCCAGCAGAAAGATATTACCGATATGGCCGTACAATCCTCCAACCAACAGCCGGGGACGGATGGCGATAATAACGCCTCCGCCCAGAACGGCGGTGACGGTGCCTCAGCGGACGATGCGGGTCAAACCGCGGACAATGACGCCGGCGCCGCTGCGGCTAATTCCCCGGTGACGTCGTCCGCGACCGGCGCGGCGTCCGCGCCACAAGGCACCAATGTACCGCTTAACGGCAATACCGCTAATGGCAATACTGCTAACGGCAACACCGCAGGAACCCCGGCCCCGGCGCCGGCTTCTGCGCCAACCCCGGCCCCACAGCCCGCCGCCGCGCCGGCTGAAACCGGCTCCGATGGATTGGTCATGAATTTTACCGCGGACTGCTGGCTTGAAGTCTCGGACAATACCGGCAAAAAACTGTTCAGCGGCACGCAGCGTAGCGGCGGTAAGCTGAATTTGTCTGGCAAAGCGCCCTATAAATTAAAAATCGGCGCTCCGGCGGCGGTTAAAATCGAATTCCAGGGCAAACCGGTCGATCTCAGCCGCTATGTCAGATCTAACCAGGTTGCGCGATTTACCATAGCCGCGAACTAAGCGGCCGTTCGGCAATCATGGAAAGAATCTTATGCATAATAACGACCCATCAGCCGCCGCCAATATTTACGAAGTTTAGCCGCCGTTCGGCGGCTGTCCGGCAATTATGGAGAGAATCTGATGCATAATAAAGCACCCATCAACCGTCGCAAATCAACACGAATTTACGTCGGCAAGGTGCCCATTGGCGATGGTGCGCCAATTGCCGTGCAGTACATGACCAATACCCGGACCACCGACGTTGACGCTACAGTCCGACAAATCCAGGCGCTTGAACGCGTCGGTGTCGATATCGTGCGCGTATCCGTACCCACCATGGATGCGGCGGAGGCTTTTCGCCTGATCAAACAGCAGGTTGCCGTTCCGCTGGTGGCCGATATCCATTTTGATTACCGCATTGCGCTTAAGGTAGCGGAATACGGTGTCGATTGCCTGCGCATCAATCCAGGCAATATTGGCAGCGAGGCGCGCATTCGCTCGGTGGTGGACTGCGCGCGCGATAAAAATATTCCCATCCGGATCGGCGTTAACGCCGGATCGCTGGAGAAGGATATCCAGGAACGTTATGGCGAACCCACGCCCGAAGCCTTGCTTGAGTCGGCTATGCGGCACGTGGATATTCTGCAACGCCTCAATTTTGACCAGTTCAAAGTCAGCGTTAAGGCGTCGGACGTGTTTTTGGCGGTTGAATCCTACCGTCTGCTGGCCACCCGCATCGAGCAGCCCCTGCACCTTGGTATTACCGAAGCGGGCGGGGCGCGCAGCGGTTCGGTGAAATCAGCCATCGGCCTGGGGTTACTGCTCAGCGAGGGGATAGGCGACACGTTGCGCATCTATTTAGCCGCTGACCCGGTGGAAGAGGTAAAAGTCGGTTTCGATATTCTCAAATCCCTGCGTATCCGGGCGCGCGGTATCAACTTTATCGCCTGCCCGACCTGTTCGCGCCAGGAGTTCGACGTTATCGGTACCGTTAACGCCCTTGAGCAGCGTCTTGAAGACATTGTTACCCCGATGGACATTTCCATCATCGGCTGCGTGGTCAACGGGCCGGGTGAAGCGTTGGTGTCCACCATTGGCGTCACCGGTGGCCACAATAAAAGCGGCTTCTACGAAGATGGCGTGCGCCAGCGGGATCGTTTTGACAACGAAAAAATGATCGATCAGCTCGAAGCGAAAATTCGCGCCAAGGCGGCCATGCTTGATGAAAACAATCGCATCGTCGTCAATTTGATTGATAAGTAATTAAAAAACGCAAAGAGAATCGACATGGCAAACAATATCCAGGCTATCCGGGGCATGAACGACTATTTGCCGGCGGATACGGCCATTTGGCAGCGTATTGAGGGTGTGCTCAAAGACGTATTGGCAGGCTATGGCTACGGTGAAATCCGTATCCCGCTGGTGGAGTCCACCCCGTTGTTCAAACGCGCCATTGGCGAAGTGACCGATGTCGTGGAAAAAGAGATGTACACGTTTGACGATCGCAACGGCGAAAGCCTGACGCTGCGCCCGGAGGGTACCGCGGGCTGTGTGCGCGCCGGTATCGAGCATGGCCTGTTTTATAACCAGGAACAGCGTCTGTGGTATATCGGCCCCATGTTTCGCTATGAGCGTCCGCAAAAAGGGCGTTACCGTCAGTTCCATCAGTTGGGCGCCGAGGTGTTTGGCCTGGCGGGACCGGATATAGACGCGGAGCTGATTTTACTCACCGCCCGGATGTGGCGGGCGCTGGGCATTGACGGGAATGTTGCGCTGGAGTTGAACTCCATCGGCTCCCTTGAGGCCCGCGCCCGCTATCGCGATGCGCTGGTGGCTTTTCTTGAGCAGCACAAGGACCAGCTGGATGAGGATTGCCGTCGGCGTATGTACAGCAACCCCCTGCGGGTACTGGATACCAAGAATGCCGACATCCAGGTATTGCTCGACGATGCGCCGGTACTGACCGATTATCTCGACGAGGAATCGCGGCAACACTTTGACGGCCTGTGTGAACTTTTATCGCGTGCCGGCATCCCATATACGGTTAATCCGCGTTTGGTTCGCGGCCTGGACTATTATAACCGCACGGTATTTGAGTGGGTGACCACCAGCCTCGGCTCGCAGGGCACGGTTTGTGCCGGTGGCCGCTACGACGGGCTGGTAGAGCAGCTTGGTGGGCGAGCCACCCCTGGGGTGGGATTCGCTATGGGTCTGGAGCGCCTGGTACTGCTGGTGCAGTCGGTGAACCCGGACTTTACGCCCAACGCGGCGGTGGATGTCTATCTGATTTCCTCAGGGACGGACACCCTGGGCGCTGCCATGGCATTGGCGGAGCGCATTCGCGACGCTATGCCCGGTCTGCGTCTGATGACCAACTATGGCGGCGGTAATTTCAAGAAACAGTTCGGTCGTGCCGACAAATGGGGTGCCAGGCTGGCCTTAGTGCTCGGAGAGGACGAAATTGCCACGCAACGGGTGGTGGTGAAGAATCTGGCCACGGGCGACCAGGAATCGCTGGCGCAAAGCGATCTTGCGGCGCGACTGGCATCGATATTAGGTTAAGGAGAAGGACACCGTGGAAGTCTACAGC
>JAATGH010000037.1 GCA_015654745.1 Enterobacterales bacterium
ATGAAAACGCCTATCAACAGATGGAAGATCTTGTGTTTGAAGAAGATGAAAGCCGTCTGCATTAGAATCATTGACGATAAATCCCTATGGCAAAAGCTGCGCTCTTTACCGCTAGGCAAATCGAACTCTGTCCTGAATGCGGGGCAGGGCTCGTTATGCGATCCGGGCAACATGGCCCGTTTCTCGGCTGTTCCCAATACCCGGTGTGTGCTTATATCAAGCCGTTGAAACAACAGACGGACGGACACATTGTCAAAGTGCTGGATGGTCAAATATGTCCGCGATGCCAGGGGACGCTGGTGCTGCGGCAAGGTCGCTATGGCATGTTTATTGGTTGTGCGGACTATCCGGCATGTGATTATGTTGCCGCGGTGGACCAACCCGATGCGACGACGTTTGACTGTCCATCCTGCCGGTCCGGGAAATTAGTGCAGCGGACATCGCGTTTTGGCAAAAACTTTTATGCCTGCGACCAATACCCACAATGCCGATTTGTGCTGAATTACGCACCCGTGGCAGGCATTTGCGACGTTTGCCAATTTCCGTTATTGATGGAGAAAAATACGGCGCGGGGCCCGAAACTATTTTGCGCCGATAAGGCCTGTGGCAAACCGGTGGCCGAAAAAGAACATGACAAAGAATAAACTACCGCCGATGTTGACGGATATCGTTGCGGCGCTGCGCCGTGAACAGGTCATTGCCTATCCTACCGAAGCGGTGTTTGGTCTGGGATGCGACCCTGACAGTGAAGCCGCGGTAAGCACCTTGCTCAATATCAAGCAGCGCCCATGGACTAAAGGGTTGATACTGATAGCGGCGGATTATCAACAATTATCGCCCTATATCGACGACACCCAACTGACCCAGACCCAGCTAGAGCGGGTATTTGCCCGCTGGCCGGGACCGGTGACCTGGGTTATGCCGGCCCGGCGGCAAACGCCGCGCTGGCTAACCGGCCAATTCACCACCTTGGCGGTCCGCGTTACGGCGTTTGCGCCGGTTATACAGCTCTGCCTGGCGTTTGGTAAACCTCTGGTGTCGACCAGCGCCAATTTGTCCGGGACACCGCCAGCCCGCAGCGCCGCAGAAGTACGCCAGCAGTTCGGCCATGATTTTCCCGTGATGGACCTTGAGGTGGGCGGGCGATTGAATCCCTCGGAAATTCGCGATGCTTTAACCGGCGAACTGATTCGCCACGGCTAACCTGGAGTTGAGGAAATGGATACTTTTGCCGTTTTTGGCAACCCGATCAAACACAGTAAATCTCCGCAAATCCACGCCTTGTTTGCCGCGCAAACCGGTATCGAGCACCATTACGGTCGTATATTGGCGGAACCTGAGGCGTTTGAATCAACCCTGCAGGGATTTTTCACAGCCGGAGGTGAAGGCGCCAATATCACCATGCCGTTCAAAGAACGGGCTTTCGCGCTATGCGACCAGCTAACGGAACGGGCGGCCCAGGCTGGTGCGGTTAATACGGTAAAAAAACAGGCCGATGGCACGCTATTGGGCGACAATACCGACGGCATCGGTCTACTGGCGGATTTACGGCGTCTTGGTCTGGTGAGACCGGATAGCCGAATTTTGCTGATTGGCGCCGGCGGCGCCGCGCGGGGAGTGATATTGCCACTGCTTTCCTATGGCTGTTCCATTGTTCTGACCAATCGGACGTTTAAACGCGCGCAAGAATTGCAGATGTTTTACCAGCATGCCGGCAATATCGTGGCGAGGCCGTTGGATGAACTGGCCTCGCCAGATTTCGATCTGGTGGTTAACGCGACGACATCGGGTGTACATGGCGAAATACCGGCATTGGCGTCAACGCTTATTGCATCGACAGTGCATTGTTATGATATGTTCTATCAACAAGGCCCAACGCCTTTTTTACACTGGTGCCTAGCGCAAGGCGCAGGGGAGAGTGCCGACGGCTTGGGTATGCTGGTTGGACAAGCGGCCTATTCCTTTATGCTTTGGCACGGTGTGCTGCCTGACATCGAGGCGGTATTGGCGCAATTGCGTCGGCAGCCCGCCTTATAAGCCGTAGGTCTGTTTCGCCGTTTTGCCCAACCGGGCGAACGTTCGCGGTGGGGGAAACGGCGCGCCATGATTTTTCACCGCAGTCCCGGTTAGATTTCCTGCGCCAGATATTCATCCTTCCAGCGCACATAATTATTGGCGGAATAGGTAAGTCCGGCAATCTCCGCCGCGGTCAATGCCCGAGCCCTTCTCACCGGGGCGCCCAGATAGAGATAGCCGCTTTCCAGACGTTTGCCCGGCGGGACCAGGCTGCCCGCGCCGATCATGACGTCATCTTCCACCATCACCCCATCAAGCAGTATTGACCCCATGCCCACCAGGACACGATTGCCGATGGTGCAACCATGCAACATGGCTTTATGGCCGACGGTAACGTCGTCACCGATGATCAGCGGATTGCCCAGCGGGTTGTGGTCGGATCTATGGGTAACGTGCAACACGCTGCCATCTTGTATATTTGTCCGACGGCCGATCTCCACTTTATTGACGTCCCCGCGAATGGCCACCAATGGCCAGACGCTGGCATCGTCGCCTAAGGAGACCTGACCTATTACCACGCTTGAGGGATCGATCAGGATCCTTTGGCCGAGGATCGGGAAGGTATTTTTAAATGGACGCAATGATTTTGAGGATTCCGACATAGCATAACCTTAATAAGCCGATATATTCTTTACGACTCTACCGTCGCAGTCTGCGCGATTACAACCCCTTCGATCCGGCAATTGCTGTTTTTTTGATAAGAGATCGCCCAAGATCGGTGCATAAGGGATGAAAAATAACCAGTCGGAAAGAAAAGATCAAAAAACGCTTGTGCAATATCATCG
>JAATGH010000107.1 GCA_015654745.1 Enterobacterales bacterium
TGGACGATATCCATGCATCCGATGCTCAACATCGCCATTCGCGCTGCGCGAAAGGCGGGTAATTTAATTGCCAAACATTATGAAACCCCCGATGCCGTTGAGGCCAGCCAGAAAGGCGACAATGATTTCGTGACCAACGTCGATCGCGAGGCGGAACGTTTAATCATCGAAGTCATTCGCAAGTCCTATCCGCAGCACACCATCATCAGCGAAGAATGTGGCGAACTGGCAGGCGAAGATGGCGATGTACAATGGATTATCGACCCACTGGATGGCACCACCAACTTCATCAAGCACCTTCCCCATTTTGCCGTTTCCATCGCGGTACGCATTAAAGGCCGCACCGAAGTCGCGGTAGTTTACGATCCGATGCGCAACGAACTGTTCTCCTCGACCCGCGGCCAGGGCACCCAGCTTAACGGTTATCGTCTGCGCGGCAGTACCTCGCGCGACCTTGAAGGCGCCATTATCGCCACCGGTTTTCCCTTCAAGCTCAAACAGCACTCCGATACCTATATGAATCTGGTCAGCAAACTGTTTAAGCAATGCGCCGACTTCCGCCGCAGCGGCTCCGCCGCGCTGGATCTGGCCTACGTCGCGGCCGGCAGGGTGGACGGCTTTTTCGAGATAGGCTTGAAGCCTTGGGACTACGCCGGCGGCGAGCTGCTGGTCAGGGAAGCGGGCGGTCTGGTAACCGACTTCGTCGGCGGCCACAACTACCTCAACTCCGGCAACCTGGTCGCGGGCAATCCCCGGGTAGTGAAATCGATGTTATCGGCCATGCGGGAAGAATTAAGCGACGCGCTTAAGCGTTAATACCCCGCACGGATCGCGCCCGGCCATCGGCCGGCGCGATCGCATTTGCCCGCTTAATGACCAAACGGCCCCATCCCCCCCATAAATATCGGCTGCGCGCTGAAGTACAGCACTCCCCCGAGCAGCATCAGCAATATTCCTCCGGCGAACGACGCTACCCCCCATACCACCCGGGCCCGATCCCCCGTCTCGTGGTTGCGGATCAATTTTTCCGCCAGATGACGGCTGCAAAATACCAATAACGCGATCAGCAGCAGGGTGAACGACGAACCGACCGCCATCGCCGTCGCGGCCAACATTCCCCAGACATACACGCCCATGACTTTAGCAAACAGTAGCACCAACACCGCGCCGGAACAGGGGCGAACGCCCATCGCCAGCACGACCGCCAGCCGGGTACGCCAACCGTCGGCGGTCTGTAACTGGCCATCGTCGGGCAAATGCCGATGCCCGCAGCCACAGCCTTCATGGTGGTGGCCGCCCCTCGTCCTAATTAATCCCCCGCGCCGCGCCGCGCGCCGGCACAAGATCAGGCCAAGGGCCGCCATCAGCAAATAACTGCTTTTTTCCAACCAGAATTCGCCGATATGTAAATACCGAGAAGACAGGCGCAGCAGCACCAGTACCGTGGAAACCAGGACAATCGCCGCCGCGCCCTGTAATAAGGAAGCGGCCAGCGTCATATACAGACTTATCTTCAACCTGGCGGGGTGAGTCGCCAGATAGGTGGAAATCACCATTTTGCCATGGCCAGGCCCGATGGCGTGCAGCACGCCATACGCCAGGCTAAACGACAGCAGTCCGCCGCCGGCTCGGCGAGGATTCTCCTGCACCAGCTGGATCAATAACGCCAGGTGTTGATGAAGCTGCTTTTGCCAGAGTACGCTTAGCTGGAAAAGCCGCGGCCAATTTACGAGCACGCCGCCGACCAGCGCCAGCATGGGCAATAACAGCCCTCCGAGCAGCCACCAGGTGGCCGATGGCCGCCGTCGCGCGCGCGCCGGGGGTGGAATTAACCGGTTTAGTGACATTGCAGCGTTACCCGTTGAGCAAATTGTTTGCCAAGCGCCATATCCTCGCCCGGGGAATCGGATTTATCCAGCGAGAGCGCATAAGCCTGCAGTGACGCATTGGGCCGCGGGGTCGCTAAATCAACGTTGCAGCGCGGGGCCAAACCTGGCGGCAGGCTTATGGCCGGGAGGCCTTGATAGGTCATGTCGACGAAATAGGTAGGATCAAACGTCGAAAAAATAATGGGGGAACCGGCAAGCGTGACTGGATGCGCCAGGAGCATCACAAACACCAGAGTGGCCTTCAATCCGTTGCGGTACAAATGGTATTGCGCAGGTAAATCCTCAAATTTTAGCGGCTGCCCATCACGGTACATTTCGGTGAAATAGTGTTGGCCCAACACGTTTGCCATCACCTGTGCCGCCAGTTTTTTCCAGGTGACCGAGTCGGGTTTGGCATCGCCCGCATCATAAAATACGTCCGCGGAGGTGATTTCATCCATGGTCCAGGTCATTTTCAGACCGGTAAGCCGCGCGTCTTGACTGACGATTTCCGTCTGCATATCAATGAAGCTATGCGGGTGGGCCTGGGCCGCGCCGCCAATCGCCAGGCTAAACCATAATAACAATCGAAGTAGGCCGGGCCATCGCGCCGGATTACGCCCAGGCATGCGGTAGTCGCTACATGACATAACTTATCTCTTTCCAAAAGACGGCCGGCCAATACGGCCAGCGTCCAAAACAGGGCGTGCATGACCCGTTAAAACGTGACGCCGCTCGGATAATGCACAAACAACAACCGGTTCCCACCCAGGCCGCGGATTAATTCGCTATCCTAAGCGTAAAGCTAACCTAAGGGCATCTCTACCTATGAGCATGAACACCCGGCAGGTGCCAGTGCTTTCCGGTCCCCAACGTCGTAGCCATTTACTATTGATGCTGTTTGCGCCGTTACCGTCGTTGACGCTAGTATCCCTTTCCCGCTATAACGGCGAGGACGTTCCGGTGACCCGGCGGGATCTAGCGCATATCGAGAGCGACATCCGGCGTATATACCATCTAACGTTAATCGCGCGCCACGATGGCGACTACCGGATCGAGGGCAATATTCTCAACCAGCGATTATGCCTGATCGAAGGTATGCGCCGTGCGCTGCGCCTGTGCCCGGCAAAAGTGGACCGTCACTTTTTACCGCTGCTGGAACAGCAGTGGGGCCAACTGCCGGCGGAGCTTAGGGCCTCGCCGGAACAGATCGACGGCGTCATTGAGCGCTATCTGGCCTTGCTCGATCGGCAGGCCGCCGCCTATGACCGCGCATTTTTATCACTCTACCTGCGTTATGCTCTTATTCAATGCTATCTGCAGCGTCATCCAGACTTCAATCAGCATCAGCAGCAATGGCTGCAGCTTAAGTCCGAGTATCGGTCGGTGACGGAGATGTTCCTCGATTGGCCGTTGCCCGACGCAGAGTTGCTTTGCTTTACGCTTCTGGTCAACCAATTAAAGACACCCCATCTCCCGGATGCCTATTCCGGGGAGGATCGGCGCCTGCTGCAGGCGGTGGAAAAACTGATTCAGCATTTTCAACATTTAGCCGGCATGACGTTCAACCAACCGGAAATGCTGGCCAATCAGCTATTTTCCCATCTTAGCGCCGCATTGGAAAGATGCCATTTTCATGTGGGGATCGATAATAGTCTGCAGCCGGAAGTGGAATAGAAATATCCTCGGTTACTGCGTACCACCCGCGCGGCGGTTATGCCGTTTGAAGCCACCTATCGTATCCGGTTTTCTCGTGAAGAGATGGGGCTGCTGGCCGTGATATTCGGGGCCTGGCTAATGCAGGATAATGATTTGCAAGAGAAGCAGGTGGTCATTTTGACGAAAAGCGAAGGAGAACAGGAAAAACTGCTGGAACTGCAAATCCGCGAACTCACCTTGCTGCCGCTGAACATCAAATTCCAGCCCTTGAACGAGTTCCAGACCCAGGGTGCGCCCAAAAACACCGCGCTGATCGTGACGTCGTTTGCCATGCCGCTGCCACTATTTTCCCCACCGCTGATGTTAGTCCGCCTGCCGCTGGCACAAGCCCAGCAGGAGCGGATCCGTCAACTGCTTGAAACGCCCTCATCCCAGAACGCGTCCTGAGCCGACGCCAAATACCAACGGCCCCCGTCACCGAGGGCCGTCAAGTATAACCACCCCGCCCGATGGGCCGGGGGTCTTATGCCATCAAACTCGACATCCGCCGGGTCTCTGCTCTGCGGTCTTAGGCATAGACCGGATAGCGGGCGCAGATATCCAGCACTTTCTGTTTAGTGCGTTCAATCACCGCTTCATCGTGAATGCTATCGAGCACATCGCAAATCCAGCCGGCCAGTTCACGCACATCGCGCTCGTTAAAGCCACGCCGGGTGACCGCCGGGGTACCGATGCGAATACCCGAGGTGACGAACGGGCTTTTCGGATCGTTCGGAACGGTGTTTTTGTTAACCGTAATATTCGCACGCCCCAACGCCGCATCCGCTTCCTTACCGGTGAGATTTTTATCCACCAGATCCACCAGGAAGAGATGGTTATCGGTGCCGCCGGAAACGATGTTATAGCCGCGCTGCAAGAAGACCGCGACCATAGCCTTGGCATTCTTGGCCACCTGCTGCTGGTAAATGCGGAACGCCGGCTCCATAGCCTCCTTTAGCGCTACCGCCTTACCCGCGATAACGTGCATCAACGGACCGCCCTGCCCACCGGGGAA
>JAATGH010000061.1 GCA_015654745.1 Enterobacterales bacterium
ATGGAAGGAGCTTGATATGCTGAAAACGATCTCTGCGTTAATTTCACCCCAGTTATTAAAAACCCTAGCGGAAATGGGTCATGGGGATGAAATCATTTTTTCCGATGCCCATTTTCCGGCGCACAGTATCGGCCCACAGGTTATCCGCGCCGACGGATTAACCGTCAGCGACCTGCTCTGCGCCATCATTCCACTGTTCGAACTCGACAGCTATGCGCCGCCGCTGGTGATGATGGCCGCGGTCGAAGGCGATATACTGGACCCGAGCGTGGAACGGCGCTACCTGCAGGCGTTGTTTGGCGATCGCGCCCAGCAGCGTATTGAACGCATCGATCGTTACGCATTCTATAAACGCGCGCAGCAGGCCTTTGCCATTGTCGTTACGGGAGAAACCGCCAAGTATGGGAATATTCTTTTAAAAAAAGGAGTAACGCCTTAATCTCATCCTTTGCACTCGGCCATGCGCCTGCGCGCATGGTGACCCGTTGAGAGGTGATCATTGTGAAAACGGCGCGCCACCAAGCCATTGTACAACTTATCCGCCAGCATGAAACCCTGACGACCGAAGACCTGGCCGGTCTATTGCAGGTCAGTAAAGAAACCATTCGACGCGATCTGAACGCGCTGCAAATCAAGGGTAAGATCATTCGCCAGCACGGGCGGGCCAAAAGCATTAAACGCGAGACCCATGACAGTGGCGACCCCTTTAGTTCACGCTTGAAGAGCCATTTTACGGGTAAAGCCGATATTGCCCGCCAAACGCTGCCTTGGATTGATGCCGGTATGGTTATCGCGCTTGATGCCAGTTCAACCTGCTGGTATTTGGCAAAACAGTTGCCCGACATCGATCTGACCGTATTTACCAATAGCGTACGAATCTGTCAGGAGCTGTTTAAACGCGAACATATCCAGCTGATCAGCTCTGGCGGGATGCTGCAGCGCAAATACGCCTGCTATGTAAATCCCGCGATAATCTCACATCTAAAAGATCTGGATATCGACCTGTTTATCTTCTCTTGTGATGGCATCGACAACCAAGGCGTACTATGGGATTCCAACAGCTACAACGCTGAATTCAAATCACTGCTACTCAAGCGCGCCGCACAATCCCTGCTGCTGATCGATAAAAGCAAAATGAATCGCACCAGCGAGATAAAAATCGGCAATCTCAGCGATGTGGCACAGGTGATTTCCAATGGCACCACCACCACCCCAATCGCCTAGCAGGGCTCCTCTGTGAGCCACTTCCTTGCTCCAATTTACAAATTGAAACATAATGGCCGCATTTTAAGCCAAAGTTAGCTTTCCCTATAGAGTATAGCCAGTGCTATATTCAGCACTACCGGGTAAAAACCGATCACATCTATAGCATGCGGGCAGCGCAAAGGCGGGAACGGATATGAGCGATCTGAGTCGGGCATCCTCCTTGACCGAGCGAACTAACGAAGCGATTAATAATGCGCTTTCCGGGCGTAAGCGCGGTGTAATGACTCCGCTGTTATTTATCGGACCGGCGGTTATCGCCTCGATTGCGTATATGGATCCCGGCAACTTCGCGACCAACATTCAGGCGGGGTCTAAGTACGGCTATACACTGCTATGGGTCGTCGTGGTTGCCAACGTTATCGCCATGCTGTTTCAGGCGCTATCGGCCAAGCTTGGAATAGTCACCCAGAAAAATCTGGCGGAAATGTGCCGGGACCAATTTCCACAACCGGTGGTCTGGGGCATGTGGGCAGTCAGCGAAGTGGCGGCAATGGCCACTGATTTAGCCGAATTTCTGGGGGGAGCGCTGGCCTTGTCACTGCTGTTCCATATGCCGCTACTGGCGGGTATGGGCGTCACGGCGCTCATCACTTACGCGTTATTGATGGTGGAAAAACGGGGCTTTAGGCCGTTTGAGCTCATGATTGGCAGTCTGGTCGGGCTGATTGCACTGTGCTACCTGGTACAAATGTTCATCGTACCGGTTGACTGGGCCGCCGCGGGCGTAGGGATGTTGGTACCGCAACTGCCCGATGCGCAGGCGCTGACAATTTCCGTCGGTATTATCGGCGCCACGGTAATGCCGCACGCCATTTTTCTACATTCAGGCCTTACTCAGCACCGCACCCATGCCAAAAACCCGGGCGAACGCCGCAGGCTGCTGAAATTTTCCAATATCGAAGTGGTCGTTGCCCTGTCCGTGGCGGGCTTAGTGAATATCGCCATGGTGATTATGGCCTCCAGCGCCTTTCATGCGGGCCATAGCGATGTGGCCGAAATCGAAACCGCTTACCATACGCTCACGCCATTATTAGGCGTTGGCGCGGCGGGCGTATTCCTGCTATCGCTGATTGCGTCCGGCATTTCCAGCTCCGTGGTCGGCACCATGGCCGGTCAGATGATCATGCAGGGTTTTGTCGGCTTCCACATCCCGGTGTGGGTGCGTCGGCTGGTCACCATGGCCCCGGCATTTGTCGTGGTGGCGATGGGGGTTAATGCCACCGACGCCCTGGTTTATAGCCAGGTGGTGCTCAGCCTGGCGCTGCCAGGACCCATGATCGCGCTGGTGATATTTACCCGCCGTCGCGACATTATGCGGGAATTTGTCAATAGCCGCCTGATCACCCTGGCCTCGATTATCGGCACCATCGCTATTGTGTCGCTCAATATTGTCCTGTTGCTGCAGTTTGCCGGCGTGACGATTCCGGGCTTTGCGTAATACAAAAAACGTTATCGCAGTATTAGCGTCGCCATTAAAAACTCATTGGTTTTGCCGGCGTATTATCGCGCACGATGGCGAGATCGGCCCCGCCGGCCTCATGGCCGATTTCATTGAGCAAGCAACCCAGCTTGATACGGCCCTCGGGTTGCGCGGCATGTTCCAGAATCAGCCTGATTTCAGTCTCGGCGCTGCGACCGTGCTGGGCCGCCAATACCCTAAGAGCCCGATGCACTTCATCCGGTACGTTTCTCGCGGTAATCGATGCCATAGAACCATCTCGATAGTTTGCATTCAATGCATGCAATATATGAATATGCTATCAACAAGACAAGCGCTGCCGCGTTTCGCCAAGGGTGCCCGTCGGCACCCTTCCTGAACGCTGCCAACGTCGTCGAACCAGACCAGCGCCAAGATGCTATATTGCCGCCTGCGGCCCCAGGTGCGATACTTGCCTGCATCACTCCACACATAGTGCACAACATAACCGCATGAACGCCACAACCCCCAACGAATCGAGCCTTCCCCCCCTCCCCGACCCTCTGCTTTCAGCCATTAACGCCATCGCCGCCTGGCTGGCCGTTGACGATTTTTCTGCCGATTCGGCCACTCTTTATGCCGACGTGGTTATCTTGGCCGGCAATTCGGTTCTCTCCACGATTGACGGCGCATGCCGGCTCGCCCAAAGGCAAAACATACCGCTCGTTATCACCGGCGGCATTGGCCACTCCACCGTGTTCCTGCGACAGGCGGTAGCACAACATCCCCGTTACCAGGCGATTGATACCTACGCCCGTACCGAAGCCGCCATTCTGCAGGACATTGCCGTCACGTTTTGGCGCCTGCCGCGTGAACAGCTTTATCTGGAAACCGCATCGACCAATACCGGACAGAATGCCCTATTTTCCCGGGCCTTACTTGAAGCACTGCCATCGATACCCAAGCGTGCGTTCCTTATCCAGGATCCCGTATTACAACGTCGCACCGATGCCACCTTCCGCCAAACGTGGCTTGACTCTCCGCTTAAACCCGCATTTATTAACTGGCCAACCTATGTCCCGCGCCTGCGAAATACGCTGAACGGCGTGGGTTTTAGTGAACACAATCAGAGTGGGCTGTGGCCGATTAACCGTTTTATTACTTTATTGATGGGAGAAATTCCTCGGTTAAGAGACGACAAACAAGGATATGGCCCTCAAGGAAAACATTTTATAGGCCACGTTGATATTCCTGACTCGGTTGAACAGGCTTGGCAAACGTTGATGCAAGACCCACTGCTGTCGGCACTATGGCTCGATAGGGTTGACAAGAACTGATTTTCTCCAGGCTGGGGCAGGTGGTGCCGCGGCCCGGTTGATTTTGGTGTGCTGAGCGTAATGTCTGCATTATTTTTTCTGGCGTTGACTACGATAGGTATCCAGTACGACGGCCACAATAATTACCGCGCCGGTAATCACGCGTTTCGTGGGCTCGCTGGCCCCGATTTGGGCTAATCCAGCAGCCAATACGGAAATAATCAACGCTCCTAGAAAGGTACAAATAACCGAACCTCGTCCCCCCATCAAGCTGGTGCCCCCAATGACTACCGCAGCAATGACCTGCAGCTCCATGCCGACGCCACCATTAGGATCCGCCGCCTCCAGGCGGGCAACCTGGAATAACGATGCCAGGCCGGCTAATCCCCCCATCATCGCAAAGACAATAATTTTATAAGGGGAAGGGTTGATACCCGACAGACGCACGGCTTCTTCATTAGTTCCAATGCCAATCAAATGGCGGCCAAAAATAGTCCGGGTGAGAACCAAATGCCCCACCAACGTCACCACGGCGGCAATCAAAAAAGAGGGGGAGATCCCCAAGAAGATCGGATCGGCCAAATAATCATAAATTGATCCCACATAGGCCGTCCGGGAGTCCGTTAATTGATAAGCGGCCCCGCGTGCCATTTCCAACATGCCCAACGACACAATAAATGACGGTATCCGCCAGAAGACCGTGATAAAACCGGTAAGTGAACCCACTAAAGTGGCCAGGAGCACTCCCGACATTGCCGCCGCCCAGGGATTCCAGTGCAGATTCAGAAAAGTTACGCTGACAATGGCGGCGGCTAAGGCCAGTAATGATCCGACGGATAAGTCTATGCCGGCAATGATTAATACAAACGTCATGCCAACCGACATCACCATTAAATCAGGAATCTGATTGGCAATGGTACTAAAGGTATTTATGCTTAAAAAATGATCGCTTAACAAAGAAAAAAGCACAATCATCCCGAGCAGTGCGCCAATAAGCCCAAGATAACTGCTCAAACCATGCCATGACGAGTGTGATCGTGTTTTTGTCGCCGGTGAGGGATTCATCTTATCCGGCCCATTATGTTGAGATAGGGAAGTATTATTCATAGTATGGTGTCCCCTGTTGCTTCCTGGGTGTCATTAATCCTTTCTGATTGTTGATAACCAGAAAATGCCGCAGCCAAAATTTGGTCCTGGGTCCAGGCGCCGCGGGTATATGTGTCTACCAGTTTTCCTGCGGAAAGCACGGCAATGCGGTCGCAAATTAACATTAATTCCCGCAGATCGCTGGAAACCACCACCAGCCCTTTGCCATTCTGGGTCAGCTCATTTAACAGTAAATAAATATCCCTTTTAGCGCCCACGTCGATTCCGCGCGTCGGTTCATCAAATAAAATAACGTCGCAATTACGCTCCAGCCAGCGACCAATCAGGACTTTCTGTTGATTACCACCGGATAAACTTTCCACGGACTGCCCGCTGCCGGCAGTACGTATGCCCAAGCTATTGATTTGTTTCTGCGCCAGTTGTTGTTCCTGATGCGAATTAACGACTGAAAAACGGCTCATTTTATCGCTGTTTCCCAGGGAAATATTGGCGGCAACCGATTGCGGCAATAATAACCCTTCGCCTTTGCGATCTTCGGTAACCAGCGCGATTCCGTGCGCAATAGCATCGGCGGGCGATCGCACCCTGGCCGATTGGAGCGGATCGCCCGCGGATAATTTTCCACTATCCACGGGATCCGCGCCAAAAATAGCACGTAATAATTCGGTGCGCCCCGAGCCAACCAATCCGCTAATACCTAAAATCTCGCCACGATGTAGCGTAAACGAAATATCTTTAATGATTTTTCCGCGTTTGAAGTTTTCTACTTTTAATATTGGCTTACCCTGCCTACGGCCGCTGACATCAAGCGTACTTTCCAGATCGCGGCCGACCATCAACGACACCAGTTGGTCACCGCTATAACGGTTTATATTTTCGGTACAGACCAGGTGCCCATCACGCAGGACGGTGACATCATCGGCAATCATGGCCAGTTCATCCAAACGATGAGAAATATAGATTAACGAGACACCCCGCTGCTTGAATACGCGTATTTGGTTAAATAACAATTCAACTTCCCGGCTGGTCAGCATGGCCGTCGGTTCGTCTAAAATAAGGATGCGGCTCTCGCCTATCAGGTTACGGGCAATCTCGATCATTTGCTGATGCCCCATGCCTAATTCACCCACTAACGTATCAGGGTCGATGGTTTGCAGGCCAACCATCGCCATGACAGGGCGAGCCATCTCCCGCAGACGTTTTTTATTAATCCAGCCCGCCCAGCTTGGTAATTGATCGATGAATAAATTTTCCGCGACGGAAAGCGTGTTGAGAAGATTAAGTTCCTGCATGACCATGCGGACGCCCAACTTTTCCGCCGCTTTCCGGTTGGCGGGTGAATAGGGTCTGCCCTGATAGGCCATCGTTCCCGTGGTCGGGGTGATAAGGCCACCAATAATTTTTGACAAGGTACTTTTACCGGCCCCATTCTCGCCGGTAAGCGCCATGACTTTTCCTGGGTATAATTTCAGGCTAACCGCCGTCAACACCGGTTCACTGTAAGTTTTACCGATACCCTCTATAGAAAGAATCTCGAGTTCAGGTGTCATTTTATCAGGATTTTTATCCGGTAATGGCAGCACAAAAAACACTGTCGAATGAAAAATTCCGGGATGGATACACTCTCTTTTTCGATAATCCATACCCCCTATGGCTTGACGTTGCCGCCGCTTTAGCGACAACGCCAAGATAGGGATATATCCCAGCGCTTTGTATTACCTCATCATGGGTGAGGTCGTTGGTTTATTGCTTAATCACCAGTTTTACCGGCGTCTCAACGCTGCTTGCCAGCTCGCTCTGTTTGGTTTTGTTTTTCAAAGCCGCCAACGCGGCGTCTATACCGAAAACCGCCTGTTGCGATGCGAACTGATCGGCGGTAGCCAACACCCGGCCATCAGCCAGCATCGGTTTGATTGCCGCGATATTGTCATAACCCACCACTTTAACCTGGCCTTTTTTGCCAGCCGCGCGGACCGCCGAAACGGCACCCAACGCCATATTGTCGTTATCGGCTAATAGCGCTTTAATATTGGGATATTCGCTCAGCATTGCCGCAGCGATCGCATTAGCATTGTTAATTTCCCATTGACCAGACTGTACGGATACGACTTTGATGCCCGCCTGCGCCATGGCGTCTTGATAACCTTGCGTGCGTTGCTGAGAATTCGTCGACGTTGGGATCCCTTCAATAATACCGACCTGGTCGGCCGCCTTTAAATGTTTGGCTAAATAATCACCAATATCTTTTGCTCCTTTACGGTTATCCGGGCCCACAAAAGGAACATTCAGCCCTTTATCTTTCAGCACGGCGGCGTCGAATTTATTATCAATATTAATAACGATAATGCCGGCATCAACCGCCTTTTTAACGACGGGAATAAGCGCCTTAGAGTCTGACGGGGCGATGATAATCGCATCGGCCTTCGACACTATCATTTGCTCAACAATCTGGATTTGATTGGCTGTGTCGGTTTCGTTCTTGATACCGTTAGAAATGAGATCAAATTTATCAGCATGTTTTTTCTGATAATCCTTGGCGCCAGTTTCCATCGTCAAGAAAAACTCGTTCGCCAGTGATTTCATCACCAAGGCAATCTTGGGTTTATGCGTCTGGACGTCGGCGGCAGAGGCAGGAAAAGCCATGGCAGCGGAAAAAACCAGCACCGCAGCGGCGCTGAGGACTCGATAAAATGGTTGATTATTCATAGAATTATCCTTTCGAGGGTCACGATAAAGCGACAACCTTGTGTTCGCCACAACGCTGCCGATCCTATAACCCGTTTGATTAGAGTTGCCTTCAATCACTCGGGTAAAAAAACATTTTTTATATCATCCGGTAAAAATAGAAATATCACTGCTGCATTCGATGATAAACCAGAGAACTATTGGGCATATTGGAGGCGCCTTTACGTTCGACCTTAAGGGAGGCAAAAGCGCAGGCATATTGCACGGAATCAATTAATTCTTTCCCCTTGGCAATACAGGCCGCCAGCGCGCCGGTAAACGCATCTCCCGCGCCGCAGGTGTCAACCACCGCTGATTTATACGCAGGAATGTAAGTAAAAATAACTCCGTCAAATAATAAACAGCCCAATTCACCAAGCGTAATGATTATGCATTTGGCGCCTTGTTCATGAATGCTTTTAGCTGCTGATTTCGCTGAGTTAATATCGGAAATAACCAAACCGGACAGCGCTTCCGCCTCGACTTTATTAGGAGTAATAATATCAATTAGATGTAATATTTCCTTCACCTCTGAGACATAAGGTGCCGGGTTTACCAATACGAGGGCGTGGAACGATTTTGCCTGCATAATCGCAAATCGGGTTATAGGGAAATTATTTTCCAACTGTGTCAGAAACACTTTACTTTTCTTGATGATATCCAAATCAAATAAAATATCTTCCTGAGTGAAGGTTTCATTAGCACCCAGATCAATGGTAATCATGTTATCCCCGGTGGCATTAGAAACCCACACCAGGGCTATACCGGTCGAGGCTATTTCATTTTCAAAAATGGTAAATGACGAAATTTCCGTATTCGCGATGTATTTTCTCGCTTTTTCAGAAAATTCATCCATACCCAACTTTATCGCCAAATGCACATTATTATTGAGCTTGGCGGCTGCCACTGCCTGATTTGTTCCTTTTCCCCCTGCGTAAAAATGGGTTGACGATGACCGGATGGTTTGTCCAATCCGCGGCAACATTAAGGTTTCGGAGACAATATCAACGTTAAAGGACCCCAATATGTAAATGCCCCCGTCGAGGAGCCGCTCTTTGGACATGGGAACCATAGCGGGATCTACGCTATTTTTGCCTAGCCCGCGCAGAATGGTACTGATCACAGATTTATCGAAAAGAGATTCCTCCGCAACTTCCACCAGGCTCGCGCCGCCATGGAATGGCAAACAGAGGGCATGAGAACTTAATTCTTTTAAATCATTACGTATCGTCCGCGTCGTCACATTTAATTCTTGTGCCAACTCGCAGACATAGACTTTTTTATCCTTCACCAGCTTAACTCGAATTTCGTTTTGTCTGTCGTTTTTAGTCATCAAGTCGCACCTCGAAAGTCATAGTATTCAATGAGCATGAATTTTTATCACGTGAGGCTCATAAAATTGGCAAAAAAAGGGAAATATCCTTTCCGATTCTTGTTGAAACAACGGGTTAGAAGACCTGCAATACGGAATAAAAATATCCATACCGTGATCTCTGTGGTGAATGCGCTGACGCAAGCTGTATAACTGGCCCGAGTCGGGCTCGATAATTCCCTCGGTCGATAAGCGAAATGCCGAGGTTAGACCGGGTGTTCCATCTGCATGGACAGCCTGCCCTGATCGCACGGTTCCCTCACCTATGGATCCACAAAATTTAGTCTCTACATTTCAATTGATTAAATAATTCACTATGAGGTTAATCACAATTTCCTTAGAAAGTATTTGTCTCATTTTTCATCGCACCATAAATTGCTAACTCGAGATAGCAAAGGGGAATGCAATGAGCCAGACGTGTTTTATCGGGATTGATGTCGGTTCCAGCAGTGTCAGAGCCGGCGTATTTACGGCTTGCGGGCAACGCGTGGCCTTTGCCGTCCACCCGATTAGCCAATTCCACCCCCGCACCAACCTGGTTGAGCAATCCTCAACCGAAATCTGGCAGGCCGTTTGCGGCGCGGTACGCGAAGCAACCACTTTAGCTGCGTTACCTGCGCAGGATATCCGCAGTATCGGTTTTGACGCCACCTGTTCACTGGTGGTGGTGAACGAGAGGGGCCAGGGTATTTCCGTAGCGGAAGACGGAGAACCGGAACGGGACATCATCATGTGGATGGATCACCGCGCCACCCGTGAAGCAGCCGACATAAACGGCACGGGAGACGAAGCATTGCGGTTTGTCGGCGGTGAAGTCAGCGTTGAAATGGAATTGCCCAAAGCGCTATGGCTTAAACGCCATTTCCCCCAGCGCTATCAGCAAGCCTGGCGTTTGTTTGATCTGGCCGACTACCTGGTGTGGCGGGCTACCGGTGCCGATGTGGCCAGCGTGTGCACCTTGGCATGCAAATGGAATTACCTTTCGCATCAGTCCAGCTTCAGTCAACCGCTGCTAGACGCCGTTGGTTTAAGCGATCTCCCCTCAAAAGTGCCTGGTACGGTATTGCCGCCGGGCGAAAGGGCCGGTTATCTGAATGCCGAGTCGGCGCTGGCTATGGGCTTGCCGCCGAACATCGTGGTCGCCAGCGGTATTATTGATGCCCACGCGGGCGGCCTGGCGCTGGTCGGGAGCCAACCGGCAGGCAATCTGGCGCTGATCGGCGGCACGTCGAACTGCCATATGTTGGTCAGTCTCGAGCCATTAATGGTGCCGGGCGTCTGGGGCCCTTACTGGGATGCAATGCTGCCGGGCTGGTGGTTAAACGAAGGTGGCCAGAGCGCGGCCGGATCGCTGGTGGAATGGACACTACGCCAGAACGAAACCTGGCCGGCGCTACAGGCGCAGGCACAGCAATCGGGTGAAAATAGCTATAGCATCCTCAATGGGTGGGTAGCCTCACTCGAACAGCGCGAACCCTGGCCTACTGCCCAATTGCACGTTTTGGCCGACCACCACGGCAACCGCTCCCCGCGCGCCAACCCCCTGGCGCGCGGGGCCGTCAGCGGCCTGACGCTGGAACGGGGACCTGACGCGCTGGCACGCCTTTATCTTGCCACGCTGCAGGCGATTGCCTACGGCACCCGGCACATTATTGACACCATGACCGCCGCGGGTCATCGCATCGAACGCATCACGGCCGGTGGCGGCGTCACCAAAAACCCATTGTGGCTACGTGAATACGCCAATATCACCGGGCGCGATATCCACTTGAGCAGCGAAGAAGACGCCGTGACGCTAGGGGCGGCGATGATGGGCGCCGTAGCCTGCGGCTATTACGCTAATTTACCGCAAGCCGCGGCCGAAATGGTCAAGCCGGGGGCGATCCAACGGGCCGATCCCGCCACCGCCGGTTTTCATCAGGCGAAATACCCACTGTATCTGCAGATGTATCAGCACCAGCAGCAGGCTGCCGATGCGATGCAGACATGGCTTAATCCGTGAATTCTAAGGAACTGACTATGTTGAGATTAGATCTTCCACCGGCGCCCACGCCGATTCGCGCCCAACACCACGAGATTCTGATGGTGACCAACGCCGACCTGCGCGAACCAGCCAACCTGGCGTGCTGGCCAGTGCAGCAGGCGTTCGAAGCAAAGCTGCAGGCCGCGCTGGAACGACATGGCTATCGTATGCTGCGTGCCCACCCGGTGGATGCCGAGCGTGGTCACGGTTTTATCAGCAGCCAGCGTCAAGGTAGCGATCTGTCTGCCCGTATCGATCCGGATGCGCCGCTGATTGTGCTGCTTACAGCCTGGCAGTATTCCCACCACATTGCGCCCTCGTTGACCCGTCACCGTGGCCCGGTGTTGCTACTGGCCAACTTCGATGGCACCTGGCCGGGTCTGGTCGGTATGCTGTGCATGGCCGGCAGTCTGACCAGCCTGGGTAAACGCTATTCCCGGCTGTGGTCAGCCAATTTTGACGATGCGTTATTTGAGCAGGGACTGGCGACCTGGCTGCGTGATGGCGCCGTGAGCCATCCGACGGGATATCTGCATACCATCGCGCCAACCCATGCGGTGATGGCGAGCGAGGCGGGACAGAAAGGACGTTTAGTGGGGGAATATATTCTGCGCCATAAAGCAATTATCGGCCTGTTCGACACCTTTTGTATGGGGATGATCAACGGCGTGTTCCCGCAGCAGGCAATGGTGAATATCGGCATGCCTATCGAATCCCTGTCGCAATCCGCACTACTGGTGGAAATGAACAAGGTGCCGCAGACGCTGCGTGAAGCTTGTCTGGCCTGGTACGAAACGCGCGGTATGACATTCATGTTTGGCGACGATGGAGCCAATGAACTGACCCGCGGCCAAGTGCTGGAGCAATGCGCCATGATGATAGCCATGGGGCGTTTTGTGAAACGCTTTGGCCTGGCCGCCGTCGGTGTGCAATATCAACAGGGCCTGAAAGACTGCTGTGCCGCCTCCGACTTTGCGGAAGGGGCGATTGGCGACGCTGAACGCTTCCCTATTCCGGATGAAAACGGCGAGATTATCTGGCCGGGCAAAGCTATCCCTTGCATCAACGAAGTCGACATGGGCACCGCGATCCCACAGGCAATGCTGTGGCAATTGCTGGATGCATTGGGCCTGCCGGCGGAAACCACGCTGCATGATATTCGCTGGGGCAGTGAATATCAGGGAACCTTCTATTGGGATCTGGAGATCTCCGGCGCCGTGCCCTTCGCCCACCTCAAAGGGGGTATTGCCGGCGCGACCGGTTATCGCCAGCCGCCGATGTTTTTCCCCTACGGCGGCTCCACCATTACGGGCCAAGGCAAAGCCGGGGTCTTCATCTGGGCGCGCGCGCATTATGAAGGCACCGACGTGGTAATGCACATTGGCACCGGACATGCGGTGGAGCTGCCCGCAGCCGAGTTCGAACGCCGCCGCCGCGCCACCAATTACGAATGGCCATTACTGAATGCGGTGCTAGACGGCGTAGGGCGGGATGACCTGATGGCGGGTCACCAGAGTAATCATCTCACGCTAGCCTACGTTGATGCAGGATTATTGCCAGAGGTGTTCCAGGCGTTTGTCGCCCAGGCGCTGACCCAGGGGATCCGCGTGCAGGTTGCAGGCGATGCTTTCACCACGTTGTAAGGAATACATGATGCTTACGCGCACCGAAGCACAGAAGTACACCGGTGTTTGGCCTGTGATGCTGACGCCGTTTAACGATCAACGCGAAATTGACTGGCGCTCGTTGGAAAAACTGGTGGAGTGGTACCTGGCTGCCGGCGTCCATGGATTGTTTGCCGCCTGTCAATCGAGCGAAATGTTTTTCCTTAGCGACGCCGAGGCCCGCCAATTGGTGAAATTCATCGTCGAGCGGGTGGATGGCCGGGTGCCGGTGGTGGCTTCCGGCCATACCGCCAACGCGCTGAGCCAACAGGCAGAGCAGCTCGCGGCCATGAGTGAAACCGGCATTGATGGCCTGATCCTGATCAGCAACCGGCTGGCGCTGGCCGGGGATCCTGAGCGGCAGGTATTGGCGGCGCTTCAGCAGCTTACCGCTGCTTTGCCGCAGAACATCGATCTGGGCATTTACGAGTGCCCCTACCCGTACAAGCGGCTGTTATCCGATGAGGTTGTGGAATGGTGTGCGGCCACCGGCCGCTACACCTTTATCAAGGATACCTGCTGTTCATTGCCAACCATCGAGCGCCGGCTGAAATTGAGCCAGGGCAGCCGCCTGCACCTGGCCAACGCCAACAGCCAGACCTTGCTGGCGTCGCTACGGATCGGATGCCAAGCCTACAGCGGGGTAATGGCCA
>JAATGH010000103.1 GCA_015654745.1 Enterobacterales bacterium
CCAGGCTGCCCGGCGATGGCATCCACGTCGGTGCCAGTATCGAGGCCCTGAGGGTTCTCTTGTTCCCGTTCCTGAGCGTCGTCCTGACGCTTAATGCCCAACCAGGACAGGAAACCGCGTTTCTTCTCTTTTGCCATATGCTACTACACTCCTCGCCGGAAAACCATGGCGGATGAATAACGTGTCTGATAAACCTGATAGTTTACCACTTTCTCCGTACCTCAACACGCATGGCGTTGGGTTTTCCAAGATACATTCAAACAACCGAGAATTAACATTCCCCCCAGGCGGGCGGCCCGGTAGAATGGGGCGCAATCGCTCCTGACGTGGTTTTTTTACTGATTTGGCAAATAATAAGGCATTCATGGCGAAAAAAGACTCTTCGCGTCCGGCCGGGCAAATCCGGCTGATCGGCGGCCAATGGCGCGGGCGAAAGCTGCCGGTACCCGATAGCCCCGGCCTACGGCCCACCACCGATCGGGTAAGGGAAACATTGTTTAACTGGCTGGCGCCGATGATTCAGGGCGCGCGCTGCCTGGACTGCTTTGCCGGTAGCGGCGCGCTGGGCCTGGAAGCCCTCTCCCGCCATGCCGCCACTACCACTCTGCTTGAGCAGGACCGGGCGGTGGCCGCTCAATTGGAAAAAAATCTACAGCTGTTGTCCGCCGAAAATGGACAGGTCATTCAGACCGATAGCCTGCGCTGGCTGGCTAACCGGGGAACGCCCTATGATTTGGTTTTTCTCGATCCGCCGTTTCGTCAAGGATTTATCGAGCAAACGGTGCTATTACTCGAAGAACGGGGTTGGCTGGCGCCGGAAGCGTGGATCTATATAGAGACAGAAATAGAAGGCCCCGAGGTATCCGTACCACCACATTGGCGACTGCACCGGGAGAAGGTGGCCGGTCAGGTTGCCTACCGGCTATTTATTCGCCAAGAAAGTCAACGGGAGCATGACGATGGGAATTAATTTTGGCCGTTTTTGTATGTTAATCATCTGGGCTTTTTTGTTGTACAACCTGATTCACCCGTTCCATAGGCCGTTAAATTTCTTTTTCGACTTCGCACTGTTTTTTATGGCGGTAATGCATGGTCTGCAGCTGATTTTACTTAAGGCAACCTTGACCCGCGATGAGCCAAAATTGAGCACGGCCTTCCAGGCACGAATGTTTTTTTTCGGCGTGTTTGAAATGCTGGCCTGGCAAAAGAAACAGCGCGCGCAAAACCGGAAGGGTTAAGTTCGCATAGCGGTAGACAGCGCGCTTAGGTAGGCTTCTTGCCCGGGTAATACGGAAAAGCGGTGACATTATCGCCAAGATCGGATATACGCGCGCTGCCCTTTTCCGCGACCACATCGATGCGAATCACCGCCTGCAGCGGAATATAGCTACGGCTCACGCCGTCGAACTCCGTTTTCAGTTTTTCCTCAGACGGATCCACTAATACAGCGCTTTGGCTGTAAAAAACAAACTCGCCGATTTCAATGAAACCAAACATGGCGCTCTGATTCAGCTCACGCACATATAGCTGATAATTCTTGCCATTATTGATAAATTGAATGCGATATAATGGCTGTTCGCTGCTCATAACCCGGCTATCCCCCACAATTCTGGGCAAATGTGTTTGCTTGGATAAATTCTGGCGCTAACATACCATGAAGTACGCTAGCAGCACATCTCCCTGACTAAATCTTGGTTAAACGCGGGGCGTTCCCCTACACTGGTTCATCGCCCGCCTTAATCCGTCCCTATAATATCAATCGTTTTTCAGGGAAGGCCTCATTACCGCACAATAAGGATAAAATATGCTCTGGTCATTCATCGCAGTGGTTTTTTCAGGTTGGCTGTCCGTCGACGCCACCTATCGTGGACCAGCGTGGCAGCGCTGGTTATTCAAACCGGTCACCTTGTTGTTATTATTGGCCCTCGCCGCACAGGCGCCGGTGTTAACTCCCGCAGGCTATTTGATCATTCTGGGCCTGGTGGCGACCATGGTCGGCGATGCCTTACTGCTGCTGCGCGACGAGCGGATGGTCTATGTGATCGGGGCCTATTTTCTGTCCTATCTGTTGTATACCATCGGCTTCGCCAGCCAGATGACCTTTAGCGTATTCTGGCCGCTGCCCATCGTGCTGCTGATTATCGGCGTCGCCCTGATTGCCGTGCTATGGCCGCGCCTGGCGGAACTGCGCTGGCCCATATGCACGTATATCGGCATGACGGTATTGATGGTCTGGATTGCCGGAGAGCAGTATTTTGCTCTCAGCAACGATCACAGCCTATCGCTGCTGGCCGGCACCGGATTTCTGCTGATCTCCACCGTCCTGTGGTTGGTGAGCCGTTTCCGCTACCCATTTCATGCGGCCAGAGCGGTTATCGCCGCCAGCTATTTTGCCGGGCATTTTTTAATCGTTCGTTCATTATACTTCTGACGTTATCCTTTGCGCAGCAGATAGCGGTAAGGCAGTTGCTCCGTTAACTGAGCCACCAAGGTATGTTCCATATAGCGGCAGAAGCCGGGAATGTCGCGGGTAGTGGCGGGATCGTCGGCGATAATCAGCAACGTTTGGCCGGTTTCCATTTGGCGCACGGTTTTGCGCACCATCATGACGGGCTCGGGGCAGCGCAGTCCCTGGGCATCAAGGATGATATCGGCATCGGCAAAGGGTTCTGACATGAAAATTTCCAGCTTCCGTTTATATAGTTGTACCCAACGCACCGGCAAAGCAAAAGTTGAAGGGTATAGATCAGCGTCATAAGTTTACGCTAGTGATAATCATCCGCAAGCTTCGCTGAAAATGATGATAAACTCAACAGTTGCAATCTTCGGCCGGTCGAGTATGATGCCGCCGCGCAATTATCCGCGTTGGTTGTTACAAATTGGTCATTCTGGGTTCCCTCACCCCATTGGTTAAAAAGGCTACAGCATGTTTACTTTTACCCCTCGCCAGCGGCTGTACGCGCTGATCTGGCTAGCGCTTTTTCATATCATTATTATCACTTCGAGCAATTATTTAGTGCAATTGCCGGTCAGCATCTTGGGATTCCATACCACCTGGGGCGCCTTTACCTTCCCGTTTATTTTCCTGGCTACCGATTTGACGGTGCGGATTTTCGGCGCGTCGCTGGCACGCAGGATTATTCTGGCGGTAATGGTGCCGGCACTTGTCGTATCCTACGGCGTTTCTTCGCTATTTTACCAAGGCGAATGGCAGGGCTTCGCCGCGCTCGGCCAGCTTAATCTATTTGTCGCACGCATTGCCTGCGCCAGTTTTATGGCCTATGCGCTGGGCCAAATCCTCGATGTGCATGTCTTTAACCGACTGCGCCGCAATTATCGGTGGTGGGTCGCGCCTACGGCGTCCACGCTGTTCGGCAATGTCAGCGATACGTTGGCATTCTTTTTTATCGCCTTCTATCAAAGTACCGATCCCTTTATGGCCGCGCATTGGGTAGAGATCGCCCTGGTGGACTATAGCTTTAAGCTATTAATTAGCATGATTTTATTCCTACCGATGTATGGCATACTGCTGAATATGCTGCTTAAACGCCTGAGTCAACCGAGCCACAACGCATTTTTCCAGCCCGGCTAAGCCGGGTTTTGCGTTATCCTTACCACATAAGCATCACATAAAAAGCCTAAAAGCACGCGGCGGCGTTCAGGTGATGCTATTGTTTCTTATATCAAATCGTGTTTGGTTAACATGAGTTGAGGCGGATCGGCTGAACATATGGAGTATTAAGGAAATTTATGCAGAAAGTAGCGAAGTACCTGGGCATCAGCCTGCTGGTGATTGGATTGGCGGCCTGTGACAATAAAAACGATGCTGTCACCCCGGCTAACAACGACGCGGCGCATGCCCAATCGGAAAATAAAGTCAGCCTGCTGGATGGTAAACTGGCCTTTGCGTTACCGGGCGACATGAGCGACCAAAGCGGTAAAGTGGGCACCCAGGCCAATAATATGCATGTTTATGCTGATAAAACCGGACACAAGGCGGTTATCGTCATCCTCGGCGATAATACGACCGAAGGGTTGGATGTCATGGCCCAGCGGCTTGAAGAACAGCAGCGCGCACGCGACCCGGACCTGCAGGTGGTGACCAACAAGGCCATTACCGTTAATGGCCAAACGTTGCAGCAGTTGGACAGTATCGTCTCCAGCGGTGGCAAACCGGCCTACTCGTCGGTAGTCATCGGCAAGGTGGATGCCCACCTGCTCACCATGCAAATCACGCTGCCCGCAGAAGATCAGCAAAAGGCGCAAAGCGCCGCCGAAGCCATCCTGAATACCATTGTCATCAAATAATAACGTTTAGCAGATGCCCGGCGAAAGGCAAGAGAACCCGAATCGCTTTTTTAGGTAAACGATTCGGGTTCGCGCGCTGCCCGCTTACCGGTAACATGCAAGACGAAGGCCCCCGTGGGGCGGGCCTTATCCTGTCTGGCCAGAAGCTTGCCTGCGTAATGCCTGTCGCCTGAGCGTCAGGGTCATGATCAGCCCGACCAGGACCAGCGCCGCCGCAGCCAGGTAGATGGACGATACGCCGGCATGCGCCATCAATATACCGGCCAACGGGCCAACCACACCTAGGGATAAATCCATAAACGCAGTAAATGTCGCCAGGGCACTTCCCTGATTTTGCGGCGGTACCGCTTTCATAGCCACCACGCCCAGGGCGGGAAAGACCAGGGAAAATCCCGCACCGGTCAGCAAAGCCCCTATCTCCGCCATCCAGGGTGTCGCCGCCTGCCACACCAGGAGCAGACCGGCGGCTTCAACGATGAAACAACCCATCGAGACCCGTAACCCACCATAGCGATTGATGCTGTTAGGAAAGAAGAGCCGGGTACCGACAAACGCCAAACTAAACAAGGTCAGGGCAAACGCCGCGCCGCTCCAAGCTTTATCATCATAAAACAGAGTGATAAACGTGGCGATCACGCCAAAACCACAGGAGGCAAACGCCAGCACCAGCCCATAGCGCCAAATAATTCCCACCACCGCGCTAAAAGGCAACTGTTTGCCGACGGCGGTCTTAACCCGAGGACGAGGAATCGCCGCCATAATGGCCAAGGCGCATACCGCAATGATTGCCCCGGATAATAGCCCTAAACCCCCTAGGTAATATAACCAGACTCCTAGAGGTGCCCCCACCGCCAAAGCACCGTAGCTCGCGACGCCGTTCCAAGAAATGACCCGGCCAATATGCATCGACCCCCCGGCACCCACCCCCCAAAGCGTCGCGCCGGTACCCACAAAACTTTGACCGATGCCCAGGATCACCCGCCCGGCGCACAACATGACCAACGCCAGCAGCGGTATCGCGTCGCCCAACAGCGAAAACAGATAAAAAACGCCGCTCAGAAGGCAGCCAAATAACCCCAGCACCACGATACGTTTCGGCCCGACCCGATCCGCATAGCGTCCGGCCCAGGGGCGGCTAAGCAGGGTAGCCAGATATTGTAGGCTAATCACCAGCCCGGCCCAAAAGGCGCTATAACCCATATGGTTATGGACATAACCCGGCAAAACCGCCAATGGCAGGCCAATCGTCAAATAGTTGACAAAATTGAACACCACGATCGACAGAATATTCAGGTTAAGACGCCATCCACTGGCGGCCGACTGAGGTGAAGAACCAGACATGGACATCATTCTCACAGCGAGGGGGCAACGCGACCGGTGTCACCCTGTGAACAAATAGTTAATAAGTATAACGAATTCTTTTTAAGGGATCATGGTACAGATGACCAAATCTACAGGCGTATGCCCAAAAGCGCATTTTTTGCCCGGATCGGTCTCGAACGACGAAATGCGTTGGCAATTGGGCATTTACCCCAAGGCCTGCGGCGATTTTTCACAGCCTGCACAACCGCCCCGCGCCAGGTTCATATTATTGAAAACTAAACCCCAGATGGATAAAAAAAGGATTGCATTCAAGAAAGAGTACCCTTTATAACTATAGGGCCTTTAGGCAACACACCAAATTACCACGTGCTAAGCCATTCTCTATATTGATGCGCCGTTGGGCATACCCCGGCAGGAAAAGTGTTATGAATCGTTTTATCGTCGCAGAATCCGAGGCCTGTATTGGCTGCCGTAGTTGTGAAGTGGCCTGCGTGGTCGCTCATCATGATGGCCAGTTCCCTGGTAAACGTGAGTACTTCACCCCCAGGCTGAGAGTCATCAAGGGTTCAAAAGCCAGCATCGCTGTTTCCTGCCACCATTGCGAAGACGCACCCTGCGCCAGCGCCTGCCCGAATGACGCCATCATCCGCAGCCACGATTCAATCCAGGTGTTACAGGAGCGATGCATCGGCTGTAAAGGCTGCGTTATCGCCTGCCCATTTGGTATGATGACGGTAGTAACCGAAACCGTGCAGCCCGCCAGCCAACGGCTAGCGGAAGCGTATGAAAGAACCGAAGCGCAAAAATGCGATTTATGCGCTGGTCTGGATTACCAGCCGGCCTGCGTAAGTGCTTGCCCGACGCAGGCGCTGCAGTTGCTTGACGAACAGCAAATCGCCGCCGGACAGCAGCAAAAACGCTTTGCCGCCGCGCTTAAAGATCCGGCCAGCTATTTGATTGCCGGCGCGAGACCCGTCGGCATGTTACCCGTACCTAACGCCCGTAGCGCTAAACCACGAATCAATTTACTCGATCTGCCGCGGACACCCCGGCTCGAAGCGGCCAAAATTCCGCTTGAACAGCGTAAAACCGGTTTTGCCGAAATCTACCAGCCGTTTACTGAAATGCAGATTAACGAACAGTCCGAGCGCTGCCTGGGCTGCGGTGAGCATACGATTTGCCAATGGACTTGCCCTCTGCATAATGCCATTCCGCAATGGATAAAATTGGCCAACCAGGGCCGCATCATTGAAGCTGCCGAACTCAGCCACCAAACCAGTAGCCTGCCGGAAGTCTGTGGCCGCGTCTGCCCTCAGGATCGGCTTTGCGAGCAATCATGCACCCTCAATGATCGTCATGGGGCGGTGACCATCGGGCATATCGAGCGTTATATTACCGAAACGGCTTTTGCCATGGGGTGGCGGCCGGATATGTCGCACATCATCCCTACCGGCAAACGGGTGGCGATCATCGGCGCCGGGCCGGCCGGGCTAGGCTGTGCCGATATTCTGGTGCGTAACGGCATCACGCCGGTCGTGTTCGACCGCTATCCTGAAATTGGCGGACTCCTCACCTTTGGCATCCCCGCCTTTAAATTGGATAAAAGCGTCATGACCCGGCGGCGGGAGATCTTCAGCGCCATGGGTGTGGAATTCCGTCTGAATACCGAAATTGGCCGCGATATCACAATGGAACAATTGCTAAGTGAATTCGATGCATTGTTTCTAGGGGTAGGTACTTACCAATCAATGCACTCCGGGCTTGAAAATGAACAGGCCGAAGGGGTCCTTGACGCCCTGCCCTTCCTGATCGCCAATACGCGTCATCTGATGGGGTATCCCGACTCCGAGGAGCATACCTATATCAGTCTGCAGGATAAAACCGTGCTGGTGCTTGGCGGCGGCGATACCGCCATGGATTGCGTGCGGACCTCGCTGCGCCAGGGCGCCACCAAGGTGATTTGCGCCTACCGTCGCGATGAGAAGAACATGCCTGGCTCCAAGCGAGAGGTGAAGAACGCCCGCGAGGAGGGCGCCGAGTTTATGTTCAACCAACTGCCGCAACGCATTGAGACAACACCCCAGGGCCACGTCATGGGCGTAACCATGGTCAGTACCGCCATGGGTGAACCTGACGAAAATGGGCGCCGCCAGGCGGTGGCTATACCAGGTTCGGAGCATATGATTGCCGCCGACGCGGTTATCATGGCCTTTGGTTTCCGCCCGCATCGTATGACCTGGCTGGCCGATCATAATGTGGTGCTGGATAAACAGGGCCGGGTCGTGGCGCCGACGGTATCGGGCTACCCCTACCAAACCAGCAATGCCAAAATATTTGCCGGCGGCGATATTGTCCGCGGCGCCGATCTGATCGTGACCGCCATTGCCGAGGGCCGCAAGGCGGCGGAAAGCATCAGTTGCTATCTGAATGTGTTATAACGCCGTCGGGGAGCGAAAATGAATCAGTTTATCGTGGCCGACAGCACGCGATGCATCGGTTGCCGCACCTGTGAAATTGCCTGCTCGACGGCGCATAGCCCGGCGGGGGCGATCACGCCGGCGACCTTTTCACCCAGGCTAAAGGTGGTGAAAACCGCCATGATCACCATGCCGGTATTATGCCGTCAATGCGAGAATGCGCCGTGTGCCAACGCGTGTCCGGCCGGCGCCATTGTTTATCAACAAAACAGTGTCCAGGTTCGGCAATCATTATGCATCGGTTGCAAGGCCTGCTCCCTGGCATGCCCGTTTGGCATGATTAGCGTCGTCGGCACCGCTACCAATGATGCGCGGCCGCCGGCTTATCATGCCACTGCGCTCAAATGCGATATCTGCAGCGGCCGCGACCAAGGCCCGGCCTGCGTGGAAATGTGCCCCACCGGGGCGCTAAAACTCATGCGACCGGAGGAGCTTGAACGTAACCAACGACAAAAGCAGCAAGCAGTGGCGAACGGTCTTATATAGACCTATTTATCCCTTTCCACGCTGTCATTAAATCGTCATAAATCGAGCCTAGCGTAATGGCGTGCAGTTTTTTCAACGCCATGCGTTTTACACTAAAAGGATTCGATATGCGGCACATCCCTTCGGTAGTTATCGCCTCCACCGCCATGTTGTGGTTATCGTTCGCCGGGGCTCAGCCGGTTGATAACCCACCGCGCCAAATTAGCATTATCGTCGACAGCACCACGCCGGCCGGTCAGGCTCCCCGGTTCGTCTCGCTTGAACAACAGGTCCTTCATGATTTACGTCAGGCGTTGCAGGGTAGCGCCGGCACCTTGACCCGCCCTCAGTTGGAGAAAGCGAAACAGGGCGCCCCGTTGGCGGATAAAACCTGGCTAACCCAAAGCGGGTATGATTTTGCCGTTAAACAAAATCAGCAGGTGGGTATTGCCTTGTTGGCGGAATTTACCCATCTAGCGCCGGCAATCCTGACGCAAAATTTGGCCATCGTGACCCAGATCAACCGCGATGCCACCCAAGGGCAGCGGCAGCAGGCGCTGGCGGATGCGGAGGGGCAGAACTACCTGTTTTTCCTCGCAGACGCTTTAGGTCCGCGTCTGGGCACCGCTTTTCTGACAGCCTATGGCAAAGGTGAAATTGCCCAGGCCGCCGCGTTAATCAAAAGCTCTGAGATCAGTACCTCGGCCGCCAAGGATCACTTCAATTATCCGCGCCCTTTTTTAGCGCCGGGAAATCTTATCCACCTGGTGCCCGACGACACTGTGGTCAAAGATGGACAACCTTATAGCGCGACGGCGGGGGCGTTCCCCAGTGGTCATACCAATACCGGCTATACTGATGCATTACTGCTGGCAGAGATGATCCCTGAACGTTTTGTACCTTTGGTGGACCGCGGCGCCCGTTATGGTTATTCCCGGATTGTACTGGGAGTGCATTATCCACTGGATATCATCGGCTCACGCATGGTTGCCGAACGTAACGTGGCGCATTTTCTAAATGACCCGCAATATCGGGCTATCTTTGAGCAGGCGAAAAACCAGCTGCGCAGCGCGCTGGAAAAAGAGTGTGGCACCACGCTGGTTCAGTGCGCTAAAAAGGATATCCAGGCGGATCCCTACGAGGATAAAGCCATGGCCACCTTCTACCGCTATACCATGACCTATGGGCTGCCGGCGGAAAAGACCGCCGCCAAACCCGTAAGCCTCCCCCCGGGAGCGGAAGTGTTGCTCGAAGCGCCGCTACCGAATCTCTCGGCCGCCCGGCGCCGTGCGTTGCTGGTCAACACCGCCCTGGCAGACGGTTATCCGCTATCCGGTGGCCAGGGCGAACAGAACTTCTGGCAGCGTCTGAACCTGCATGACGCCGCCCTTGCCCACGCCCGATGAGTTGATCATTCCACCCGTATTAGCGCGATAGTTCCCCCGCAACTTATCGCCCATACGCGCCGCCCAGGATCCGTTGCCAACGTCGAGGCAACGGGTCAACCCCTTTTCTGGTTAACCGCCTCAGTCCGATCGGTCCCGGATAGTGTTGTATAATGACATATCCGGTACCTAGGTTCGATTTGCGTTCTCAAGAGGTTGACTTTCACCACCGGCATAATGGAGTGCGGTGTTTTATTGGTTGTTATTACGTTAGGCACAAAGGACAGATATGGCCATGTTAAGGAAAAGACGCGATAAACCCCTTCAAATTCATGATATTACCATTATAGACGATGTAAAGCTGAAAAAAGCCATTACCGCCGCCGCGCTTGGCAACGCCATGGAATGGTTCGATTTTGGCGTTTACGGTTTCGTGGCTTTCGCGCTGGGAGAGGTTTTTTTCCCTGGTGCGGATCCCGGGGTGCAAATGATTGCCGCTTTGGCCACCTTTTCCGTCCCCTTCCTGGTCAGACCGCTGGGTGGGTTATTTTTTGGCCGCTTGGGCGACAAGCTCGGGCGTCAAAAAATCTTGGCGATTACTATCATCATTATGTCGGCCAGTACTTTTTGTATCGGATTGATACCTTCCTATAATAGCATTGGCATTTGGGCGCCCATTCTGTTGCTGATCGCCAAGCTGGCCCAAGGATTTTCGGTGGGAGGAGAATACTCGGGCGCCGCTGTTTTTGTCGCCGAGTACTCTCCGGACCGCAAACGCGGTTTTCTCGGCAGCTGGCTCGATTTCGGCTCGATTGCCGGTTTCGTTCTGGGCGCGGGTTTTGTGGTGTTTGTTTCAAGTATCGTGGGTGAGGCAAACTTTCTCGACTGGGGCTGGCGTATTCCCTTTTTCCTGGCCGCGCCGCTGGGCCTGATTGGGATCTATTTGCGTCATGCCTTGGAAGAGACGCCGACCTTCCAGCGCCATATTGATCACATCGATCGGCAAGCCAAGTCGACTATTCAAACGCCTCCAAAGATCTCTTTTCGCGTCATCGCGTCCACACAATGGCGCAGCTTGTTAATGTGCGGCGGCCTGGTCATCGCTACCAACGTGACCTATTATATGTTGCTCACCTACATGCCTAGCTATTTGTCCCATAGTCTGCACTATTCCGAAAATCGCGGCGTGCTGATTATTATCGCCATCATGGTGGGGATGCTGTTTGTGCAACCGATAATCGGCATGCTAAGCGACCGCTTTGGGCGCAAACCTTTCGTCATCGGCGGTAGCGTCGGATTATTCCTGTTTGCCATACCCTGCTTTATCATGATCAACAGCGGTATTATCGGCCTGATTTTTTTAGGCTTACTGATTATGGCGGCCATTCTCAATGCGTTTACCGGCGTGATGGCGTCTTCCTTACCCGCCATGTTTCCCACGCACATTCGCTACAGCGCGTTGGCCATCACCTTTAATATTTCGATTCTGCTGGCCGGCCTAACGCCAACGCTTATCGCCTGGGTAGTGGAAAGCACCAATAATCTCTACATGCCCGCCTATTACCTGATGATGATTTCCGTTATTGGTTTGTTTACCGGTCTCTTTATGAAGGAGACCGCTAACCTCCCCCTTAAGGGCGCGGCGCCCGCGGCCTCCGACCCGACTGAAGCTAAAGAGTTACTGCAGCAACAGTATGACAATATTGAACTACGCATAGAGTCCATCGACAATCAAATCAAGACATTGATGGAAAAACGGGCTTCTTTGGTGGTCCAGCATCCTGAACTTAATTAAGCTGCCGGCCTCCTGGTTTCTTAGCCATGCGCCGGCATGGTGTGGGAAACCGCCAGCTCCCGGTTCAGGCCAATAAGTCACTCTATGCTGAATGTTTTTGCCACGCTTCGCATCGTCCGGGTACACTGCTGATAATACGTCATTCCCCGGAGGAATATTGTGGATCGACTTGCCGCGATGGAGACATTTGTCTGTGTTCTGGAAACCGGCTCGTTTTCCGCCGCCGCGCGCCGGCTTAGCATCGGTCAACCGGCCGTTTCCAAGACGATTGCGCAGCTTGAGGAACGCCTGGGCGTCAGGCTGTTGATTCGCTCTACGCGCGGCCTCACGCCCACCGAGGCGGGCGAAGAGTATTACCTACGCGCCAAACGGGCCGTTGATGATATCAATGAGGCGGAAATAGCCGCGCGCGGCTCGGGCCGCGGATTGACCGGACGGCTGCGCCTGTGTGCCCCGGTGACCTTCGCCCGGATGCATATCTTGCCCCGATTGGGACCCTTTCTGGACGCACACCCCGATTTAAAGATCGATGTGGTTCTTGACGATCGCCACATTGATCTGGTGGCCGAAGGGATCGACGTAGCGCTGCGACTGGGCCCGTTAAGCGATTCCAGCCTGGTGGCCCGTAAGCTGAGTACGCGCCGCCTGGTCATCGTGGGTACACCGGCTTATTTTGCACGTTATGGCGAGCCCCAAACCCCTGAGGATCTTCTTGCGCATCAGGCGGTGGTGTATACCCAAAGCCGAGGCGGTGGTGCCCGTTGGGCCTTTAGCCGTGGAGAAGAGCAGCAGGTGATCACCGTCCAGGGCCGGATACAGGTATCCGCCGCCGAAGGCATCCGCACCGCGGTGCTTTCCGGACTCGGGCTGGCTATGGCCTCGCAATGGATGTTTGAACCCGAGGTGGCCAGAGGCGAAGCGGTGACGGTACTCAATCAGTGGCGGATGCCGACCATGGATCTTTGGGCCATATTTCCCACTGGCCGCCTGGCCAGCGCTAAAGCCCGCGCGTTTGTCGACTATTTCACCCAGATATTCGACATGGAATCGACCCAGGCCGCCACTCATTCCCCGCAGGAATAAAAGCTATGGCGCCGCGCGGTCTTCCGACCGCCCGGCCGCCGCCTTATGCTTAGCGTCATCGGCCGTCCGTTGTGGTGACGGCGTTTCATCTAGCGGGAAAAAAAATGTCAAGTATAGCCAGCATACCTCATCCCCAAACCGGCATTATTAGCCCATCGCTGATTTTTTCCATGGCGGCGGCCTGCGGTATCGCCGTGTCGAATATTTATTACAATCAACCCATGCTGGTCGTGATCTCGGCCAGCTTTCCCGGCCAGTTTGGTCCCGCCCTGGTTCCGACGGTCACTCAGTTGGGCTATGCGGCCGGATTGTTGCTACTGGTTCCCTTGGGAGACCTGTTTGAGCGCCGCACGTTGATTGTGGCGCAGTTTATTATGCTGGCGTTGGCGTCGCTATTGGCGGCAGTAGCCCCCACCGGCTGGGCGCTGCTGGGCGCGTCATTGTTACTCGGTATCGGCGCCACGGCGGCACAGCAAATCGTGCCGGTGGCCGCATCCCTGGCCGCCCCGGCCAGGCGCGGCGCGGTGGTGGGTAGCGTCATGAGCGGGCTGCTGAGCGGAATTTTACTCAGCAGAACATTGGCCGGACTGGTCGCTGCCTATGCCGGCTGGCGCGCCATGTTTTTATTGGGTGTCCCCTTAGCGCTGCTGGGCGCGCTGATGATGGCGCGGATGTTACCCAAAGCCACGGCGCCAAAGCAGACCACGCTCCGTTATCCGGCACTGATGGCCTCAATGGTGCGTTTGTGGCGCGAAGAACCCCGGCTGCGGCAGGCGACACTGACCCAAGCGGCATTGTTTGCCTCGTTTAGCGCTTTTTGGACCATCCTGGCCCTTTATTTGGCTCACTCCGTTTACCATTTGGGATCCGGCGTTGCCGGGTTGTTCGGCATCATCGGGGCCGTGGGCGTGTTTGCCGCGCCCGCCGCCGGCAGGCTTGCCGACCGTACTGGCGGCAGACCGGTGATCATTCTGGGCGTGGCGCTCACGCTAGCGGCCTGGCTGCTGTTTATCGGCTGGACGTCACTGATAGGCCTGACGCTAGGGGTTGTGCTGCTCGACCTAGGCGTGCAAAGCGCCCTTATTGCTAATCAGCAGGTGATTTTCGGTTTGCGTGAAGAAGCGAAAGGTCGGGTCAACACCCTGTTTATGGGCGGCATGTTCCTTGGTGGCACGCTGGGTTCAATGGGGGCGATGATGGCGTGGGAAAAAGGCGGCTGGCTTGGCGTAGGCTATTTTGCCATCGCATTGGCAATACTGGCGGGTATCAGCATGGCGATAAAACCTCGCGGCTAACGTACCAACGGTCGGCCCTCCCCTGTCAGTCGCCAACGCCGCAGGGGAGCGGCCTACCGGGCGATATGGATCAGTTGTTTTTCGCTATCGACTGATAAATCTCAATCTCATAGGTCCCGGAGCGACCGTCATCTAAATAGCGTTCAAAACACGCCCCTTCCACCGCGTGATATTCACTTCCCGCCAGCTCCGTATAAAAATCTTCCCACGCCTGGGGGAAATTCTCCTTGCTTACCTTAGTGTGATATACGGCAAATAAACCACCTTGAATCGTCTGTTTAGCCATCGTCACAGCACTGTCTTTAGGAAGCTCCATATCCGCCGGGAAGTCCACGGCAACGTCAGCCCTCAGCGCTTGAGGCGCCACCCGTGAGGGATCGTCCCAATATAGAGCCACCCAGTCCCTCGCCTCGACAACATGACGTTCCACCCAGAGGGAAAGTGCTTCGAAACCCAACGGAATCGACTCGGGATAAGGACCGGTTACCCGGAGACCCGCGATAGGTAGGGGCGCTTGGCTGACAAATTTTATGCTCATGGGATTTCCTTATTAACAGATTGTTATTAAAAGAATAATCAATTGTTTAGTCGCCTGGGGACAGATACTGCGAACCAGTAACTGTATATTTATACAGCTAAATAAAACAAAAAACAATCTGTTGAAATAGCCAATTTCGACCGGCAGCCCATTAACATCAACGTGCTCAACCCGATCCCTCGAGTTAGCCCGACGACCGCTACATCAGGTTGAGGCAACAATGCCAAGCAGGCTTGACCAGCAATTGAACGCTGCCGTAACCAGCAATTGGACGCTATTGTAACCAGCAATTGGACGCCGTTGTAACCAGCAATTGGACGACGTTGTAACCAGCAGTTGGACGACATTGTAACCAGCAGTTGGACGCCGTTGTAACCAGCAATTAGACGCTGTTGTAACCAGCAATTAGACGCTATAATAATCCGTAAATAAACGAAGGATCCACCTTATCAAGCTGACAAAACGCGGACTTGGCATGACCGACTTATTGATACATCCACGCTTATTAGCGCCCCAGATTGTCGAAGCCTTAAAAGATACGCCCGCCGTTTGCCTGCTAGGACCGCGGCAGGTAGGTAAGACTACGCTTGTGAAAAGTCTTGATCCCACGAGGGGATATGTCAATTTCGATGATTCAACGCTACTCAACGCGGCAAGGCTGGATCCATCCGGCTTTATCCAGGGGCTGCCCGAGCGCGTGATCTTGGACGAAGTGCAGAGGGTACCGGAACTCATGCCCGCTCTTAAAGGCGCCATCGATGCCAATCGCCAGCCAGGTCGCTTTATTCTTACCGGTTCGGCCAATCTCCTCCTGCTACCGGGCATACAGGAATCGCTGGCGGGTCGTATTGAAGTCATTTATCTGCAACCCCTGTCGGAGCAAGAAAAACAGCATGCCAATAAATCATTGCTGCAACGGCTTATCGACGGTGAAATAACGACAAAAATCCAGGATCAGCCAAGTCAGATCCGGAGCGTAGCGGAAGCCGTGGTCAGCGGCGGGTATCCGGAACCTAACACCCGCCCGCCGGATCGGGCCCGACAATGGCATAGGCAATACCTCAATGCCATTATCCAACGTGACGTCAAAGATATTGCCAACATACGCGATGGTAATGAACTACGTCGCCTTATCGAGCTGTTCGCCCTTCGTACCGGCAATTTACTTAACCTCAGCGGCTTAGCAAAAGACCTGGGGATACAACGGGAGACCGTGGATAAATACCTGGCCATACTTGAGCAATTATTTTTAGTGCGACGCTTACCGGCTTGGCATAAAAACCAAGCCAAACGGCTGGTGAAAGCAGCAAAAATCCATATTATCGATTCGGGTTTAGCCTGCGCGCTACGTAACCTGAAAATGGGAGACTGGCAAAATCAAAGCGACGCATTTGGCGGGATGCTGGAAAGCTTCGTAGTACAGCAATTGATTTGTCAGTCAGGATGGGTTGATAACGAGCTGCGGTTTTCCCACTACCGTGACAAAGATCAAATAGAAGTTGATTTAGTGATTGAACAAAGCTGCAACATTTGGGGCGTGGAAGTTAAAAAAGCGGCCAGTATCCAGTCCAGAGACGGAACGGGACTGGCCCATTTGGCTGAACAGGCCGGCAGTGGTTGGCGGGGCGGCATCATGCTCTATACCGGCAACAATATACTGCCGCTTAAAAATGTTCCAAACGGATTTGCGGTGCCAATGGACATGTTATGGCGCAATTAAGCGCCATTTATCCCCCTCGCCGAAAATAGTCGGAAATATTGAGATAAGTCAGAATATCAGCCTGCACGGTCAGACAGGGTATGTTTGTCCGCGCGCGGCCGTCTCCAACGCCTGCGCGCAGGCCCAGGCCGAACTCCAGGCCCATTGGAAGTTATACCCGCCTAGCCAGCCGATCACATCCACCACCTCGCCGATAAAATAGAGGCCCGGCACCCGCTGGCACTCCATGGTTTTGGACGATAGGTGACGGGTATCCACGCCGCCCTGTGTTACTTCGGCGGTGCGGTAGCCTTCGGTGCCGTTCGGCTGAATTCGCCATTGCTGCAGGGCCAGTACCCACTCGACTTGCTGGCGCCGGGTCAGTTGCCTGAGAGTGGATTCTGGAATCGCCAGCAGGGTAAACCAAATCTCCACAAATCGACGGGGCAACAGTTTGGCCAGCGTATTCTTAAGACTTTGATTGGGATGATCCCGCAGCTCCCCCGCCAGAAAATCCGCTAAATCGATATCCGGCAGCAGGTTAATGGTCAGATATTCGCCGTTATGCCAGAAGCTGGAAATTTGCAAAATGGCCGGTCCGGACAAACCGCGATGGGTAAACAACAGATTTTCCCGGAAGGAAACACCGTTTTGCGCGCTGACCAACGCGGGCACGCCAATGCCGGACAGCACGCTGAGCTGATCAAGCAAAGGTTTATGCAAGGTCACCGGGACCAGTGCCGCGCGCGTGGGGATCACCGGCAAACCAAACTGCTCGGCAATTTTATAACCAAAGGGCGTGGCGCCAAGGCCTGGCATCGACAGCCCACCCGTGGCGATCACCAGCGCCGCGGTTTTGATCTCGCCGCCGGGCAGGGTCAGGATAAAATCGTCCCCCTGGCGCGCCACGGCACCGACGTCGCAACGCAAGCGCAGCGTGACCTGCCCCTGTTGGCATTCCTTAAGCAGCAAATCCACGACCTGCTGCGCGGAGTCGTCGCAAAACAGCTGTCCCAGGGTTTTTTCATGGTAGGCGATGCCGTGGCGCTGCATGAGGGCAATAAAATCCCATTGGGTATAGCGCGATAGCGCGGATTTACAAAAATGCGGATTTTGCGAGAGAAACGCCGCGGGCTCGACGTGGAGATTGGTGAAATTGCAACGGCCGCCGACTGACATTAAAATCTTGCGCCCTGGTTTTTTACCATTATCCAGCAGCAATACCCTGAGCCCCAGCTGTCCGGCTTGGGCCGCGCAAAACATGCCGGCGGCACCGGCGCCGATCACTACCACATCAAACTGTTCCAAGGTGCCTCTCTCTATATAAAGGAGTAAAACCAACGGTTCCGGCCGCCGAAGCGCGCCCCGGAGGCGGCTGATTGTAATGGGCGGGAGCCCGTTACGCCAACGTAACAGGATGATAAAATCCGTAAAAATAGATATCAATATGATTTATAATATAAAAATGCGCCATGCGAGAGGTGCTGCCTATAAAAAAGTCATGAAAACGTCATATTTCTCTTTTCCACCGGCCCTGTTGTCGCAGATAATGCGCCCCGTTCATGTCCAATCTATGGCGTAACCCTATGCTACATCTATTTACCGGCCTGGAATTTCATACCGGTCTTATGTTGGTGATCGCATTAATATTTGTGTTGGTTTATGAGGCTATCAATGGCTTTCATGATACCGCCAATGCGGTAGCAACCGTAATCTATACCCGCGCCCTGCGCTCCCAACTGGCGGTGGGCATGTCGGGCATCTTCAATTTCCTTGGAGTGCTGCTCGGCGGCCTGAGCGTGGCCTATGCCATCGTTCATCTACTGCCGGTCAATCTACTGTTGAACGTCAGCTCCACCCATGGACTGGCAATGATGTTTTCCATGCTGCTGGCAGCGATTATCTGGAACTTGGGCACTTGGTACTTTGGTTTACCGGCATCCAGTTCCCATACCTTGATCGGCGCCATTATCGGGATCGGCCTAACCAATGCCCTGGTCACCGATACGTCGGTACTGGATGCGCTGAACATCCCAAAACTGATTGAAATATTCCTTTCACTCATCATTTCCCCGGTGGTGGGCCTGGTCATCGCTGGCAGCCTGGTGTTCCTGCTGCGGCGTTACTGGAGCAACACCCCCAAGCGGCGGCGCATCCACCTGACCCCGGCGGAACGGGAAAAAAAAGACGGTAAACGCAAGCCTCCTTTCTGGACGCGAACCGCGCTTATCCTCTCCGCGGCCGGGGTCAGCTTTGCTCATGGCGCCAACGATGGGCAAAAAGGCATCGGCTTGATTATGCTGGTGCTGATTGGCGTGGCGCCGGCGGGATTCGTGGTCAATATGAGTTCGACCGGCTACGATATCGCCCGTACGCGCGATGCCGTCAGCAACCTGCAGCAATATTATCTGCAGCACCAGACGGCGCTGCCGCAGGTGGTGGAAACCGAGCCGCCGGTGGTACCGGCGCCTTCAGCTGGCGTCACGCCTTCCGCACCGACTGAATTCTATTGCGACAGTTCACGGGCCTTGCTGGCCATTAATAGGACCCTGGCGCTTTTGGAGAACCTACAAAGCTATGAAGGTTTGTCGGCATTTGAACGCTCCCATGTGCGTCGATTGCTGATGTGCATCGCCGATACGGCGGACCGTGTGGTTAAACTGCCCCAGACCTCCCATGAAGATAAGCGGTTTATGAGCAATCTACGAAAAGATCTGCTGGAGACCGTTGAGTATGCGCCGCTGTGGATCATCGTTGCGGTGGCCGTCGCGCTATCGTTAGGTACCATGATCGGGTGGCGCCGGGTCGCCACCACCATCGGCGAGAAAATCGGTAAGAAAGGCATGACCTATGCGCAGGGATTATCGGCGCAAATGACCGCCGCCGTCTCCATTGGCGCAGCCAGTTATACGGGTATGCCGGTATCGACCACTCACGTGCTGTCCTCGGCGGTGGCCGGCACCATGCTGGTGGATGGGGGCGGAGTTCAGGGCAAAACCGTGCAGAATATTCTGCTCGCGTGGGTGCTTACCCTGCAGGTGGCCATCGTATTATCCGGTAGCCTGTACTGGATGGCGCTAAGATTGATTTAGCCTTTCGACATGGATTTCGCACAGGCGGCCCGCGGGTCGCCTTTTTTATCACCCGAATAATTCCCGCCGCAGGCGTCAGGTTAAAAGATTGTTTTCGGTTATGAAAATCTATGTTACATATTTTTTTGTATTTATAATGAGTGTTATAACGCCTGCCGCTATTTAGGAAGAGTCCTGCGTTGCTGGCAGACACGCACCAATTAACTTAATGAATAAAAAGAAAAATCAATCGGAAAACACAGTTTGTTTGAATGATTATTTTTCTTTGACCCTAACCAATCCTGCTTGTCAGCGCAATGGGCGCCCGGCCCCCCGTCTTCGATTTTTTTTCTAAGGGCGTATACTCGTTCCCGTTCCCTCAATACCTATATGATGATCATCATCATGAAGCTTAAGATCAGATAAGTATTTAAATCCCGCGCGTTTTTTGAGCATAAATAATACTAGGAAGCCCGAATGACCGATATCTACGCTGGTGTTTCACGTAGGCGGATATTGCAGGGAATGGGGGTACTTGCTGCCTCGACGCTACTTCCGTTAAGCATTGCCCCGGCATTTGCTGACGCTGAACCTGCTAATGGCGATTTTATCAATGTTTCGAAACTGCTTACGGGGCGCGAAACGTTGCCGGCCGCATTTAGTGCGGCACTTTTTGCCGCCTTCGCGAAAATTGATAATACGTTCCCCACCAAACTCTCTCGTCTGTGTTCTTATATCGAAAAAAACCTCGTTAAGGCGGTGGATCTAAAAACAAAACTCAGCGCCAATTCCTCCGTCTCTGATTTGGCGCCTCTGCCGGAGATGATCCTGACAGGATGGTATCTGGGAGTGGCGGGTAGCGGAGATCAAGCGGTTTGCGTGGCCTATGTCGATGCTCTGGCCAACCAGGAGGTTGCCGATGTATTGCGCCCCCCTAGCTACGCTTATGGTGCATACGGCAGTTGGGCCGCTAAGCCCATCTGATAAGACACCAGTTTGCCTAGGCTTTGTTAATTTATTTTACTGAGAAGAAGTCACCCAAATGTCTGATTCCATTTCCACCGATGTCATCGTTATTGGCTCTGGCGTCGTGGGTTCATTAACCGCCCGCAAGTTGGCGTTAGCCGGTCGTCAGGTACTGATGCTTGAAGCCGGTCCACGCATCCAGCGGGACGAAATTGTGACTAATTTCCGTCATTCCGCCCGTAAAAGCGATTTTATTGCCCCTTACCCTAATTCCAAGATAGCGCCCTTTCCCGACTATAAGCCGGAAGATAACGGCTATCTCGACCAAACCGGACCTAAAGATTATAAGCCGGAATATCTCCGCGTTGTCGGTGGCACCAGTTGGCACTGGGCCGCGCAAGCCTGGCGCCTGGTTCCCAATGATTTTCGAATAAAATCGCAATATGGGGTAGGCCGCGATTGGCCGATAAGTTACGACGATCTCGAACCTTACTACTATGAGGCTGAATTACTCTGGGGTGTATCAGGCCCGGCGGAGATGGCGAAATATTCTCCTCGCCGGCAGCCTTTCCCTATGCCGGGGGTGCGTAAATCCTACCTGGAGCAACGCGTCACCGAGCGTCTTGCGGCAAAGTATGAGGTTCTGACCAATACCACTGGGCGTAATTCAATGCCCTATGACGGTCGCCCGCAATGTTGTGGCAACAACAACTGTATGCCGATCTGCCCAATCGATGCGCAGTATCATGGCGGGATCGCTGCCGAGGCTGCTGAAAAAGCTGGCGTAAAATTAATCACGCAAGCGGTAGTCTATAAGCTTGAGCATAATGGTAAGGGCAGGATAACGGCCTTGCATTACTATGATTGGGATAAAGTCTCGCATCGGGTTGAGGCCGACGTTTTTGTGATGGCCGCCAACGCCATTGAAACGCCAAAAATTCTATTTATGTCGGCGGATGCCAAAAACCCCCATGGCCTGTGCAACAATTACGACCAACTGGGACGGAACCTGATGGATCACCCATCCAACTCTGCCACTTTTTACGTTGATGAGCCTCTGTGGCCGGGCCGCGGCCCTATGAGTCCCTCGTCCATCCAGCAGTTGCGTGATGGGGCTTTTCGCTCGCAGTCTGCCGCGTTCCGTATCGATTTATCCAACTCCTCACAGGTTGCCGGGGTGACCGCCGCGGCAATTAAAGAGGGATTGACCGGTTCTTCACTGGATGAGGCCATTCGTTCTCGAGCATCACGTCAACTCAGTATCAAAAATGTGATGGAGCAATTACCAGACCCGCATAATCGCACCATGCTCAGTACGCATAAAAAAGATGCGCTGGGATTACCGGTACCGGCATTCTCTTATTCGTATGATGGTTATGTCGAGAAAGGCATGCAGCATTCCTTAACGGTTTATGCCGATATCGCCAACATGCTGGGGGCGACGGAAGTGCGCTATTCTCCACCAGGAGTCTATAGCAACAACCAGCATATCACGGGGACGCTGGCGATGGGCGTGGATGAGAGAACCTCAGTAACCGACCATTTGGGTAAAGCCTGGGAGTACGACAACCTGTATATGGTTTCAACCGGGGTAATGCCAACCGTTGCTACGGCCAACTCGACCCTCACCGCCTGTGCGCTAGGTCTGCGTACCGCCGATGCCATTCTTGGCAAAATTTAAGGAGAGTAACGATGAAAAAATTGCTTTCTTTAAGTCTTGCTGGCGCCGTCACCGGCCTGATGTTAAGTGTACCTGTTTTCGCACAGAATAATTCCACTGCGGAACAGGTGAGCAAAGGGCAGTATCTTGCCGTTGCCGGGGACTGCGGAGCCTGCAATACCGCACCAGGAGGTCAGGCTTTTGCCGGTGGCTTAGCACTGGACACACCGCTTGGTAAAATATACTCGACCAATATTACCGCCTCGAAAGTAGCCGGCGTTGGTAATTACACGCTTGAGGATTTTGAAAAAGCGGTACGCCAGGGTATACGCAAAGATGGTGCTAATCTCTATCCGGCAATGCCTTATACCGCTTATTCCAACATTACCGATACAGATATGCAGGCACTCTATGCGTATTTTATGCAGAGTGTAAAACCTGTCGATGAGAAGGGTCCCGCTACAGACCTGCCCTTCCCATTCAATATCCGCATGTCCATGGCCGCATGGAATTTACTTTTTGCCGGGGGTAAGCCTTATGCGGCAGATAATTCCAAACCTGACGAATGGAACCGAGGGGCTTATCTGGTGGAAGGTTTGACACACTGCTCAACCTGCCACACCCCGAGAAATGCGCTGATGGCCGAGGAGTCGGATAAAGCATTAGCGGGTGCGTCTTTAGGCACTTGGTTCGCCCCGAACATTACGCCCGACCCGCATGCCGGAATAGGCAACTGGTCAGAGAATGACTTTAAGCAATATCTGGCAACGGGACATTCAGCAAACGGCTCTCAGGCCGGAGGCCCCATGCTAGAAGCGATTAATAAAAGCTTCAGTAAGCTTTCTCCTGAGGATATTGCGGCTGTTACCACTTATATTCGCAGTGTTCCTGCCCAGAACATTAATGCGGCGCCGGGTAAGTTGCCCATATCTGTGCCTAAACTTTCAGATGTGGACATCATGAACGGGTCGGCCTCTCAGGGCACAAATTTGTATGAAGCCTATTGTTCGACCTGCCATCAATTATCAGGGCAAGGAAGCAATGGGTTGCCGGCACTCTATGGCAATGCTGCGCTGAGGCGACCGGTGGCGGATAATACGGTGATGGCGATACTTGATGGACTGACGCCGGATAAAGGCCAGGCGATGCCATCATTCAGCAATAAAATGAATGATGAACAAGTGGCGACGTTGGTTAATTATGTGTTTAAAACCTTTGGCGACGCCAAGGTACAAACCACGCCAGAACGCGTAAAAATCCTGCGTCAGGGTGGCGAAGCCTCGCCGCTCCTTGCCATTGCTAAAGGTGGGATCATTGTCGGCGCCATTATCGTGATCCTTCTGGTTATTGGGGTGGCAATTATTCTTAACCGCCGTAAACGTGGCTGAGCCAGCAGTTCTGGCTGGAATTCGGGTCTGGCGGCTATGAAGGGTGCAGGAACCAAGGCCCAGGGAAGGGCCGAGTATTGCCAACGCACCTGCCGCGCGAAGTATGACGGGAATATTAATGCCAGATAGCCAGCGCCACCAGACTCACGACGATCAGCCCGCACAACGCGCTGGTTAACATAAACTGTCGCCGCACGCGTTCACAACGCCGGATAAACTCCGGATCGTGATGATCAATATAACGTTGGGCGTAGATATAGCGCACCAATCGCAGTTGTTTGCTAGGCTGTCCATGGGCGGTGAAAAAACCGCCGCCATCAACGTATTGGTAAAGTAATGGATCGCACCCCCGCAGCACAATTAACAAAGCCCGTAATGATGAGTAGTAGCGCGCCATATTGATGGCGCAGACGACACATAAAGCCCAGAACAACGCGACAGTGTTAATCATAAACCCCCCCCGGCGACGCGAGTCATCACTGAAACCCTGGGAATCCGGGTTCTCAGAGACGAATGCGCCCTGACAGCTAACCCCAGGACTGACTAAGCCCACCCCAAAAATTGATTTTACCGAGAACGGATCGACAGTATAAAAATGTCTGATCTAACAATAATAAGTGTAGAAAACCTTTAGCAAAATAAAGCAACCGAAGCGACATAAATAATAGATTTATAGCAAATTTTTTGCGTTGCGCATAAATCTTGCCGCATACCCCCCAGTATCATCCCTAGTGGCATATTGACAGATCCTCTCTCTTAAAGAAGCTATACTAAAAGTCGTTTTAAGAATAATTAATAATTTTTTACTCTACCCGGGCATTTGATGCTGATACTGTCGCTGTTTATAGGTACGTTAGAACGACAATGGCGTAAAAGATGACGGGCATACCCTATAGCTTTCGCGTTGCAGGAAGGCGGCGACGCACCCGTAGCGTGAGAGATGACGGGTATAGGTGTGATCCCCGCATCACTTATTTAATACCGCCAAGTGGTAAACTTAACGCGTCACAGACATGCCGTATGACTTACCCGCGTCGCGACGAGCTTAACCAGTGACATTTTGCAAGGAGCCTAATTATGTCTTATAAACACATCCTGATCGCCGTTGACCTTTCTCCGGAAAGTAATGTGTTGGTGGAAAAAGCCGTATCAATGGCCAGACCTTACAATGCCAAGATTTCCTTGATCCATGTCGATGTCAATTATTCGGATCTTTATACCGGTCTGATTGACGTCAATCTCGGGGATATGCAAAAACGTATCTCCGAAGAAACCCAAAACGCCATGACCCTGTTGTCAAAAAATGCCAATTATCCGATTACGGAGGTCCTTAGCGGCAGTGGCGATCTCGGCCAGGTATTAGTGGACGCCATTAATAAATATGATGTCGACCTGGTACTTTGCGGCCACCACCAGGACTTCTGGAGCAAGCTGATGTCTTCGGCCCGCCAGTTAATCAACACGGTACACGTTGATATGCTTATCGTTCCGCTTAATGATGAAGAAGTCTACGAAGAATAAACCCGCCCCATACTCCGCGCCTTGATAGCAGAGTATGGGTTGGCCTGAATTCAGCCCATTGTTCGGTCAGGGGTATAAAGATCGAAACGATGGTTTTTAGTCTGAAGGTGCGCTTGCGCCGCTACTCCACCTAGCGGCGGGGCGTAGTCAGGCCGCTTGACCACAATCCGCCGAGTCGCCAACGCCCGCGCCGGCGCCAGGAGTTCATCCGCGTCCTCATCTGCCCCCACCAGCGATTGAAACACCCGCATCTCTTTTTTGACCAGGGCGCTTTTTTGCCGGTGTGGAAACATCGGATCCAGATAGACCACGTCTGGGCGAGGCTGCAGCCCGGTTAAACCCGTCAGGCTGGAGCAATGGACCAGGATCAAACGCTCGCGCAGCCAGGGCCCCACCTCCGGATCGGCATAAGCACGCCGTAAACCGTCATCCAGGAGCGCGGCCACCACCGGGTGACGCTCAAACATGCGCACCCGACAGCCCAGGGCGGCCAGCACAAAGGCATCGCGTCCCAACCCGGCAGTGGCGTCCACGACGTCCGGCAAGACCTTGCCTTTGACTCCCACCGCCTTGGCGATGGCTTCACCGCGGCCGCCACCAAAACGTCGCCGATGGGCCATTACGCCGCCGGTAAAATCCACAAAAATAGCGCCCAGTTTGGGTTCGTCGCGTTTGCGTAGTTCGAGCCGCTCCGGCGTCATCATCAACTCCATGACCGCGGACGGATCGTTCACCAAACCCCAGCGTTCCGCCAGGGCCTGTAGCCGCGATCCGTCGACCTCCGCTTCATGGCTTAGACACAATGGGCCCAGCGCCATTATCCCCGGATGCCGTAATGATGTAACATCGCATCCAGTTTCGGTTCGCGCCCACGGAAGCGTACGAACAATGCCATGGGCTCTTCGGAACCGCCGCGGGAGAGAACGTTATCCAGGAAAGACTGGCCGGTCTCGCGATTGAATATTCCCTCTTCTTCAAAGCGCGACCATGCGTCCGCCGCCAGCACATCCGCCCAAAGGTAGCTATAGTACCCCGCCGCATAACCACCGGCGAAGATATGGCTGAACGCGTGCGGGAAGCGGCTCCATTCCACGGCCGGCATCACCGCGACCTGCTGCTTCACTTCCGCCAGGGTTTGCAATATCCGCGCGCCCTGTTCAACGTTATATTCATAATGCATGCGGAAGTCGAACAGCCCAAACTCCAGTTGACGCAGGATAAACAGCGCTGCCTGATAATTCTTGGCGGCCAGCAGCTTATCCAGCATCGCCTTGGGTAGAGGCTCTTGCGTTTCAAAGTGGCCGGAAATGAAGGCCAACGCCTCCGGCCGCCAGCAGAAATTTTCCATAAACTGGCTGGGCAATTCCACGGCGTCCCAAGGCACGCCGCTGATGCCGGCCACTCCCGGGGTGTCAATGCGGGTTAGCATATGATGAAGGCCATGGCCGAATTCATGGAACAGGGTCGTCACTTCGTCATGGGTAAACAAAGCCGGTTTACCGCTGACCGGGCGGTTAAAATTACAGGTCAGATAGGCTACCGGCTTTTGCAGACCACCGTCGGCTTTGCGCAGCATGCCGACGCAGTCATCCATCCAGGCGCCGCCACGTTTATTTTCGCGGGCATATAAATCGAGATAGAAACTGCCGCGCAGCTCGCCCTGTTCGTCGAACAGATCAAAAAACCGCACCTCCGGATGCCAGGTATCAACGTCATGCCGTTCGGCGGCGGTAATGCCGTAAATGCGTTTTACCACTTCAAACAGACCCTTTACTACCCGCGGCTCGGGAAAATAAGGACGCAGCTGTTCGTCACTGATGGCATAAAGATGCTGCTTTTGCTTTTCGCTATAGTACGAGATATCCCACGGATCCAATTCGTTACGTCCATGGTGTTCTCGCGCAAAAGCGCGTAATTGTGCCAACTCCTGCTCTCCCTGTGGTCGGGCGCGTGTCGCCAGATCGGTTAGGAAATCCAGTACTTGCCGAGGATCCTGCGCCATCTTGGTCGCCAGCGATTTATCGGCGTAGCTGTCGAAACCCAAAAGCTGCGCGAACTCATGCCGCAGCGCCAGGATCTCCTCCATGATGGGACCGTTATCCCATTTCCCGGCATTTGGGCCCTGATCGGAGGCGCGGGTAAGGTAGGCGCGATACATCTCTTCGCGTAGGACGGCATTATCGCAATAGGTCATCACCGGCAGATAACTGGGAATGTCCAAGGTAAGCAGCCAACCTTCCTGGTCCTTGGCCTGCGCCTGCGCCCTGGCGGCCGCCAGGGCGCTTTCAGGCATACCGTCGAGTTCTTTTTCGTCGGTAATCAGTTTGCTCCAGCCCATGGTGGCGTCCAGCACATTATTACTGTAGGTCGATCCCAGATCGGATAAACGAGCGGCAATCTCGCCATAACGCCGTTGTTTTTCCGGCGACAGGCCAATGCCCGACAGTTCGAAATCGCGCAGGGCATTGTCAACGGCTTTTTTCCGCGCCACGCTAAGCCCGGCATAATGCTCGCCGTCGCGTAAATCGCAATAGGCCTCATATAAGCCTTTGTTTTGGCCTACCCAGGTACTGTATTCCGACAATAACGGCAGGCTCTGTTCATAGGCTTCACGCAGCTCCGGACTGTTTTTTACCGCGTTAAGATGCCCCACCGGCGACCAGATCCGGCCCAGACGATCGTCCACTTCCGCCAGCGGCTGGCAGAGATTATCCCATGTGTAAGGACCGGATTGCGCCACTATGCTTAATACGGCTTGTCGGCAGTCATCAAGGGCGGAGGTAACCGCCGGCACAATATGCTCAGGGCGAATGGCGGAAAAAGGAGGCAAGGTAAATGAAGTCAATAACGGATTTGTCATAGCACGGCCCTGATAATTGTTAGCGGTATATTCGACTAAGATGAGGCTAACTATAGCGAAAATCAATGGCGACGGCGGATTTACGCAGCAGGTATTTTGACGGCGAACAGGAAAATTCACCGATGCCGAGCGCGTTTAACCGAGGTAAGTTGATCTGGCGCAGCTTATAACAGGTGGATTTAGCATTGAATAGCATAAGTATAAATGCAACGATAATCGTTCAACATCCATAATGCACACTCCGTTGCTCAAGGTTGATGGCAACGCGAAAGATGCAGGGTATAGATGCCAGCCGTTAATGATTAATCGGATATGGCGATCGTTCAAACTGTTGGTTCTATGGGAAGGTAACAACATGATTGCTTTATTTAATCGTCTACTCGATAGACCCGATCTGGGAAGACTGTTGCTGCGCGTTGCCTTTGGCGGCATGATGCTGTTTCATGGTATCCATAAACTGATTTATGGTATATCCGGCATCATCGGGATGGTGGTACAGCACGGTATGCCGGCGTTTGTCGGTTATGGCGTGTTTCTCGGCGAAATTCTGGTGCCCATCCTGTTTATCCTGGGAATCCTGGTGCGCCCCGCCGCGCTGATTTTTTGCGCCACCATGCTGTTTGCCTGGCTGATTACCGAGCCTGGCATGATATTTACGTTAACCAAAGTCGGCGGCTGGGGATTTGAAATTATCGCCGTCTATCTGTTTGCCGGACTGGCCATTGCGTTCCTGGGCTGTGGTCGCTATAGCGTAATGTCAAATCCCAACTGGCGTTAATTGTTCGCGGGTTAAGCAAGCACCTCGATGAGCTTGAACTGTTCAAATATCAATAACATTTCAGGCTCATACTCTCCTTCCCGGCTAAAAAAAGCGCGATGCTCCGCCCGCCAGTAAGTAAGGCTTTTGTCACCCTCACCCTCTTCGGCCGCCATGGCGGCCGTCACCTGATGAAAACCGACCAATGTTTGCAGCACAATGCGAATAACGCAGGCGGGTTTATTTTGGCCGTCCAACACCACGCAGTCATCCCCTATTGCGGGCGACGGCTCCGCCGTAAAGGAACGATAGGAACAGCTGGTGGCGATCTTTTCACCGGAAACGATAAGCGCCAGCAGACGGTCGGCAAGTTCGGGACTGTCGCCAAAAGAAATATGAAAAGCGTTAGGGTAGCGTGCTTCAAGGCGGCGCTGTCGGATATCGGCGATCATGGCCATTAATTGAGCAGGATAGATGATGTCGGTGCTTTTCTCGATAGCCGGTTGGGAAAACCAAGCGTAACGCGCAAATTCCTTCCGCTCATTCGCCGACCAGTTTCGATCGGAGATAATCACTTGACCTACCCTGGCGACAAAATAATGCTCCTGGGCATCAACCCACTCGCCATCATTAAGCTGCATGGGAAAGTTACGGGTAAATTCCGTGGCGGTTAACATCACATCCTTAATACCGGTTTCCTCATATAACTCTCTGGCCGCAGCCTCTGGCAGCGTTTCGCCCGCCTCAACCGCACCACCGGGCGTAGCCCAATATGCCTGACCGGCCAGCGCCCCATCGGAATGGCTAAATTGAAACAGCAAGATCTCGTTTTGCGGATTGAACACTAAAATCCGGGCCGATGTCCTGATACGCATGGTCTTCCTCAAGAAGATTATTAAGACGCGGTATAGAACCAGGCTATCTCAATCAGCCCGTTCCCAACCTGAAATACCGCCATATTCTCGATAGGTTTTTCCGTCAGGCCATAAATTAGCTCATGATCAAACACTTTATTGCCGCACACTGTCCGGGATAGCAATTCGGCACGCAGGTTGGGGTGATTGAAACGATGCTCGGCGTAAAAGGTGGCCAGTTGCGCTTTGCCGACCACGGCCGCTTGGGTATCCGGCATCCGATAGGACATGAAATCGTCGCTAAAGCAGGGTAGAAATGCTGCTAAATTATGGGCGTTATACGCATGAAATTGTTGTTCTACCGGGAGGATAACGCTCATAGTGATCTTGGCCGCCATTTGGAATTAAAATCTAATATATAACGATTTTAATGGACCGGCTATCGACGTCAAACGCGTCGGCGGCGCTCTGTCGCCCTGCTGTCGGCCGTCTGTCGGGTTGCCGTCGTGTTACCGACGCGGTGGGGCTAGTAGGGTACGGATACACCCACCGACAGGAGAAAAAAGTTGCGTGAATATCGAATCAAAACATTGCGGTTGGCTAAAGCGTGGTCACAAGAGCAGTTGGCCGACATCGCCTCACTAAGCGTTAGAACGGTACAGCGCATCGAAAATGGCGAACAGGCTAGTCTGGAAACGTTGGCGGCTATCGCCTCGGCATTCGGCGTTAGCGTTACCGATCTCTACGTCGGGCAGGCCGAGCCGGCAGAGCAGGAACAGGCAAAGGCTATCGATGAACGATTGGCCAGAATTAGAAAGCGGGTCGAGTTGGAAGCCAAATTTTATCGCGATCTGATCGGGTTCGGCATTACGAGCCTGTTTTTACTGACCCTAAACTGGTTGACCAGCCACAGCATTACCTGGGCAGGATTGGTGATAGGGATTTTGGCCGCTTTGCTGATCAGACGTGGATTGATAATCTTTATATTCAATCGGCGTATTGATAAATGGAAAGCGGACAAAATCACCAGGCTACTGGGGAGATAAACGCGGCGCTAAAATCGGTAAAGCCCGCTGCTATTGATGAATATAGTAGCGGTCTGCCTGGCTTTCAGCTGTGAACCGGCTCGTTACAGTTAAAAAATTCCTGCCCTGTTTCACGGTCGCTATCGCTACCGGCGTCGGCAAAAAGCGTGACAACCAGCTCATGTGGACCCATTGATCTGGCCAGATGGTAAGCGCTTTTCCAATTGGCCGCCGAAGACGCCCCGATGCGCACCCCGGTTAGCTGATGGAATTCAAACATGGCCGCCAGCGCATCTTCCCAACTCACTTTAAAGAATGGCAGATCGTCCACCGGCATGCGGGTAATGAACGGCTGGCGAAAGCCAAAGCCCATGCCGCCCGCGCCGGCAAACTTATTCTTGCCGTTAGGTGGCGCCATGGTACCGAAAGGCAACTCCCAGGGCGTGGTACCCTGTACTTTAAGCGACGGATTGTCTTGCACTAATGCCGCATACACGCCGGACAACGTGCCGCCGGTGCCCACCGCCGCCACCCAGCCATCGGCTTTTCCCCCGTGCAGTTGCTGGCGAATCTCTTGGCCGGTTTGATACTGGTGCACCGCGACGTTGGCTAAGTTGAGATGCTGAGAGAGCAAGGTCCAGCCCGGATCCCGTCGCGCAATATCCTGTGCGCGGGCGATAAGCCCTAACAAGAAGTGCTGGCGGTCCACCAGCGTCACGTCGGCGCGCGCGTCATATAGCGCTTTGATCAGCGTATCCGGTGAAGAATCGGGCACCACCAGGTGCACCGGTATATCACAAAGTTTACCCAACATGGCCAACGCCCGGCCCATATTCCCACCGGAAGCATCCAGTAGTTTTAGCTGTCCTTGGCTGAAATCATGCTGGTTAATGGCATCACAAAACAGACCAAACGCCGCGCGATCTTTAACGGAGCCAAAGGGATTTTCAAATTCGCATTTCGCCAAGATCCTGGCGCCGCCCTTGGGGCCTGGTACCGGCATCAGGGGCGTTTGACCTAAATGTTGATGGAACTCGCTCAACTGCGGGAACATACGCAGGGCTTTTTCCGGGTTGGGCGCGCCGTTCTGGGGATTATAGAGAGCAAAGTTCATAATCATTCCTTGAAAGGATAACCGTTGGAGTAAGAGATGATTCCCGGCGTTTATCAGTCCATAAAGATAAAAAAGGAGTCTTGATAATACTCATTATTATATTTAAATTTTATTATTGTTGATGCCACATTACAGTCAACCCCCATCTAATCAATAAGTTATTATATGCTGGCTGTTTATATTTAAAAAAACACTTCGCCAAAACGAGACTATGATTAAACTCTGTAACCCCACCATTTTTTGCCGGCGTGTAGATCCACTGCCGGTAAATTTCATAAACCACTATTTTTCCGATAGGGTATTAACGGCTGCCGGATTGTGATACTTTCCCGGCCGGTTTTTAACAACTGTTAAGAATGTATTAAAGCGGGTAAATGATTGTCAGCCCGGACTTTTTTAAGATAATTCGTGGTTACAAGTCGTCATGGTTAACTGATATTGATAACCACTGGCTTGACAAAGCAGTCGCGTCATAGAGGGAAGTAAAAATGAAAAAAACAATGCTCGCATTCGTAATAACCCTATTCTCAGCAAGCGTCTGCCTTTCCACGCAGTCTTACGCCGATGGCCATGATGGCGGCCCCCAAGGCCAGCAGAAGTGGCAACAGCAAGGTGGACAAGACCACGGCGACCACCGGGCTCAGGGTGGCCCTGGCCGGCAAGACGGACATGGCGATCGCGGCCATAACGGCGGCCCGCAGGGCGGCGAGCGCGACCATTTTGCCTGGAACGGTCATGATTTCAGGCGTGGACATCCGGCGCCGCGGCGTTTCCGGGGTGATGAATACCGCGTGAACGACTGGCGCGAACGTGGCCTACGTGAGCCTCCACGTGGCGAACATTGGGCTTATGTTAACGGTAATTACGTTCTGATTGCCGTGGCGACTGGCGTCATAACCTCAATCATTTTGGACAGCATGGCACATCAATAACGAACGCGCGTGCCGCCCGGCGTTATGCCGGCGGTACGCCTTCGCCTGGCAAAACGCGCCCCTTCAACAATAAAAAGCCATTCCGGGTCGATGAAAGACCCGAAGGTCTACACTTTTTATATCCTATGCGGTTTATACTGCCCGTCATGATATGCTGTGCTCCGTTTTACGCGCCTTGCTTTTAGGTTCCCGCACAGGTCGCCCATAACCATCGGCACTGCAACAATGCACAGTAAAAATTTCAGCTATTTACTGATTTTACTGTTGATACAAACACCCTCTAAAAGTGCAAATATATTATGTTAAGTTATCGCCACAGCTTCCATGCCGGTAATCACGCCGATGTGCTCAAGCACACCGTGCAGAGTCTGATCCTGACGGCCATGAAAGAAAAGGATAAACCCTTCCTTTACCTTGATACCCATGCCGGCGCCGGGCGTTATTTGCTCAGCAGCGAGCATGCCGGACGCACCGGAGAGTATCTTGAAGGTATCGCGCAAATCTGGCAGCGGGACGATTGTCCAGCGCTGCTGGAACCCTACCTGACGGTCATTCGTCATTACAATCGTAGCGGTACGCTGCGTTATTACCCGGGTTCGCCGTTGATTGCCCGCCAGATGCTGCGTGAACACGATAAGCTGCATCTGACCGAACTGCACTCCAGCGATTACCCTTTGCTGCGCGATGAGTTTCAGAAAGATGCGCGCGCGGAAGTGCTGCGTGCCGATGGCTACGCGCAGTTAAAATCGCAATTACCACCGTTAAGCCGCCGAGGCGTGGTGCTGATCGATCCGCCTTATGAAATGAAAACCGATTATCAAGACGTGGTATCCGGTATTCAGGAAGGCTACAAACGCTTCGCCACCGGCGTATATGCCTTGTGGTATCCGGTAGTATTGCGCCAGCATGTGAAAAAAATCCTGGTGGCGTTGGAAAAAACCGGCATCCGCCGCATCATGCAAATCGAGCTGGCGGTGAGGCCCGACAGTGACCAGCGTGGCATGACCGGTTCGGGCATGATTGTGATCAACCCGCCCTGGATGCTGGAACAGCAGATGACGGAACTGCTGCCATGGCTGCACCAGGCGCTGGTCCCCTCCGGCCACGGTCATACGCTGGTGCGCTGGGTCGTGCCGGAATAACCTTTGCAGCGGGCATGTCACGCCGCAGGATAACGCGTATTGTCCTCCGCGCCTATCGGAGGGATTGATGCAAACTTTGCGACAAATGCATTTTGCGCGTTAAACTTGTGCCCATCATGTTACGCAGAAGGGAACACCGGAATGACCAGACATTACGATTATCTCGCCATCGGCGGCGGCAGCGGCGGCATCGCCTCCATCAATCGTGCGGCCTCCTATGGTCAGAAATGCGCGCTAATTGAAGCCAAACAGCTTGGCGGCACCTGCGTTAATGTCGGCTGTGTCCCGAAAAAAGTCATGTGGCATGCAGCGCAAATTGCCGAGGCTATCAAACTTTATGGTCCGGATTACGGTTTTGATACCACAATTAACCGTTTCGACTGGAGTACGTTGATCAACAGTCGCAGCGCGTATATTGACCGGATTCATCAATCTTATGAAAAGGTGCTCGGCAATAACCAGGTCGAGGTTATCAAGGGTTTTGCCACCTTCATTGATGCCCATACCGTGGAGGTCAACGGAGAACATATCACCGCCGATCATATTCTGATCGCCACCGGCGGCCGCCCCAGCCATATTGATATCGTCGGTGCGCAATACGGCATTGATTCCGACGGTTTTTTTGCCCTCGACGCTATGCCGCAGCGGGTGGCGGTGGTCGGCGCGGGATATATCGCGGTGGAAATCGCCGGCGTATTGAATGCGCGGGGTGCGCAAACCCACCTGTTCGTGCGTAAGCACGCCCCGCTGCGTACCTTTGATCCGTTGATTGTGGAAACGCTGGTGGAAATTATGCAGGCGGAAGGCCCTAACCTGCACACCGGCGCCATTCCCGAATCCGTGGTCAAAAACCCGGACGGCAGTCTGACGCTGACGTTGGAGAACGGCGAGGCGTTTACGGTCGATGCGCTGATTTGGGCCATTGGCCGCGAGCCTTCCACCGATAATCTCAACCTGGCCGCCGCCGGGGTGGAAACCGATAGTAATGGCTATATCCGGGTCGATAAATATCAAAATACCTCGGTGCCCGGTATTTACGCCGTCGGTGATAATACCGGCGCCGTAGAACTCACGCCGGTGGCGGTCGCCGCCGGTCGGCGTCTGTCGGAACGTTTGTTTAACCACAAGCCGGAAGAGCATTTAGATTACAATCTGATCCCCACCGTGGTATTTAGCCATCCACCCATCGGCACCATTGGTTTGACCGAGCCGGCGGCCATTGCCAAATACGGCGAACAAGAGGTAAAGGTATACAAAACCGCCTTCACGTCGATGTATACCGCCGTTACCGGCCATCGCCAACCCTGTCGAATGAAACTGGTGTGCGTCGGGGCGGAAGAAAAAATCGTCGGCCTGCACGGCATTGGCTTCGGCATGGATGAAATCCTGCAGGGATTTGCGGTGGCGATCAAAATGGGCGCCACCAAACGCGACTTTGATAATACCGTGGCTATCCATCCGACGGCAGGGGAAGAGCTGGTGACCATGAGATGATGGCCGAGGATTATCCCCGGCAATCGCGATAGATTCGACCAACGCCATTTCAGGTATGGCCGCCGGACGGCCATACCTGAGTCGCCAACCTCAGAACCAGGCTTCCCACATTGCACCGACGTTGAAAGAGTCAAGCTTGGTATCTTCACTGTCGGTGGTGCGCGCGGTATGCTGATTATCGACTTCGCCGCCGGTGACATAGAAGCGCAGCATCGGTCTGAACTCCGGTCCCATGGCAAAAGAAATATTTTGCGAAAGGGTCAGTTTCCAGCCTTTATTGTCGCCGCCTTCTTCATAATTGACTCGTTGATAGCCCGCCTCGAGCCAGGTCGAATGGACATCATTCCAAAAATACATCGGCCGTACGATGGCCGCATAGTTCTTGCGATTATCCTGAGTTTGTTCACTATTATCGTAATCATGGAACGCTAACAGATATTTGACAGTGGTTTTCGGGTTAAAAGTGTACAGCCCTTCAAAGCTGGTATACAGGGTGCGTAAGGAGTCGGTTTTTCGATAAACGCTGTTATCCGAGTGATCTGAATAACGGGTAATCAGTTTGTTCATGGTATGGTCAGTCGTGTGGCTCAGTACAACCGCGCCCTGCCACGCTTTGGTTCTTTCTTCGCTGTCGATGGCTTTGGAATCAAAACCATAGTTGGCATAAATATCAACATCTAGTGGGCCTAACTTTATGTCATGTATTTTTGACGTCAGCGCATAATTGCCTTTTTCGCCGGTGCCTGCGCCGCCGGTACAGGTAATGCGCGATGGGTTATCTCCATCGTTCACCACCTGCGGTTCACAGTTTTCCACGGCGCCGACGCCCGCCAGGTCAAACTTGATGCCTTTGATGTCGAAATTTTTTATCCCGGCGCCCTGTCCATCATGAGCCATCCACATGTAGTCATTGATATCTTGTTGCGGACGCTGATGGAAATCGCGTCCGGCCCATAAATAGGCTTTGGGCTGTGATTCAAATAAATTGGTCACTCCCGCGTACGCTTTTTTCAAATTGACCTCATCACTCCAGTGGTCAATCATGACGCCAACATCCCAAATGGCGCCGTTTTCAGCTTTAAAAAATTGAGTCAGCTGGTATTCCCCACCGTAGCCTTCGTTACCTAATCGACCAATTCCCGACGTACCATTATATGACCCATCCACACCGACATATTTTTGATCGCCGCCCTGAAAATTCGCGCCATAACGTGCATAAGCACTGAATTTCAGACCATAGGGAGTGACCATGTCAGGCGATCTGGGTGCCGGCGTGGTGGTGGAGATGGGTGTCGCCTGCGGCGCCGGTGGCGCTTGTTGAGCCAACGGCATCTGCGATGCCTGTTGAGCCAACGGCGCCTGGGATGTTTGTTGCGCGGCCGATGCTTCGCTCTTTTTAAGCGCGGCGGCATCCAGCTTTGCCTGACGCTTCGCCAACGCCTTGTCCACTGCCCGGGCGACAATTTTATCTAATTGATCCTGACTAATCGTTATATCTTGAGCGAATAATGGAAAAGGGCTCAGCGTGGCGGTTACCGCCATGGTTAATAGTAGTTTTTTAACTATTTTCATATTATTCTCAATATAGTAAGTTATCTTCAGACAATAACCATCCCGCTCAGGTTTGAGTGAAAAAATCGTCACCTAAACAAGCTTGTTTTTAGACTTTAATGTGTTGGCATTTAATTATTTACGCTATAACTTCTCCATTCTATTGGTATACCCTAAATAATTCGAGTTGCAGGCAGACGGCGAGCGAGTGCATCCCAATGAGCTTACCCAAGTTAAAAAACGGGTAACGAGCGCAGACAACGCACCTGCGGCTCGAAGCATGACGGGTATAGCATATTCATTGGTTATGTTTACCGCCTCAATGCTGATAAAATTTAATCATTGTCCTAATAATTTGCCGACTATCAGCGACATTATTAATGGTCACAAACGAGTAATATATATTTATTGGCCTTGTTGGCCGGTCAAGCAAAGGGTGTCATTAACTTAATTTATAAATTTCTCACCTGGCAGGGCTGCTTTTAGCCCCACATAGCCGGATGTAGACTGCGTCTGCATTACCGTCAGAGTAACATCGAGTCACTAAAATACAGGCCACATAATTTCCTGTCATTGGTCATCATGGCAATTACTGTATTTTTTATTTCATCAAAACCGTCCTAATCTTAATTAAAGGCGATCATCGCCTTTAATAATTCTGTTACACCTATGTTTATCATTTACAGTAATACATCATTACTCCTTAATAGGATCATGAGAGATTAGTGATGGTTTCTGCTCGCGCTGAAAGGCTTAGGTCTTTTTCTTTTACAGTTTTTAATAATGAACGTTCATAAGCCCGCAGGAACGGCAGGTAAAACAAGCAGGATACCCCCATGCAAATAACGCACATCACCAGCGGGCTGAGAGTCCAATTCGTCGCCCAGGAAGCGCCAATCGGCGCGGGCGTAGTCCAGGGTGTGAGGGAAACCACCTGTGCCAGCCAACCTAATCTCGTCGCGCCGTAAGCTAAAACGGCGTTGACCATGGGCACGCAAATAAACGGAATAAACAGCATAGGATTCATGATAATCGGCGCACCGAATAAAATAGGTTCGTTGATATTAAAAAAGCTCGGCACAATGCCCATTTTACCTATGGTGCGCAGGTGGGCGACCTTGCTGCACAGCAGCAGGAAAACCAACGGCAGCGTTGATCCCACACCGCCAATTAACAGGTAGTGATCCCAAAAACCCTGCAGGTAGATATGCGGTAACGTCGCTCCCGCAGCCAGTGCGGCCTGGTTTGCAGCCAGGTTGGCCATCCAGAACGGATTCATGATGCCAGTGACAATCAGCGAGCCATGAATGCCGGAGAACCAAAAAATTTGGCACAGCAATACCGATAGCAAAATCGCCGGTAATGAATCAGACGCGGAAACCAGCGGTGCCAATAAATGCATGATCGCTTCGGGAATAATCATGCCGGTGCGTGCTTCTATAAATAAATTTAGCGGATGCAACGTGGCGATAATCACCAGTACCGGGATCAAAATTTCAAAGGAGCGAGCCACACCTGTCGGTACTTCTTTCGGCAGGCGAATAGTAATCTTAAACTGCTTGAGCGCGGCATAGACATGGGTGGAATAAATAGAGGTAATGATGGCGGTAAAAATGCCTTGCCCAGAAAGATACTCGGTTGAGATGTGCTTATCGGCATAAGGCGCAGCGACGATGATAAATGCCATAAACGCCAGCAGCCCCGCCATTACGGGCTCTAAATTTAGCTGCCGTCCCAAGCTTGCGCCAATTCCTATAGAAATAAAAAATGTCATCACCCCCATGCTTAGTTGAAAAGGCAACATCAACTGTTCGCGGTAGGTTTGTGAAAAATCCAGCCATGCCCGAGCGAACCCGACGGTAGTATCGGAGGAAAAAGGGGGGAAAATAAACACCAGCATAAATGAGCCGATGATCATAAAGGGCAGCGCGGCGGTAAAACCATCACGGATGGCGATGACGTATTTTTGCCGCCCCAAGCGCCCGGCAAGTGGGGTGATAGACTGTTCAATAACAGTAATCATTGATTGATATAGCGAAGCCATGTAAACACCTTTTTAGTTAATCGCCTTGTTAAGCGACAGAACCGGATCCCGTACCTGTTCGCCACGCTGCGTACCATAGTCCATCGGGTTTCTCGGCTGAGCGAAGCAGCCGTGAGCCGCGGTGATAGTTGCGATCGGCATATTCTCATTGTAATGACCGGTGGACATCCCGAGGGACTCACCCGCAGATTCTTACCCTTTCTCGGCCGCCCACAAGTGTAAAAAAATATTGCGAAAATGATTTGATACCATATGGAAACCGTTTTCCATCTTAAGGGTGCAGATCTGTGACACGCCTCAAAAAGCAGGCTTTAAAGGGATTATTTCTTGGACGACCATCACATATTCCCGTGCATGAATAGCTATTTTTGACGTCGAATGGATATTCGGTTTCCATGTAAAATTTTAGCGGTTATACTGCTCATGGCGACCACATTAGCCATAGCCGTATTGGGGATTTAAGGGCTGGCACTCAGGCCTGCTAGGGGAAAATGATGTCAACTATCAATGATGTGTCGCGTTTGTCTGGCGTGTCTAAAGCCACTGTATCACGGGTATTAAGCGGTTCGCGGGGTGTGAAAGAGGCGAGTCGTCTGGCTGTGCTCAAAGCCGTTGGCGAACTCAACTACCGGCCAAATGTCATTGCGCAATCTTTATTAAGCCAGTCAACCGGTTGTATTGGGGTTATTTGTGCTCAAGAGAACATCAACCAGACCACCGGTTATCTTTATGCCCTTGAGAAACATCTCAGCCAGAATCAAAAACACCTACTGCTGCGCTTTGCCAATAATAAGGCAGACGTTATACGCGCATTTGAAGAACTGACCTGTGGCCTATGCGATGATGTATTGATTATTGGCGCCCGTTTTCCACTGAATATCTCGCATGAAAATCTGGTTCTGGTTGATTGCATGGATGTAGACACCGGTAACTGTATCCAGTTTGATTATGCTTTTGCCGCGGAAACAGCCTGTAATTACCTGATAAAACAAGGTAGGAGGCAAATCGCCTTAATCAATCCCGACTCCAGGGGGTGTCTGGAGCAGGTGCTGTTCGGGTATAAGCTTGCGCTCGAGAATAATTTTTTACCCTTTAACCGTAACCTGGTGGTGACGGATACCTCCTCTTCATCGGTTGCAGTGCAAGTGCTGCTCAATAATAGCACCGCACTGAAATTCAACGCATTACTGGTGGCCGATGAGCAAGAAGCACAACGGGTCATAACGCAACTCCAGGCGTTTAATAAATCGGTGCCTGGCGATGTCATGGTATTTAGCCTAGCCGGATCGCTAAATTTACCAGGGATTCCACCCATACCCGCCATCGAATACTCAATGGATGCGATGGCGGCAAGAATAGTGGCCTGGCTTAACGAAAAAACCAAAAGCGTACTGGGCTCATATGTATTGCGTGGGGATCTGATCGTAGCGAATTCCCCCATGAGGAAGTGATCTCTCCCCTATCGCCAGGCATACCTGCGGCAATCCGCTGGAATGCGTTGGGTAACGGATCAAAACCCTTCCAGCACCACCTTGCCCTGTGAACGACCGCTTTCGATAAAAGCATGTGCGCGCCGCAGGTTTTCAGCATTGATTTTACCGTAATGATTGCCGGTGGTGGTACGCAGCGTGCCGTCCTCAATCAGGCGACGAATACTTTCCAGGATCTCGTGCTGGCGCGCCATATCCTTGGTCTGGAATAACGAACGGGTAAACATCAACTCCCAATGCAGCGAGATCGCTTTGCGTTTGAGCACAACCGCGTCCAGCGTATCCGGGTCATCAATCACGGCAAGGCGTCCCTGCGGGGCCAGGGCGTCAACGATATCCTGATAATGTTGCGCGGTATGCGTCAGGCTGGCGACATAACGCACTTGGGAAACACCAATGTCCCGCAGCCCATCCATCAGCGGACGCGAGTGGTCGATGACGTCGTGGGCACCCAGGTTGCGCACCCAATCCGCCGTTTCCGGGCGCGAAGCGGTACCGATAACCCGAAGCCCCGTTAATCGGCGGGCAAGTTGGATCAACATGGAGCCCACGCCGCCAGCCGCTCCGATAATCAGCAGTGCATCACCCTCGCCGTCTTTAACCTCGAGCCGGTCAAACAGCAATTCCCACGCGGTTAACGACGTGAGCGGCAGGGCGGCGGCATCGGCGTCGCTGAGCGAAGCCGGTTTATGCCCGGCAATACGTTCATCCACCAACCCATATTCAGCATTGGAACCTGGCCGGATAAGGGATCCGGCGTAAAAAACGTCATCGCCCGGTTTAAACAGCGTAACCTTTTCACCTATCGCCGCGACCGTGCCGACGGCATCCCAACCCAAAATACGCGGCCCATCCGTCGGCGCACCGGCTCGCACCTTGGTGTCCACCGGGTTAACGGAAATTGCCCGGATGTTAACCAGCAAATCAAAAGCGCCCGGCTGCGGCTGCGGCAGTTCAATATCATATAATGATTGTGGATCTGAAATGGGCAAACCATTCTGGCTGTAGACAACGGCTTTCATTTATCGAAACTCCTTACTTTAGCTATCTGCAATATGAAAAATGATGGGGACAGGGATGTTTGGGCACCGGGCCCACCGCCACCAAAAGAGTAAAACGTCTATGCTGGTCAGTATAGGCGCGCAAAAGAGCAGGACTTTATCTCCCCGAGTGAAAATGGTGCCTATTTTGCCGTTAAACAGATACATTCAACTATTGCCGTCACTGCGAAAACGCCTATGGTTCGTCTGGAAGATGTCACACTATTTGTCCGTTCCGCCGCCTTAGGCAGCTTTTCCAATGCCGCCCGTGAAGCCGGGGTGTTGCCTGGGCAGGTGAGTGCCGCGGTACTCCGGCTTGAGCGTGAACTGGATAAACGCCTGTTTGCCCGCTCGACGCGCAGCCTGCGCCTCACCGCGGAGGGCGAGAAATATCTTCCCTTCGCCCAAGAGATGCTGGCGGTGGTCAGGGCCGGGGAAGATAGTCTGCATGAAAATGAGGAGATACAGGGCGAGCTGAAAATGGCCATTCCGTCCGATATCGGTCGCAATGTGCTACTTCCGCTGATCACCGCTTTTTGTGAACAACACCCTAAGGTATCCCTCAGGCTTTTTTTGTCCGATCGGGTAAGCGACGTGTTTCGCGACCCGGTGGACGTGGCTATCCGTTACGGCATACTGGATAATGGCAGCTACGTGGCGTTGCCGCTTGCTGAAAATAACCGTCGCGTTCTGGTCGCGTCCCCTGCCTACTTGGCAAAATACGGATCGCCTCAACGGCTTGACGATTTGGTATCACATCATTGCCTGCTTTACGCATTGAATGGTCATGCTTATGATAAATGGACGTTTCCGCAGCGGGGTATTAATCGACAAATTAGCGTCGGCAGCCGATTGTCGTGCGATGATGCCGACGTCGCGCGCCGCTGGGCAGTGGCGGGCATGGGCATTGTTTATAAATCCTGGATCGATGTCTGCGCGGACGTGCTGGCCGGCAGATTAAAAGTGCTGTTGCCGGAACAGCCAGGCGAGGCCGCCCCGCTACACCTCATTTGCCCCCATCGTAAGCAGTTCTCTCCCGCCATACGGCAACTGCATGCTATGCTTCGGGACCATCTGCAGCATATAACCGGTTTGATGCGGACCCCACCCGCATGACGAAAATAGTGGCTTATTGCTCCTTCGTCTAACGCTAAATACCTTTCTGCGCTAATCATCACACGTATAGCCTGCCCGGCATCGCGTGATGGCCTCCTGCTCCGCCATAAAAAGTACATATTCTCCATGAATAATACCTAATAATACGACGGTCTCAAACCTTCCCAACACATCCATATATTTATGCGGTCAATCAGGGGGTGATGATGAGTGATAATGGCGCTGTTCAGCAGGATCTTGCCAGCATGAGTGGCAGACAGAAAATTTATAAAAAAAACAGTCGATTATCGATAGTCTTATTTATCTTATTACTTGTGATAGGTATCGCGTTTACCAGTGTCAATTTGTTTAACGACGTCTCAGACGCTGGAGCACGATATACCAGTTACGTCCCTTTTTTATTACTTGGACTCGCGCTGTTAATCGCTTTGGGCTTTGAGTTTGTCAATGGATTCCATGATACCGCTAATGCCGTAGCAACCGTGATATATACCAACTCATTATCACCGATGGTCGCCGTAGTCTGGTCAGGACTGTTTAATTTCCTAGGGGTGCTTTTGTCCAGCGGCGTAGTGGCATTCGGTATCATCTCATTGCTTCCGGTGGAATTGATTCTGCAGGCGGGTACCGGCAGCGGCTTTGCGATGGTTTATGCCTTATTGTTTTCAGCCATCATTTGGAATCTTGGTACGTGGTGGTTAGGCCTGCCGGCATCTTCATCCCACACGTTAATAGGCTCCATTATCGGCGTGGGCGTGGCTAATGCGCTAATCCACGGTCGCAACGGCACCAGCGGGGTTGACTGGGATCAGGCCGTAAAGATCGGTTACTCTTTGCTGCTGTCACCGGTGCTTGGTTTTGTGTTTGCGGCGCTGCTGCTGTTAGTTTTAAAAGCGCTGGTTAAAAATCGTGAGCTTTACAGCGCGCCCGAAGGCAATGCGCCTGCGCCGCTATGGATAAGAGGCCTGCTTATCTTAACCTGTACCGGAGTCTCCTTTGCCCACGGCTCCAACGACGGTCAAAAAGGGATGGGGCTTATTATGCTGATCCTGGTCGGCACCATGCCCATTGCCTATGCGTTGAACCGCTCAATGCCGCCGGAACAAATACCTCGCGTAACCGCACTGGCCGTGGTAACCAAACAGGATTTACTGCGCCAATTTCCGATTAGCGGTACTCAACCGGCCACCCGCGATGTCTTGACCGGTTATGTCCAAACCAGCACGTTAACGCCAGCCGTTATCCCGGCGCTCGCCAACCTTATTGGCACCATAGGTATAGAACTCAAACAATACGGTTCAGTGGATAACATTCCGGCCCAATCCGTATCGAATACCCGTAACGATATGTATTTAGCCTCGGAGGCTATCAAGCGTGTGAAAGCGGACACTCAACTCCATTTGTCCCAGGACTCACAACGCAACCTGGCCGCCTTGAAAAACGATCTCGACAGTGCCACACGTTTCATCCCGTTTTGGGTAAAAGTAGTGGTAGCGATCGCACTCGGCCTTGGCACCATGGTGGGATGGCGACGCATCGTGATCACGGTTGGGGAAAAGATCGGTAAAACGCATCTCACCTACGCACAGGGGGCCAGCGCTGAACTGGTTGCCATGACCACCATCGGCGCCGCGGATATTTTTGGCCTGCCGGTGTCCACTACGCATGTTCTCTCGTCCGGCGTCGCCGGGACAATGGCCGCCAACCGATCCGGCCTACAGATGGGCACGCTGCGCAATCTGCTTATGGCCTGGGTATTAACTCTACCGGCCTCTATCCTGCTTTCCGCCGGACTGTATTGGGTTTTTAACCATTTCTAGTAGCCCACCATGAAGGAATACCCTATGTCATCGAGGCAAGAACCTGGCGAAAACGCTGTCGCGTCAATCGATCAGCGTCTGTTGCAGGAGTTTTACGACAGCTATGATGAAGAGCTGGAAATGGAACTGGATGACCAACGATTATATGGTGATGACGTTTCGACGAGCTCACACAAAGCCTGGCGGCGACTGTATTTTCGGGAGCTGATCCGTCTGCAGGGGGAACTGGTCAAATTACAGGACTGGATCATGCGAACAGGCCATCGATTGGTTATCGTGTTTGAAGGTCGCGACGCCGCAGGTAAAGGGGGGGTGATCAAGCGTATCACTCAACGCCTTAATCCACGCACCTGCCGGGTTGCTGCATTACCGGCACCGAACGATCGCGAGCGTACCCAGTGGTATTTCCAGCGTTATATAGCACACCTGCCGGCAGCCGGAGAAATGGTGCTGTTTGACCGCAGTTGGTATAACCGCGCCGGGGTAGAAAAAGTGATGGGCTTTTGTAGTGACGCCGAATATGAGGAGTTTTTTCGCAGCGTACCCGAGTTCGAAAAAATGCTGACGCGCAGTGGAATTCAAATTATCAAATATTGGTTCTCCATCACCGATCAGGAACAAGAGGCGCGTTTTCTGGCGCGCATCCATGACCCACTTAAACAGTGGAAGCTAAGCCCTATGGATCTGGAAAGCCGTCAGCGCTGGGAGGATTATACTGAGGCGAAAGAAATTATGCTGGAACGCACACATATTCCGGAAGCACCCTGGTGGGTAGTCCAGGGCGTCGATAAGAAAAAAGCCCGACTTAACTGCATTACCCACCTCTTGGATCAAGTGCCTTATACCGCAACGGAAAGCCCGGCCATTGCCCTGCCGTCAAGACAGCATCATCCGGACTATCATCGTTCCGAGGTCCCCGCGGATATGTTTGTCCCCGAGAAGTTTTAGATCTCAACGTATTGATAAATGGATTTGGTGTTCGGCCGTCCAGGACACTTTGGCGCTAAATTTTTTCAATATCGTCGGTACGTGCCGTCGCCTGGATATCCCCGCCAACCAAGGTTGTGGCGGGGTTAATCATCATCCCTGCGCCGCAGGGCATACCAGCCGACGAGTAGGGTAAAGAGCGTGACGAATAACACTAATAGCAGAAAACCGTGTGGATTATTGGAGAAGGGAATTCCGCCGACGTTCATACCGAAAAATCCCGCAATGATATTAATCGGTAGCGCTAATACCGTAATGATCGTCAGAACGTAGAGTGTGCGGTTATTTTGTTCCATCTGACCAGCGGAAATTTCTTCTTGTAATAAACGGATGCGTTCGGTTAATCCGGCCAAATCGTTTAACACTACGGTAAATTCTTCGGCAAATTGCCGTAGATCCTGCACCACCTCGGCATTAAGCCAAAGGGGTGGGCGGTTCATTAATCGAAATAACGCCGCCGGTTCCGGTGCCAGTAGCCGCTGAAAACGTAAAAGCTGCCTACGGAAGCGGCCTAATCGCGTACGATTCTCTTTTACATGACGACCGGGCAGGCATTCTTCTATTTGATCAACATATAAATTAGCCTGCCGAACAATCTGTTCGAGCGCCGCTTCCTGTTGTTCCAACAGGTGAACCAATATGTCGGTGGGTGATAGGGGGGCCAATCGACCCAATTCACGAAACAGCTGTTCAATCAATCGTAACGGTTTATGGCGTGCGGTGACCACCAGCCCGGCACGGCAGTACAGCCACAGCGTGGCCGTTTCGTCACTTGAACCATCTGCATGTAAAGTGGCATCGTTGAGAACGGCAAACAGCACCTCATCTTGACTCTCTATGCGCGTACTTCGCGAACCATTCCGGATTTCGTCGAAGAAAAACTCTTTAATATCAAACTGTTTTTTAAGCCATTTTTCCGATGCCGCGTGGTTAAGATTAATATGCAACCAAATAAAATCCAACTCTTGTCGCTGCTGGCCATATTCTGCCGACACTTGACCAGAGGTAATTCGCCGAGGAGGCAGTTGATCTTGAAAAACAAAGCCGTAGATCAGGCCGGTAACTTCGTCGTTAAAATCAACTTTATGTTTATAAGTGTTAATGTCGAGCATCGTGATTCAATAGCAACCGGAGATGGAAACATATCCTCATTACGCCAGTTATTTAAAAAAAATCAACAGATTTTATTTAGACGAAATAATAAATTTTTCAATAAAAAACAAAAAATTGACTGCCATATTTTCATCATAAAAATGACACATTCTCCCTTATTAAATATCCAGGATTATTACCCTATTGCAATAGTGCTTATCCTATTTCCAGCATAACCTGTTAAGTCGTAATCATTAGCCTGGTCCGAGAATCGACTGGTTATCGGTTTTTCCGTTGGTCGGCCGCAGCAGTTATCCTGGCCTGCCGCCAGTTCAACACCGGCGTTACCGAGACGCCATGGATCACCACGCTCGCCACGATAAGCGTATAGGCCATATCGGCCATGCGCGCGGCATCCTGACCCGCTAGGCCATGGGTGTAAGCCCAGGCAATATAGTTGATACTGCCAATCCCACGAATGCCCAGCCAGCCGATCAAGGCGCGGTGCATCCTTGGCCCCTCGGTACCGAGGGTGGCCAAATAGACCGATGCCGGGCGGATAACCAAAAACAATATTGCCGCCATCAGCAAACCCATCGCCTGCCAATGCATGGCCAGGGTAACACCGAGCAGCAAAACGATCCCGGCGGCAAACAGCCGCTCCATCGTATCGCCAAAGGATAACGCATCGCTCACGACCAATCCGACCGACCTGACCGGCCCTTCGCCTTCCGGCGTATGACGTCGGTTAGGATTAACCAACGCCTCGGCCGGCGCGCCCCAATCATGTTCAGCCAGGTTGTCTGGCGGATGGCGGGTTATGACCCCCAGCTCGGTCCTGCGCAGCCCGACGCCGGCGGCAAAGGCGGCGAGGAAACCCGACGCGTCGAGGCTCTGGGCAGCAGCGTAGCTCAGTGCGATCAGCGCCAGCGCTAAAAAATCATTAGGGACGGTATCCTGCCGGCTGCTCTTGAGATACGTCGCCAAATGACTGATTAACCGACCCAGGCTGTAACCTATGCCCAGGCCACCGAGTAACGCCCAGACCACGTCGACCAGCGCCCAATGCCCCAGCATGGAGAAGGAGAGCGGCGTTGACGAGGTAAGCCAGGCCATCGCCAGCATCAATATCGGCAACGCCGTGCCGTCGTTCATGCCCGCTTCGCTGGACAACGAGACCCGCAAATTGTCATCATCCCTGGCATCGTTTACCGAAATAAGGCTCGCCAGCACCGGATCGGTGGGGGCGACAATGGCCCCGAAAACCAGGGAGAGCGGCCAGGAAAAGCCCGCCAGCAGATGAACCGCCACGGTGACGCCCGCCACGGTGAGAATCATGGCCGGAAACGCTAAGCGGATACCCATGCGCCAGCCGGGATCCCGAAAGGGCAACCGCAGCTTAAGACCCGTAATAAACAGCGAAGCGGCCATGGCAATTTCGGTGATCCTGCCGATCCATGCCGCGTAGGCGGTGGCGTCCACCACCAGCAAATTGAGCACCCACGGCCCACAGGCGATACCGGCCACCAAATAGATGCCGAACGACGTGATCGGCCCACGATGAATCCAGCCGGAGACCAACGTCATGATCAGCAGCAGGACGCCGATGGCCGCCGTCCATCCCAAAAAACCCATTCGCCCTCCTCTTGCGGTCATAACGCCATCATCTGGTAGCGGTTTGTAACCCCGCAGGTATTCAAAATAGGCGCTTGGCCTGGCGCGCGCAGTGACCCGTTATGTTGATTCGACCGCCGGCAATACCTGTAGACTGTCTATTCCCTTGGTACCCGTGATTTATAAAGTACGGGTGCAGCGGAGATAGGCGTTCTGGTCCTGGATAAGTATGGTTTATATTTATCATTCATGAGTTGTAAGCGTAAATCTGGAGTGCGACGCCATGCCCCTAACTTCCTTGACGCACCTGGCCGAGATTGACGCCAATGAGTGGGATAGCCTGGTTCCCGCCGGCCAGCCCTTCCTGAGCCATGGATTTCTCTCTTCACTGGAGGATAGCGGTAGCCTGGGTCCACGTTCGGGCTGGCGTCCCCATCATCTATTCTGGCGAGAGGACGGACGCTACGTGGCCGCCATGCCCGGTTATCGTAAACAGCACTCTTATGGCGAATACGTCTTTGACCAGGCGTGGGCCGAGGCCTGCGCCCGGGCGGGTATCGATTATTATCCTAAATGGCTGGGCGCGGTGCCTTTTAGTCCGGTGACGGGCAGCCGTATTTTGGGCAACGCCACCGCGGCGGCACAGCTATTAGAACACTTGCCGGCGCATCTGGCGGAGCAGGGCCTTACCGGTGCCCATATCAATTTCACCGATACCCGGGACGCCGGGCTGTTGACGGCGCAGCCACACTGGCTTCGGCGTCTGGGCTGCCAATACCACTGGTTTAATCGGGGTTACCGCGATTTTCAGGATTTTCTTGATACCTTGACCTCGCGCAAACGCAAACAGATCCGCAAGGAGCGGGCTCAGGTGGCGGAACAGGGTATCGAATTCGAGTGGCTGGGCGGTGGCGACGTCAGCGAGGCTCAATGGGATTTTATCTATGCGTGCTATGCCAATACCTATGCGATCAGAGGACAGCTGCCCTATTTAACCCGTCTTTTTTTCAGCCTGCTGGGCGAACGTCTGCCTCAAGCCATCCGGATAGTGCTGGCCAATCAGCATCAACGTCCGGTAGCCATGGCCCTCAGCCTGACCGGCGGCGATACGTTTTATGGCCGCTATTGGGGGTGCCTGGCTGAATTCGACCGTCTGCATTTTGAAACCTGTTTTTATCAGGGTATCGACTATGCCATCGCCCAGGGGCTGGCGCGTTTCGATGCCGGCGCCCAGGGAGAGCACAAATTAATCCGTGGGTTCGAGCCGGTGCCGACCGATTCATGGCATTACCTCCGTCACCCAGGGCTGCGCCAGGCGGTGGCGGATTTTCTGGTGCAAGAGCGGGACGGCGTGCGTACCTGGATGGATGAGGCGCGCCTGTCGCTACCCTATCGCCAGACCTGATTTATAAAAACGGCTGCCCGCCCGCGCTGGGCGATGGTTTATGGCGTAAGGTCCCAAAACAAACGCATCGCGACCAGGGCGGCTTATTGCGCGCCGACAAAACCGCCGGTCTGGTAGCGCCATAACCGCGCATAGAGACCCTGCCTGGCCAGCAGCTGTTCATGGCTGCCGATCTCGGCAATCCGCCCCTGATCCAATACGACCAGACGATCCATTTTGATGATAGTGGATAAACGGTGGGCAATGGCGATCACCGTTTTGCCGCGCATCAGAACTTCCAGACTCTCCTGAATGGCGGATTCAACCTCTGAGTCCAGAGCGGAGGTTGCCTCATCCATAATCAGGATCGGCGCATCTTTAAGCAGCACTCGGGCAATCGCGATACGCTGGCGTTGGCCACCGGAAAGCTTAACTCCGCGCTCGCCCACATGCGCATCCAGCCCGAGGCGACCCTGCGGATCCGAGAGCAGCGGGATAAATTCATCAGCGCGGGCACGGTGGATAGCCTGCCAGAGATCCGCATCGCTGGCGCCGGGTTTGCCATACAATAGGTTGTCGCGAATCGACCGGTGCAGCAGTGACGTATCCTGCGTGATCATGCCGATCTGTGCCCGCAGGCTCTCCTGACTGATGTGGGCAATATCCTGCTGGTCAATGAGAATCCGCCCGCCGCTGAGATCGTAGAGGCGGAGCAGCAGATTGACCAAGGTAGACTTACCGGCCCCCGACGGGCCGATCAGCCCGATTTTCTCGCCAGGACGAATATCCAGGTTCAACGTATCAATTACCCTGCGTCCCTGGCCATAGTCAAACGTCACGCCGTCGAAACGTATGGCTCCGCTATGGACCCGCAGCTGGCTCGCCTGCGGCCGGTCGATAACGCTGACCGGCTGGGCAATGGTTTTCAGACCGTCCTGCACCATGCCAATATTTTCAAAGATGCCGTTAACCACCCACATAATCCAGCCCGACATACTCACGATACGGATCACCAGCCCCGTCGCCAGAGCAATGGCGCCGACGCTGATCAGCGACTGGGTCCATAGTCGCAATGCCAACCCGGTGGTCCCGACAATCAATAAGCCGTTGAGCGTGGTGATCGCGACATCCATGCTGGTGATCACGCGGCTGGCCAACTGGGTTTTATAAGTCTGTTCGGTGATGGCTTCCCGGGCGTACTGTTGCTCCAGCGTGGTATGGGCAAACAACTTGAGCGTAGTAATATTGGTATACCCGTCCACAATGCATCCCATCAGCTTGGAGCGCGCTTCGGACGATTCAACCGAGCGCGCCTTCACCCGGGGTACAAAGTAATAAAGGCATCCGATATAGCATACAATCCAGGCAATTAACGGAATCATCAATTGCCAATCGGCCTGTGCGAACAATACCAGCGCGGTAACGGCGTAAATCACGACATGCCATAGCGCGTCCACTGCCTGTACCAACGAGTCGCGCAGCGAGTTGCCGGTCTGCATGATGCGTTGGGCAATACGGCCGGCAAAGTCGTTTTGAAAAAAATTCAGGCTCTGTTTGAGTACGTAATTATGATTTTGCCAGCGGATCATGCTGGTCATGCCGGGACTGATGGTCTGGTGCACCAAAAGATCGTGCAAACCGATAAAAACCGGCCGCAGTATCAGCGTGACGACCACCATCCACAGCAGTTCGCCACCATGCTGGCTAAAAAACAGCTTGCCCGGCGTAGTATTGGTCAGGTCGATAATGCGGCTCAGATAATTGAACAGCGCCACTTCAATCAGCGCGCCAATCAGCCCGACCACCAGCAGCGCGGCAAAACTTGGCCAGACCGGACGCAGGTAGTACACATAAAAAGCCAGCACCTTATTGGGGGGCGCGTCCGCCGGCGCCTCGTGGAAAACGTCGATCACTCTTTCGAAACGGCGATACAGCATGGCAAACCTCTCATTTTTACGCAGGATGATCCGATCCTGTCGTTATAGCCGGTAGCGCAGGTCAGCTTTTCGTTTAAACCTGGAACCCATTAGAGTAGTGCATTTACCTGGGGATAGGCGACTCAATTTCGGCGCCGGAGGTAATGGCGCGAATGTATCGGAATCCTATACGCGGGATGAAAAGGCGTGATCTGCGGGTAAGCTATGGCACAAAAAAAACGGCGCCCACCGTCGGGAAATGTTGGAATTATCCCGGTCGGGAACGCCGTTCCACCGCCTATGGGCAATCGTGGGTTGGCGGGTAAAAAACGAGGTTTACTCCGCCGCGTCGCGGATCAGCGGGCAGGTCATACAATGTCCCCCGCCACGGCCGCGGCCCAGTTCACTGCCGATAATTTCAATAACCTCGACGCCTTCCTTGCGCAGCTGCGTGTTGGTTTTGGTATTGCGATCGTAAGCGATGACCTTACCGGGAGACAGCGCCACCATATTATTACCGCTATCCCACTGTTGGCGTTCGGTATCGTAATCATTCCCTTCGGTCTCTACCACCCGCAGCTTATCCAGATTGAGCGCCGAGGCTACCGCTTCAACAAAAGTGCCGTAATCACGGCTCAACTTCATGCCGGTGGGACCGTCATCCGGACGCAGCGAAAACGTCTTGATCTGGTTGACGATAGCCGGATACAGCGTCACCACATCCCGATCGCAGAAGGTGAATACCGTGTCGAGATGCATCGCGGCGCGCAGCTTCGGCATCGCGGCAATCATTACCCGCTCCACTGCCGAGTGCTTTTTAGCGAACAGAGAGGCGGCCAACTGGGTAATCGCCTGGTGGGAAGTTCGCTCACTCATGCCGATCAGCACGGTTTTATTGCCGATCGGCATCACATCGCCCCCTTCCAAAGTGGCGGTACCGTGATGAACGGTGGGATCGCCATACCAGATATCAAAGTTGGCATGGGCAAAATCCGGATGGAATTTGTAAATGGCGGCGGTCAGCAGCGTTTCTTCATGACGGGCCGGCCAGTAAAGCGGGTTTAGCGTCACGCCGCCATAGATCCAGCAGGTCGTGTCGCGGGTGTACAGCGTATTGGGTAACGGCGGCAGGAGATATTCGGTAATACCCACCGCTTCACGAATCAGCCGTAGCTCTTCGTTATCGTAGTGCCCTTCCTGCGCCAATTCCGTGGTGGAAAGACCGCCGATAAGTATTTCCGCCAATAGACGCGGCGCCAGGCCGTCAAGAAAGCTCCGGGTCTCGTTAAGGATGCCTAAGGAGACTTCATTCGGCACAATTTGCTGATCTAGCAACCACGCTTTGGCCAGCGGATTCTCAAGCGTCGTGGCCAGCAGGTTATGCATCTCAACGACATCAACCCCCTCCTCACGCATTTTGGCGATAAAGTCGAAGTGGTCCCGCTTGGCCCGTTCGACCCAAAGCACATCGTCAAATAATAACTCATCACAATTGCTAGGCGTCAGTCGATTGTGGGCTCGTCCCGGCGCGCAGACCAATACTTTACGCAGTTTACCTACCTCAGAATACACACCGTAATCTGCAGATTGAAGATTATTTGTCATAATAACTCCAGTTAATTAAATCGAGATAACACCGGCAGCGATACTCCATATCGCGGCAACCGCCGCAATTAAGATGATGATGAACAGGATTTTTTCAAAATGATTAAATATTTCGGATTTCTGCTCACGCTTCGCCCAAATATAGAGAATGGTTCCAGGACCATAAATAACGGCGGAGAGCAGAAGATATTTTAATCCTCCGGCATATAACATTAACAAAGCATATAAAGTGGCGATAGCGGCACAAATTAAATCCTTTTTATGCCCGCGCCAATCCTTTGATTCATAACTTTCACCGGTCCAAGCCAGCTTAAGCCCATACGCGGCAACCAATAAATAAGGAATCAGCGTTAATGAACTGGTCAGCTCGATGGCTAATTGGAATGCATAGTTACTGAAAAGGGTCAGTATAAGGAACAACTGTATGGTGCCGTTGGTCAACCATACCGCGGCGGAAGGTACGGCCCGATCGTTCTCGGTGGCAAACACTTTCGGCACGCTTTGACTTTTGGCCGCGGCATACAGTACCTCGGCGGCCAATAGCGACCAGGAAAGATAGGCGCCCAGCACCGAGATAAGCAGCCCCAGGCTGATGAACAACGCGCCCCAGCGCCCGACCACCGCCGCCATCACCCCGGCCATGGAAGGTTGGCGCAGCGCGGCTAAATCGGGTCGCAACATCACGCCGTAGGACAACATGGTCACCAGCATCAGCAGACAGAGAACGCCGATAAAACCCAGCACCGTGGCGATCCCGATATGGCTGCGTTTAGTGGCGTAGCGGGAATAAACGCTGGCCCCCTCGATGCCCAGGAAAACAAACACGGTCACCAGCATGGTGCTGCGCACCTGCGCAAACAAGGATTCCGGTTCCGCCGACGGCGCCACCCCATGGGCGGCGTGCCCAGCGTAGCCATATTCATCCAGATGGCTCAAATCGCCAAGATTCGCCACATCGGGGGCGCCCCAAAAATTCAGCGCAAACAGGTCGCGCTTGAACGCCATAATCAGCACGATAATGAAACATACTATCGGTATGATTTTAGCAAAGGTGGCGATAGTGTTGATTGATGCCGCGCCCTTAACCCCTTTTAGTAGTAAATAATGGAAACCCCACAGAATAGCCGAGGCCACCAATACGGCGGGTATGGTATTCCCGTCGCCAAAAATAGGGAAAACAGCGCCTAGTGTAGATTTAATCAGGACAAAATAGGACACGTTGCCAATACAGGTGCCAGCCCAGAACCCCAAGGCGGCGGCAAAACCCAGATAATTGCCAAAGCCTTCTTTGGCATAAATAAACACCCCCGAATCCAACTCTGGCTTTCTCTCCGCCAGAATTTGAAAAACAAATGCCAGCATTAACATGCCGCCACCGGCGATTGCCCACGCAATAAGAGCACCAAACCCTCCTGTTGCGCGGCCAAAGGTTGCGGGCAACGAAAAAATACCGGCCCCAATCATTGAACCTACCACTAAGGCCGTCAAAGACCATAGCGACAGTTTATTATCGGATGAATTTGCCATATTGATTCTCAATGACGTGCGGTGAATTACAACCTAACTCAAATTTTTATTAAAGGATAGTGATCATCGCCAAAATTTAGAATTGTCACACTAATTAATAATTGCCAGTAAATACCAAAAAAGGCAATTGAGATTAAATGCCATGGTTATATTAACGACAATATATTTGAATACTAATATTGGTTAATAATAAGTTTTATTAAATCATCCCCTAGACGTCCATTATTAATAAATCATGCATAATAACGCTTAGCGATCCATTTTTTGCGTAACGAACTATGGCCATCCCATCCGTTTATCCGGCCAACGCCTTAAAGTTTAAATAAAGATAGGCAAAGAAAGGCTAATTTTATCACAGGATTATCAACTATCAGCACCCCCAATTGGCAGTGACGAAATGCCAATGGCGTTCCCATGAGTTCAATAAGCGTTAAAAGGTTAACATATCTTCGAACGTGAAAAAAATGTTAACTGTTTTGCCCATTAGGCTTCTCGCCAGGAAAAATTATCTAATCTGCGTCGGCGCCATAACACGCACCAGACCGAGTACCTGTGCCAATTCCCGCAAGGTGAAGAGCTTGTGTAACAACACCTGAATATTCAGCGTTTGGCGTAATAATGCCGGCACCTCAACGTTTTGTGCCGCCGTGAGCCTCGGGTATCTCACCGTATTTCTTCTGCAGCCATTGAGCTGCGCCAAGGTTTTCAGTGCTATGCCATGGACCTCTGCGTCATAAGTTAGATAATCAGGCTCCCGCATTGTTCAAGACCGACTTGGCATTGGGGCCGGTTGGTGACGTGAGCGTATGCTTTGGTAATGCGGAGACGCTGTTTAGCGTTTCATTTACGTGGCATTTATGCGGCATTGTTAACATATGGGATTGGCAGATATTGATAATACGGTTTAACCAGCCATGCACCAACGATATAATATGCGATTTATTGTGCCGACAATAGATTAGTAATAATAATTTCAATTAATTACAAGAGATACATGCCGCTTATATCGAACTTTACACAGCCCGAGGCTGGACAAAACATTGCTGGCCAACGGATCGCAACCGCGCCTGAGGCTCGCTCAGCAACATTTGTCCATAGCCTTACTAGCATTGACAATATTCCTGCTGAGATAATTGGCAAAATTGCGGGCTATCTTGCTCCGGAAGACATTATACGCACGGCCAATGCATTCGCCGCCGATGTACCACCAGATTATTACTATCAAACCTGCTATCAATTTAATAAAAAATACACTAATGAACTATTCATTAGTGCCGCCTCGAATTACGATCTTGAAGCGATTAGCTTTTGTATCAAAAATGTGGAAAAAAATTTCGACGTCAACACCACGTCTAATGATGATGGCTGGACCGCCCTGATCTATTCGGCACAAGCAGGCCATGCCGGTATCGTCAACGCATTGCTGGCCGTTCCCGGCATCGGCGTCAATAATCAGGACCGTTTTGGCAAGACCGCCTTAGCGTATGCGGCACAAGCAGGCCGTGCCGACGTCGTCAACGCGTTGCTGAACGTTCCCGGCATCAACGTCAACA
>JAATGH010000045.1 GCA_015654745.1 Enterobacterales bacterium
CCCTCCTGACTTCCGAGGCTCCCAATTTGGCAACAGTTTGCCAATACGTCAATATAACCTGTAAGGATTTACAAATTTTGTGAGGCGTGACGAATCCGCACAATCAACAGGCATCCATCGTTAAAAGTAGCACAACGCGCGGGTCTTTTGCTCATGAAATGAATTATTTCACTATATAGATGGATAATACTGGTCATACATTCTATTTAAAAACAAAAAATATTTATTTTTGAATGGCGAATATATGAACTGTTGTTTCAGAGATGATCCCTAAACGCAGCGGAAAATGCTGCTATTTATTTGAGATACGGCCCAGATCGAGAACTTATCACCCCGATTTGCCAAACTATACGCGAAATATAAATAAACGTTATGACGGTCATAAGAAAATCATAGGATCGCCCACCGGCCGCCCTGACAAAACAATATCGTTAACTGGTTAAAATTATTATCTTCTTCTCTCTTTAACCCACGCGGCGGGGGAAATAGCCGCGTTATCTACCGCGCGCATATCTATATACAAACAATGGCAATTGGCGGGACCATTAGGTTATTTGGTTTAATCACCACATCGATAATTCTTATAATTCAGCTGATATTTCGCCATCCGTAGTCCCAACATGCGCCGGGTGAGCTCCAGCTGTTGCGCCGCTTTAGACATATTGCCCTGATGACGCGCCAGCGCCTCGACAATGATTTCATATTCGATCCGTGACAAACGTGCCTCCAGGCCCGCTTGATCGCTCAGTTCACCCAGCGCGGCGGGCTGAAGGGTACTAGGTAAGTGGTAGCTGTGGATAACGCCATCTTCCGCCAGCAATACCGCGCGCTCCATCAGGTTTTCCAGTTCACGCACATTGCCGGGCCAATCATAACTTAGCAACAAGTTCAGCGCGGGCGTGGCAATGGCCGGCACGTCCACCTGCTGCTCCTTGGCAAACCAGGCGTTGAAGTGATCGGCCAGTATCAGAATGTCGTTTCCCCGCTCGCGCAGCGGCGGGATGGTGATCGGAAAGACATTCAGCCGATAGAACAGATCCTCGCGAAACGTGCCTTTGGCGACCATTTCGGTTAAATCACAATGCGTGGCCGCCAGAATTCGCACATTCACCTTCACCGACTCATTGCTGCCCAGGCGTTCGAAACAACGCTCCTGAATGACCCGCAGTAACTTCGCCTGCGCCGACAGCGACAGCTCGCCCACTTCATCGAGAAAAAGAGTGCCGCCATCAGCCTCTTCAAATCGACCGGCCCGCCGGGCCACCGCTCCGGTGAACGCCCCTTTTTCATGACCGAACAACTCGCTTTCAATAACGCTTTCCGGCAGGGACGCGCAGTTGAATTTCACGAACGGTCCGGTGGCGCAGCTACTATTATAATGAATGGCGCTGGCGACCCGCTCTTTACCCACACCGCTTTCACCGAGAATCAATACCGTGGTGCGGGCATGGCTGACCTTTTCAATCATGCGGTAGACCGATTGCATGGCCCTGGAGTTGCCAATAATATTCGCCGGTTTAAACTTTTCCTTTAATTCATGATTAAGCCTGGCATGTTGATCCTGCAAGACTTGTTTATGGGTACGCTCGAGCAAATGCAACTCTACCGCCTGGGCGATGGTGGTGGCGATAATCGCCAGCACTTCCAGATCCAGGTAAAGCAGTTGCCGGTTATTATATAGGCGCTCGACCCCGATGGTCCCCATCACTTTCATGCCGCGCATAATAGGCACGCAAATAAACGAAAGATGGCCATCCTGCGTTTTATCCCAGCTACCGGTACGATTAAGAAATAGAGGCTCATCGGCGATTAACGGCACAATAATAGGCTGGCGCGTCTCTACCACCTTGCCGGTAATGCCCTCGCCAGGATAATAAACACCCTTTTCAATCTCTTCTTTTGATAAACCAAAGCTTTCGTGAATGAAAATTTGATCGCAGCTGGCATCATACAGCGAGATCATTGCCCGAGTGACCTGCAGGTGTTTTTGCATCAATTCCAACACCAGCTTCAATGTCTGGGATAATGAGCCGCCGGCACATACCACCTTGCTCACCTCCGACAGCAACGGCAGTAATTCCGAACGGCATTCTCCCAGCTGACAGGTAAAGGATAACGCCCCGGTCAACGTAGGGCGGCCCGCAACGGGCTCAACCAATGGATTCATTGCCAGCTTCATGCCCACTCCTTAACGATTTAGCACCGAGAATCACAATACAGACCAGAACGGAAGATGCTGCAAATAGGAGGCCATAAATCCGCAAATCATATCGTTATATAATATTTTATATAACGATATGATTTGCCATTGCATTCCTCCCGGGGGAGGGGCTGAACGCAGAGCGGCTTATTTGTCCTGAATATCACAATTGGCGGGTTATGCTGTGGGGTTTAGTACGTCGATACGCTAGCTGCCCAGTAGATTTCAACAGACTCTATTACCCTTCGCTCGGCATCGCGCGGATAAACGCGTGGCAACGACCATCAGGGAGATCGGCGACCCGTAGCAGTAATCTTAACGGCAGCAGTTCGCGCTTAAACCATTTTGGCAGATGATCGCAAACGATGTCTATTTGCTCAAAATCCCGGTCGCGCAGGAACGGCAACAGCACCTGTTTAGAAGTTAGTCCATTGTCGCTTTTCAACGCGTCGATCAGGTTGAGTTGATAGTGCCCCGTCTGGGTTCCTGGCAAGATAAAGCGTTCGGGCGCGCTTAACGCCAATTCCCGCCCGGCCTGTTCCTCAACCCGCCGCTGTATCTGTGACAAAAAGCCCGCCGGTTCGCCTGCCAGCCGCCACATCACGATCCCCATACCGTCAAAAAAGGACCGCGCCGCACCGGTTATGGACGACGCCACAAAATGACGGCATCCGGCCAGCGAACGCAACATGTCAAGCGTACGGGGCCGGATGTCGTCTAACGCCACCAGTCCTTCCAGACTAAAGGGGATATCCCGCACCGGTAGCCACCCCGCCGGCCCGGATTCAAATACTCTGACAGTGCCTGGCTGATATAACGAGGTGGTGTGGCCATCGTTATCCATCAATACCGCTATTTTCATGGTTATCTCCAGTAACCGCTCCCCGCCGCCGTGGGCAAGGGGCGACGGCAAATCGGGTTAAAAGCCATGTTTCTTACCCTTGATGTCGGTAACATCGATGCGCAGCACCCGGGTAGCGCGCAGGTTTTCCGCGGGATATTGCCAGGCTTTATCACTAAAGCGCGCCACGATCAGATCAAGTGCCGCAATCTTTTCAGGTTCCGCTTCAATAAACAGCGCTTGGCCGAAACCGATTACCGTCCGATGTTTTGCTTCAAAATTGCAAATAATATCGCTTTCCACCACGCCCTGTTCGGTTGAAATGGCGAAACAGACCTTAGGATTCTTTTTAATGATGTCGATTTTGGTACCGGCCTTGGCCGAATGAAAATAGAGCGCGGCACCGTCCCAGGCATAAAATACCGGCACGACAAACGGCATATCCCCATCGGCCAGGGCAAGATACATCACCTTGGCGGCCCGCAAGATTTCGTCGATTTCCGCCTTATCGGTTATCTCGCGTTCGTCCCGACGCATCGCGCCATGGGGGTGGGACGGCACGGGTTGCGCTGTCATCGGATGCATAATGGCCTCTGATTATGTAAAAGGTATGTGTTGGCTTTCCAGCCCGGTGAGTATCGTTGACAGAGACCGACAGATGGCAACAATGCCGACCGCATCCTGTGCCATGGGGGTCCCATGATGATAATCGTCCAGCGAGCAGATACCGAAAATCTCATCTAGCGCCCTGATATCATGGCTTAAGACGGGATCGAATTGCATGACCTCCTCCGCCGTATCCATTAGGCTGGTGTAGTTATGGTTAAAGGGCATACTCCCGTACCAGGCGCATAGCGCTATCAGGTAGGACTCAACGGCAATGGACGCCACGTTAAACACCAGGCCCGGGGATTGCTCCTGTTCGGCGAACAGCTCCGCGCGGCGATGGTAAGCCCGTGCATCCACCGACAGGCGGACAAACTTTTGCCTATCGGTTTCGAACAGCGTTTTCGACATCGGATCTCTCCTAGCTGGGCAGGTTATCGGATGCGCAACGCCGCAATCCGATAACGGTACCCTGAACCAAGGCGGCCCGCCATGAGGCGCGCCGTGCGTTTTCACCAAACGTTAAGAATCCATTCCTTATTTTTCTTATATTCCATATCGGTAAATAACGCGTTGGCAATCTGCTCCGCCAGCCAAATGGCGCCGGCATACCCCAGCACCGGGTGACGATAGGATCCGGCCCGGTCGTAGGTGGGAAAACCAACCCTAACCATGGGTATTTGGTTATCGATGGCGGTAAAGCGTCCCTTGGAATGGCCGAGAATCAGGTCAAGCTTCAGCCCTTTATTGGTGATACGATCTTCCAACTCCCATAAATCCGCATTGGTGATAATTTCCATTTCACCGTCGACTTGTTCTTGCAAGGCGATTATCCGCGGATCTTTGTCGTAAAACGCATTATCGTCGCCCAGCAGCAGCAGTACCGGTTTCATCTCCAGGTCGAGACAAAATTCCGCCAGGCCGATCACCAGATCGGGGTTGCCATAAATGGCCACCCGTTTATCGGCCAGGAACATATGTACCAGATCGGTCAGGGCATCAATGGCGATACCGCGTTCACGCACCAGCGACTCGGGAATGGGTTTGCCGGTAAGCTGACGAAGATTTTGCAAAAAGGTATCGGTATTTCGGATACCGATAGGCGTCGGTCCGATAATGGTTGGGATGTCGAAGGTTTCCGCCAGATAATCCGCCGCCTTACGCCCTTCATAGCGATTAAGGGCGATAGTTCCCAACGCGTTGGCCGTGCCCGCCAAATCCTCGATAGTGGTATTGCCATGGGAGACCGTATTGCCGCTGGGCATCACCGGGGAATCAAAGTTTTCAATTTCGAACAGCACGGTGGCATCGATTTGCATCTCCGCCAGCAAATGTTTAAGCGCCGTCACATCACCCGGATTGACCCAGCCGGTGACCACATTTAACTTGCCGTTAGGTTCGGTTTTTTTAGCAAAATATTTTACGAAATCCCGTACCGCCACATCGTAACCGCTCACCATACTGCCGACGAAGCTAGGGGTATGGATAGGGATCAAATGCACTTCGCGACCGGGAAACTTCACCGGCAGCAGCTCTTCATTGAGCTTCCTGACTACCCCGTCCACGTCGTCGCCAATGACTTCGGTAGAACAGGTGGTAATGATCGGCACCACCTTGACATGGGGATAACGCATCAGCAGCACGTCAACCGCCTGCTCCACCCGATCAAGGGCGCCGAATACCGCGCCGTCCTCATGCACCGAGGAGGATGCGATCTCAAAGCTCTCCTTTAAATGCTGGGAAATCAGCAAACGGACAAACATCACGCAGCCTTGGCCACCGTGGACGATGCCTATACAATCCGTGATACCGATACTGACATACCGCGCCCCCGCCGGCTGGCAGGTGAATATCGGGTTAATCACACCGGAACGTTCTTTGACTTTTAATTCACATGACATGATCTTGCCCTCTAATAGCGTTGATCGGTTAATTCCGCATTCAACGAACCGGTAATCGTCAGATAATTCAAACGCTCATGCAGTGCGGTAATCAACGGCTTGACCTCTGCCTTGGCCAGCGTGGATACCCAGGGAAAATTAGCCTGATAAGCCTCCACCAGCACCACGGCGTCGGCCCAGTAGCAGCGGGCGGCCGGCGTCGACAAATCTACCGGTTCCCCACATAACAGCTGCTCGGTAATGCTTAATATGCCCTCGTTCTGTTTTTCCCGATCCCACACCCGGGAATGGAACTGCCAGAGGCAATTTTTCATAATGTAATCCACTAGCGGTTCGATCCGCTGGTCAATGGCATTTTCCATGATGTGCTCCTATTCCCCGGCGGGCTCGGTCGGTTTGTCGAACGCGGGATAGACCCGTTCACGTAGTTTGGTCACGCTATCAAACCCACCGGTGTATTGCCGAAGCGTGGTGGACGATAAGGTTTCCTCATCCAGCGCCGCGCCGGAGAGCATTTTTTGCGTAGCAAAACCGCGGTCGGTGGGAATGACGTCCTGGCTGATATCCAGCAGCGCCAGTTGATGGATAGGTGAATAGATGGCGTTATAAATATCGCGCGCAAACCGCACCCAGCCTTCATAACCTTTATACGGGCCATTATGGTAGGCGTGGGCATTCAGATAAGGCACGCGGATTTTTTTGGCCACTTCGCCCGGGCGTTTACCGGTAAAAATGACGTCCGGTTTGAGTTGGTACATCGCTTCCAACGTTTCCAGCTCATTAGGATCATCTATGGCCATGGCGCCGGCTTCACAGCGGGCAATGCCCTTTTCCATATCGCCTTGATGGCCGAATTTGGTATACACCGATACGACTTCCACACCCATTTCCGCATGGATGACATGAGCCCAGTGCCATAATTTGGAACCGCCCGGCCATAAGCAGACTTTTTTGCCTTTCAGGCGCGCCATATACCAGTCGAGCTCCGGTTTCCAACGGGCAGTTTCTTCATCAATGATGGCCTGCGCCCGATCTTCGATGCCGAAAAACAGGCCGATCTTGCGCAAGGAATCAGACAAGGGGCCAAAACCGAAACCATCGATATCCAGACGGGGTATGCCATAACGGACCCGCAGCTCATTGCAGATGTATTCTGCCGAACGCGCGCATTCCAGCACATTGAGCTGGGCTTTATGCATACCACGCAAATCATCATAAGATCCGTTACCGGTAAAGGTGGACAGAACCTGGATGCCCATGCGCTTGAAATAATCGCACATGACTTCCTGATCGCCCTGGATGTTATATTCGCCAACATAATTGATCACATACTTGCTGGTGATCTTAGGTTCGACGGTGCCGACCTTTTGATTAATCCAGGCGATATTGATCTTATGATGCCCACCGGACTGGCTTGGACCGGCAAAACCCGGGGAGTTACAGACAAAAATATCCACATCGGGCATTTCGTCCATAACGTCTTGGGCCACTGCGGCGATATCATCACCAATCAGCGCCGAAGCGCAGGTTTGATAGATGGTCATGCGCTTGATGGTGGGTTGGGCCTTAAAGGCCTCGATAATATTTTTCTTCAATACCCCTTCGGCACCAAAAACGATATGTTTTTCTTTCATATCGGTGGCAAAGGTATATTTCAACTGAAAATTGTCATTGTCGCTAATATAGCGCTTGGTTTGCCAAGTATCGTAGGTACAGCCCACCGGTCCATGGCTAATATGAATAACATCCTTCATCGGCGTGCCGATCACGTGCTTGGCCCCGCAATAGGCGCAGCCGCGCTCGGAAAGGGTGCCCGGTATGGTATTCAAATAACCCAACGGCAGCACCGAGGTCAAATCCTCCTCTGCCCCTTTCACGACGGCATGCAGCTTTCGTTCTGGAATACATTTGCTAACGTCAAACTCATGATGTGGCATGGTTAACTCCCCCGATGTATGGGTAATGGCCGAAAATGCCGGAGTCGATCCGGCCTGCGACGCAGTACGTCTGTGATTAGTCCGCCATACCGTATTTAACGACCATGGCTTCAAGGGCATCCATCGTCATTGGCTTAGGTATTACAAAGTTTTTATTCTCAATAATTTTTCGACCCAGTTCACTATATTCATGGGCCTGGTTGGATTCAGGATCATATTCAGTGACGGTCTTTTTATTGAATTCGGCCTTTTGCACTATATTATCCCGGGGGACAAAGTGCAGTAACTGCGTACCGATAGCCGAGGTAAACTCTTCGACAAATTCCCTTTCGCCGTCAACTTTTCTGCTGTTACAAATAATACCGCCCAGGCGTACACCGCTTTGCTTAGCGTACTTAACCAATCCTTTGCAGATATTATTGGCAGCATAAATAGCCATCATTTCACCGGAGGCAACAATATAAACTTCCTGAGCTTTACCTTCACGAATCGGCATGGCGAAACCACCGCAAACCACGTCACCCAACACATCAAAGAAAATAAAATCCAAATCATCAGAATAGGCTTTATTATTCTCCATGAGATCGATGGCGGTGATGACTCCGCGTCCAGCGCAGCCTACACCCGGCTCTGGCCCGCCTGACTCTACGCAGCTAATGCCGAAAACGCCGGTTTTCACTACCATATCATTAGTTATTTTTTCCGCGCCCTGATCGCGTAGAACATCCATTAACGTTTCTTGATGCATACCGCCAAGAATAAGGCGGGTAGAGTCCGCCTTGGGATCACAACCATGAATAAAAACCTTCTGGTTGTGATAGAACGCTAATGCGGCAGCCGTATTTTGCGTAGTGGTGGACTTACCGATTCCACCTTTGCCATAAATGGCCAGTTTTCGAGTCACAATGAATAACTCCTATGATGAATATTGGCTAATAAATATTACGTTGAGACAGTATGAATAGAGCAATCCCCGTGCCAAAGATCGAGATTTAACTACCATCCGTCGGTAAATCCCCACCACGGCGATTAACACTCATCATTACTCTCTGTATTTATTAGGAATCTTATTATCTGTTTTCAGTCGCGCGCAGGCGGTTCCTCCGGCGTTACCCCTCTCGGGCACCGGCCCATTTAGTACATAAATGTACTTTGACAAAAAATAATAGTTCCTGCGGGTATTTATTAAGGCGTTAACCCAACCAACGCCAAGACTTGATCGGTATCAAACTGGATTTATCCATAAATATGGTATTGATGTTCTCTCCTGGTTAGACCATAAGGCATTATCATGCTCTATCTTTCCGAAACCGATATTGATTCGTTACTGCTGGAAGATATCCGCTACGGTGATTTAACCACCCGCGCGCTGGGGATCGGCGCGAGTACCGGCATAATGACCTTTAGCCTGCGGCAGCCGGGCATCGTAAGCGGTCTGGACGCCGCCGCCCGGGTGCTACAGCGTCTCGACCTGCGGGTGCGCAAGAGCGGGGCCGATGGGACGCAGGGAAGCGAACAAGAGGTCATATTAACCGCCCATGGCTCGGCAGAAAGGCTGCATCAGGGCTGGAAGGTGGCGCAGAATCTATTGGAATGGTGCAGCGGGGTCGCCCAAGCCACTCATGGACTGGTCGCCTTGGCGCAATCAATCAACCCGGAAATGCAAATCGCCTGCACCCGAAAAAACATCCCCGGGACCAAGACCCTGGCATTGGGCGCGGCGATCGATGGTGGTGGCATCGTACATCGCAGCGGCACCGCGGATACGGTGCTGCTATTCGCCAACCACCGCCGTTTCTGTACCGATCCCGGTGACTGGCGGCAGCACGTGTTGACGCTGCGGCGCGCGGCGCCGGATCGGCTTATTGTGGTGGAGGCGGATAATGAACGTGAGGCGATGGACGCCATGATCGCCGGACCGGATGTGGTCCAATTGGATAAATTCAGCCCTGACGCGGTGCGCAGGATGGTGGCGTTTGGCCGCTCCGACGCGCCGCATTGCCGACTGGCCGCCGCCGGCGGGATCAATATCGACAATATCGAGGAATACGCCGGCACCGGCATTGCGCTCGCGGTAACCTCATCGCCCTATTATAGCCAGCCGGCGGATATCCAGGTGCGGTTAACCCCGGCGTAGGCAGAAAAGGCATGGGCGCGGCGTTGGCAATCAATGGCGGTAGGCAGCCGAAGCCTAGCCCCGGGTCGCCAGCACTATGCCTGATGCCTTGATCAGGGCGGTGATGGCGTCGCCGGGCTTGAGTCCCAGACCGGTGACGCTTTCATTCGTGATGACCGAGACCAGGGTCAGCGTCGGATCGATCTCCACCACGACTTCGCTATTTATCGCCCCGGTGACAATGCTTTTGATGGTGCCGTTAAACTGGTTGCGCGCCGAAAAGCGTAATCCGCTATCGGCGGCCGTCAGGATCACCCAAGGGGCTTTAATAAAGGCGATAGCCTCGCCACCCTGGTGCAAATTCAGATATTGCACACTGCTGTGGGTTACGGTGGCGATCAGCGCATGGCCGCTAGGCAGGGTGATATCGATTTCATCGTTAACCGCGCCGGTTTTAATGGCGCTGACGGTACCGGTAAGCTGATTTCTGGCTGAGGTGATCATAATCGTCTCCGAGTGATTTGAATTGTCGGGACCCTATGCCATGAGGCAGGGAACGCCGAGTGCTGGTCTGGGAAATAACGTTATCGAAGCAATTTTCATACCAATGACCTAGGCCGGCTATCATTATTAATAACCAGGCGGGTTATTCACCATCATTGCATAAATTCGAAGACGGCCATTAATACTTTGGTAAATTTTATAGCTTGATCTTTGAATGAGTTGGCCGATATTGTTATGTAATTTTTTATATAACGGTAGCGGGGATCATGAGCAGAAAATATATTGGCGTAATGGTGTTATGCGCATTGGGGGCATTTTCCACCTTAAGCGCGCGGGCGGCGGACGATATCCGCGTCACCTATGCCGGCTCGATGGGGGTGGTGATGGATAAATATCTCGGCCCGACGTTTGCCCAAAACCAGCATCTCACCTACCAGGGGCAGGGACAGGGCGCCTATGGTATGGCACGCCTATTGGCGTCGAAAAAAATTGTCGCCGATGTGTTTGTCTCAATCACGCCGGGGCCCATGGATATTCTTAAACAAGCCGGTTTGATAGATGACGCCGTACCGGTGGCCAGTACCCGGATGGTGATCACCTATAACCCGAAAAGCGCTTTCGCCCCGGCCTTCGCGGCGGCCAAGAATGCCCGGCCCGATGACAAAACCCATGCTTGGTGGACTGTATTGCAATCGCCGGGACTGGTATTCGGCCGGACCGATCCGGTCAACGATCCCCAGGGGCAGAATATTATTTTCACCATGCAATTGGCGGAAAAATATTATCACCAGCCGGGATTGGCGCATAAGGTCCTAGGGGACGTGCAAAACCCCAAACAGGTGTTTGCCGAAGGCGGTTTGCTGACCCGGTTGGAATCTGGCCAGGTTGACGCCGCTTCGGGTTATGAAAGCGCCACCATTTCCGCCAAGCTGCCCTATATTACGTTGCCGGATGAGATAAACCTGAGTAATCCGGCGATGTCCAAGGATTGGTATAACCAGGTCAGCTTTAGCGTGAAAGACGCCACGGGTAAATCAATCGTCCTGCATACCCAACCGCTGGTGTTTTACGCCGCGGTGTTGAAGAATGCCCCTGAAGCGTTGCAGGGCCGCAAATTTATCGCCTTTATGCAAAGCAAGGCGGGACAGGATCTGCTGTCGCAAAACGGCTACGGACAACCTAAAGGCGGAGCGCTTTATCATTAACCCCATGCAGATAACCGGGTAAGGTGATGTCCAGCCGCTGGTTTGCGCTGCCCGCGTTGCTGCTGCTGACCCTGCCGTTTATTACGCTTATTGGCGCCACCCCGTGGCGTGATTTCCATTTGGCTTATGGCGATTGGGGATCGGTTGGCGTTTCATTGGGGTTAAGCGGGATATCAATACCGTTGATTGTCCTGCTGGGCATCCCGCTGGCGCTATGGCTGGCGCGCACCACCTCCGTACTTCGCCACTGGGTGGAGATCATGGTGTTGATCCCATTGCTAACGCCGCCGCTGGCGTTGGGCATCTTGTTGGTCTCGGTATATGGACCTTATGGCGCGCTGGGCGGGTTGTTGGCCCGTTTGGGCATGTCGTTGACCAACAACGCCGGCGCCTTTGTACTGGCACAGGTGTATGGCGCCTTGCCCTATTTTGTCATGTCGGCGCGCACCGCGTTTGAAGGTGTACCAACGGATGCGGAGGATGCCGGAAAAGTGCTGGGCGCCAGCGCGTGGCAAATCCTCATCCGGCTCACGCTGCCGCTCGCACGCCCTGGGCTGGCCACCGGCCTGGCCATTGCCTGGGTACGGGTTATCGGCGAATTTGGCATTGTGCTGGTTTTTTCTTATTTCCCCCAGGGCATTCCGGTAAAACTGTATATCAATCTACAAAACGAGGGCGTGGAGGCGGTGTATTCGCTGCTCTGGTTGCTGTTGGTCGTCACCTTGCCTTTCCCGGTGTGGTGTCTGGTCAATTCACGTCGCGCGCGGCGGACCATCACTTAGCCTGGGCACTGATGGCATTCAACGTCCCCGCCACACTGTGGCCACGGTTGCGCCTGGACAACCTACCCCGCCGCCCGGCAATGACACCGAAAATCTGGTGATCGATCCCGCCGTCCGGGCAAGATGAGGGTCCATCCCGCCGTTTAGGCGCGGCAAAATTCACGAAACCGTCACGTCAATCGTTAAAAAATCGTACTATTTTACAAGATTGCGACCCGGCAACCGGAGATTATAGGGCACTAAGTAAAAATACGCCGGCATCACCCTTATTGTTCGAATAAAGGTCACATCCATGAATCATATGGTTTACGTTATAGACGATGATGATTCCGTGAGACACGCCATGGTCCGGCTGCTCCAGTCCGCCGGCTATCCGGTGGCCGAGTTTGCCTCAGCGGAAGCGTTTTTGATCCAACCGTTAAGCCCACAGCCCTGTTGCCTGGTGCTGGATATGAACCTGCCCAAGGGGGATGGGTTTTACGTACTCGACGCCCTGGAAAAAAAGGGTCAACAGCTGCCGATTATCTTTATCACGGGTTTCGGCACGATCCCCATGTCGGTAAGAGCCATGAAAGCCGGAGCCCATGAATTCCTGACCAAGCCGGTCGCACCGGACGATTTGCTAAGGGCCGTTGGTGAGGGATTGCTCAAAGCGGAAAAAAATCATCGTTTTTCCAGCGAGCAATCTGATTTGACACAACGCCATCAAAGTCTGACGCCACGGGAGCGCGAAGTCCTGGGGCTGGCGATCGGCGGCCTGCTTATCAAACAAATCGCCAGGGCCTTGGGCGTCAGTGAAATTACGGCTAAAGTGCATAAACGGCGGGTTATGGAGAAAATGCAAACCCGCTCTTTGGCGGATCTGGTCAGGGCGGCGGAACGGCTGCATATCGTAAAATCGCAAAGCCGTTAATCGCCGATGGCCGGGTCCTTCCGGCAGTGAAAATCTTCAGCGCAAAGGAAACGAAACATGACAGCGATAGTAGGGTCCGATCACGGGCGGCGCAGTAGCCTCAAAGCACTCTCCACCGCGCTGCGTAATCTTCATAAGTCACTGATTGATTTAGAAACACAACGTTTCGGATCGGTGGGCACCCCCTTTGATCACCTGCAGTTGGTCGCCACCCATCCGCAATTTTCCTGGATCAGGCTGCTCGCGGAAATCCTGGTGGAACTTGATGAACGGCTGGACGACAAGGAGGAGATCGATCGCGACGCGGTTCCGGCATATCGCACGCTTATCGAAAGTTTGCTGACCCCGGCACCGGACCAGCAAACCGACTTTTCTCGTCAATATATCGCCGCGCTGCAGGAGTCAACCGAGGTCGCTATCGCTCATGGCGCACTGCGCCAACTGCTGAGTTCGCTGCCGGGCTCCGCCGCCGACTAGCCTGCCGGCCCGGCGCCGGGTATCAAGCGCCATGTGATGTCTCCATGGCGCGTAGCCGCTGCCAATGACCGGGCGGGATGCGGATGAGCGCCTTAAACACCCTGGAAAAATGGCTTTGATCGGTAAAACCGCATCCCAGCGCGATTTGCGTCAAGGTCAGTTCGTGGCGCAACAGCAGCTCCTTAGCCCGATTGACGCGTTCATTTTGCAGCCAGGCATAGGCGGACATACCGGTGGTATTTTTGAAATAACGCGCAAAATGGGCCCGCGATAACCCACATTCCTGGGCAATCTGCAGCAGCGAGACCCCACTGGACAGATTCATCAACATAAATTCCTTGGCGCGCCGCTCCTGCCAGGGTGCCAGCCGTCCCGTCCGTCGCGGCAACTCCCTCGGCGCCCGGCCATAAGCGGCGATAATGTGGGCATACAGACCCAAGGATATATGTTCCAGAAGAAAACTCTGCGGTTCCCCCCCTTGTTCCATTAAGCCAGCCAATGCCTGTGCCAAATGGTAAATGACCCGGTCGGTGGCGCCAGGCGCGCAATCAAAGTGATCGATACGTTTTTGCCCGCTCTCGTAGGTAAATTCGTCTAACGCCTGACGAGTGATTAAAAAACGCACGTTATCGAAGGCGCTAAGATGTTGGCAGCGCCATTCATACGCCAAATGCGTAATGGCCACGGCTTGCTCAACATGGCCGCCGGCATGAAGCAGTCGCCCATCGCGCCAGAGCTTATGGGAGGGAAAATCTCTTAATTGGACGATAATGGCATAAACATCCCCAGGCGGAATAGCGATAATCGGCGCGGATTCCCTTGGGAACCGCTCAAACTGGCGGCTGACAAACAGGCGTGCCGCGTCTGCCGTCAGCGACATGCGATTGGCGTTGATTGTTTCCATAAGCAGTCCATCCCTTCGGTTGGCGGATATCCCAGGTAATCAGGGTAATAATATCCACATGTGTTAAGACATCTACCGGTAAAGCACGTCGGTCACCGCTTTATCAGGGCGCCTGCTCAGGAAATGTCGGCAATGAAAAGCAAAAATGGCTGCCACAAGGTTCTCTCCGCGCCGCCGCGATTTTACCCCGATGGCTCTCTATAATAGTATGGCTGATGGCCAGTCCCATCCCCATGCCCTGCGGCTTGGTGGTGTAAAACGGTTCAAACAGCTGGCCGATCAGCGTCGGTAAAATGCCGATTCCCGTATCCCAGACGCCGAGGACGACGGTATCCGGCTCGGGATTGTTCGAGGTCAGCGTGAGCACCCGCGGGCGTTGCCCCACCTCGGCCATAGCGTCCATGGCATTGATCACCAGATTCAGCAATACCTGTTGGATTTGCACACTATCGCCATGCACCCGCGGTTCCCGCGCATCGAGACGGTACTCCACTACGATCCCGCGCCGTTCCAATTCACTGCGCGATAACATGATGATATGGTGGGTGATATGGTGTAAATCGATACGGCGGAACGTGGGGGCGTCATTGCGGGTCAGCGCCTGCAGGCTATGGATAATTTTCCCCGCCCGCCGGCCTTCGGCAACGATATCCTCCAGCCCCAACCGTACATTATCCCACTGTGGCGCATCGCGATTTAACCAACGCAGACTGGCGCCGGCATTTGAAACAATCGACATCAACGGCTGGTTGATTTCATGGGCAATGGAGGCGGTAAGCTGTCCAATGGTGGTCGCCCGCGTTACCCGCGCCAGATCGGCCTGGGCGGCCTTCACCGCGTCTTCCGCCTCCTTTCTTGCGGTAATGTCGGTAACGGTACCAAAATATTCCGCGATCCCCTCAGCGGAAAAGACCGGCTCCCCCACTTCTGAAACATAACGGAAGGTGGCGTCCGTCCTGACGATACGATACTCGGCGTGCAGAGGTCTGCCATAACGCACGGCTTCGTCAATAATGGACGTCACGCGCTGGCGATCGTCTGGATGAATAAAATGAAGGTAGTCATCAACCGGTATGACCATCGCACTTGAGCCCAGCCCGACTATCCGGGCGTATTCAGCTGAAATTTCTATTTTTTTGTGGGCTAATTCCCAACGCCAACTGCCGGTATGGCTGATTTTCTCTCCCAACATCAGCGAGGCTTGACTGGCCCTTAGCTCTTTCTCCACCCGACGCCGTTGCAGGTTTTCTTCTACCAGTTCGGCATACAGGGTGGCCGTTTCGAGCGAGACGGCAGCCTGGGCCACCAGTAGGCCAATCACCCGTGAATGTTCGGCGGTAAACGCATCCGGCATTAATCGGTTTTCCAGATAGAGCACCCCCACCAGTCTGGACTGTTTAAACATCGGCATACACATCGCCGCCGCACCGGAGGCGATCAGATAGGCATCTTTGCTAAAGGGATTGAACTCACCCGGCGTACCAAGACGTATTCCCTGGCCTGTGCGCATCACCGCGGTAAGTACCGATAACGGCAGATCGCTTTCGGTCGGCGACGCATTCATCAATCGGACGACGACACCGGTGGGCGTCGTGTCGGCGCTCGCTTCGATAACCGGCGCGTGATCCACCAGGCGAATCAATAAACCACGCTGGGCTCCGGCGTGCTCAAGCGTCATCATCATTAACGTATGGATGAGGCGATCAAGGTTGATCTCCTCGGATAATGCCCTCGCAGCCCGAATGACGCTTTCCAGATCCCTGATTTCATCAAGCCTGGTTGTCGCCTTGTGAGCTTTCACCAGCCGATTACCGCCCATGGGTTGAACGCTTCCCGCCCGCCTATCCGCTACGGCCAGATCGCGACCTGCCAGCGACACTGACGCCATCACTTGCTCAATGGCATGAAGATGATAGTGCCATTGGCCCTTTCTTTTGCCGCGCGTCAATAGTCCGTTGGCGACGATCCGCTGGATGATTTGTCGCACCAAGCCAGGGTTTCCGCCGGAATGCCGATGGATGGCATCCGCGAGCCGGCCCATCATGGCCGGCCGGGAACCAAATGCCTGAGCCAACCACTGTCGCAGGGTTTGCCGATCCAACGGCGCGGGAATGATATTAGCCACCCGCGCCGACCCGTTTTTGAGTATCGCCAGTGAAGAGCCAAACGGACCATCAGATGAAAAACGGGGTTCGCGATACGCTATCACCATCAACAAAGGCAGTCCGGCCGCGTGGCTCATCAGATAGGTTAACAACCGCATACTGGCGGGGTCTACCCAATGCGCATCATCGATAAACAGCACCAACGGGCGATCGGGTGTGGCGAACACGTTGACCAGATGCAAAATCGATTGGTTGAACCGAGCCTCCGCGTCCACGGCGGGAATATCGAAAAAGGGATTTTTTTTATCCATTAGCAGCGCCAACTCCGGTACCAGGTTGATGGCCAACCCCGCGTAAGCGGCTAAGGATGAGGCGATACGGCGACGCCATTCATTGACCTGCGTTTCCGGTAACCCCAGCACGTGTAATATTAATGAACGAAACGCCTCCGACAGCGCGGCAAAGGGCAGTTCCCGCCGATAGGGATCTATTTTGCCGACGGCGAAGCAAGCGCGTTTGCGTTGTAGGGCGGCTAAAGCGGCGGCAAGCAGGGTCGATTTGCCGATCCCCGGCGGCCCGCCGATGGTTACCAGGGCGGGAACATTCCCGGCTTGAACTTCCTCAAACACGGCAAGTATGCGCCCTATATCAGCCGCGCCGGTGGACAATTCCCGGGAAAACGCCAGGTTTGGCGGCGTATCGCGCAACCCAGGCACGAAATCTGCAACGCGATGGCGTTTACCCCAGGATGCCAAGCAGCGTTTTAAATCCGCGTCGACGCCCGCCACGGTTTGATAACGCTCTTGCTGAGATTTCGCCATTAACTTGAGGAGGATGCGGGACAACATGTCGGGAATCTCCGGCCGTTCCAGATTGGCTCGGCGCGGAGCGCAGGCAATATGTTGATGTATCCATTCCGGTAAGCCGCCGCCGGCATCGATGGCGAACGGCAGATGTCCGGTCAGCAGCTCATAGAACACCACCCCCAGGCTATAAAGATCGCTACGCAGATCGACGCCGTGTGGTGTCCGCCCCGTATGTTCCGGGGACATATAGGCCGGCGTGGCGCCGTTTACCGAGACATTAGCGCAACGGCGTGCCGCAGACTGATAGCCAGCCAGACCAAAGCCACCTAATTTGCACCCCCCGTCCGGTTGGATAAAAAGGGAGGTCGGCTTAAGATTGCCGTGAAATAATCCCTGGTCGTGCATGCGCTTTAGCGCCGCACAAATACTTAGCGCCAGGGTTAAAAAACTCAGGATATCTCCCGGCGGCGGCCGATGCGGTGGCTGAGGAAAAGAGAAATCAAAAGAATCGTATACCAATACTTGCCGCCCCTGGATACGGGTAAGGGCGACCGGCGCCACCGCCCAGTGGCCGCACAGATGAGCGCGCAGGGCGAATTCATGTTCCATCTGGATACCGGCCTGGATCTCGACCTCCGGCGCGATGGCCGACGCGACCAATAACGCATCGGCGTTATCAGGATGACGGTATCGGGCCAAGACGAGAATATCATCCCTGGCTAGCGGCTCGATCTGGTAGTCGTTCGGCGCGGCGCCCAGGTGCGCGATGGCATCGTTGATGCGACCGGAAGCGGCTAACGACAGCTCATGATTCATGACGTCCCCCACTCTTAGTGACAATGAGCCGGATACACTCCAATAAGGTATCCACGTCAATGGGTTTACGCAAGAACGCCAGTGCGCCGGTGTCCAGCGCACTGGCGCACATTTGCTCGCCGCCATGGCCTGAGATCACGATGACCGGCGGCGCCGAACGAGACTTGACCAGCCGCGCCAATAACTCCAACCCGCTTATGCCTTTAAGTCTAACATCGAGAATGACGCAATCGACGCCATGAACGGCATAATATTTCAGAAAATCTTCCGCCGAGGCAAAGTCTATCGCCTCATAGCCGGCGGAACGCAGCAAATTGCTCAACCCGTTGCGCACGGCATGATCGTCGTCAATTACTGAAATCAGCCGTTGCACCGACATATTGGCCCACACCCCTACCCATAAAACACGGAGACGCACTGCCGACGGTGGCTTAACGCGGCGGCATATCCGACGGCGTCGCGCCTTCTTTCGCCGGCGGCGTACCGCTGATCTTGGGGACGCACTCGGTACGGAACCACTTCATGGATAAGGGCTGACGGCTTAATACCCGACGGCACACAGGCACTACCTGTTCGCCCACCAGCATGCCCAGTAGTCCCAGCAATGCCATCACCGGTGGCGCAGGCGATCTGAACTGTAATAGGCCATAAATGATGCCGGCCAGCACACCAATCATCAAGGACACGGCGAATGCTTTCATCTGACCTCCCGGCGGTAAATTCCACGTTAAAGCCACTGGCTGACTACCAGCGCCGAAAGCCTTTCGCCCATCAGCATGCCCAACAACCCCACCAGCGCCACGGCGGGTGGCGCCGGGGAGCGCACGTCGAGTATCCCGTAGAGCAGACCGATCAACACACCCAGCCCCATTGAGATTACATACGCATTCATAAGGACTCCAAGGGTAAAATGCGCCCAGTACGGAAAATGGCGGTTCGCAAGCGCCAATCTACTTGGCGGGCACCGGCGGCAGGGTGCGGTGTTCGCTTTGCGTACGCTGCGCGGCCTTATGCACCATGGTATAGGCGTAATCGACGCCCATTCCATAAGCGCCGGAATGCTGTCTCACGATGGACATCACGGCATCGTAGGTCTCTTTGCGCGCCCAGTCCCGTTGCCATTCCAGCATAACCTGCTGCCACGTAACCGGAATTACCCCGGCCTGGATCATGCGTTGCATGGCGTAGTCATGCGCTTCCTTGGACGTGCCGCCCGACGCGTCGGCCACCATATAAATTTCATATTGACCTTCGGCCATGGCGCATAGGGAAAAACTGTTGTTGCACACCTCGGTCCATAGCCCCGACACCACGACTTTTTTCCTGCCCGCCGCCGCCAGGCCATCACGCACTTTTTGATCGTCCCAGGAATTCATGGATGAACGCTCAAGGATGTCGTGCGTAGGAAAAACATCTAATAGTTCTGGATAAGTGGGGCCGGAAAAGCTGGCGGTTTCCACCGTGGTAATCAAAGTGGGAATACCGAATACCTTCGCTGCTTTCGCCAGCGCCACCACATTGTTTTTTAATACCTGGCGATCTATTGACTGCACGCCAAATGCCATTTGCGGCTGCTGATCAATGAAAATCATTTGACAGTTGGTCGGGGTTAATACGTCTAGTTTCGAATCAATCATAATCATATCCATTGCAGGTGAGAACGTTAGGTTGATTAAAACAACCGCCCGGCAAATCACGCTTTTAGGCTGTGACATGCCGCCCTTCGATTGCTCATTGCATGGTAGAAGCTCGCCTCAGGCTAAACCATTATCTCTTGGTATAACTAGACGCCGTTCCGGCGAGCTGCCCATAATCAAAACGTCAGCACTATCCCATGCCCGGCCTTATGGCAGGGTTTTCCATGAGTGCTCTGCGGGTCGGCCCGCGCCGTGGCGCCGGCACTGCGGAAAGACTCCCCCATGCGCCAGGAGGTTTTATGGTTTCGCCCGATAAGGCAACACTAATGGCTGAATCAAAAGCAGAGCTCATTCTGATCAATGGCAAGATTCATACCCTGGATCGACAAAATCCCGTGGCAAACGCGGTCGCCATTGGCAACGGCAGGTTTTTAGCCGTAGGCGACGCGGACGATGTCATGAGCCACAGACAGGAACAGACAAAAATCGTTGATTTGGCTGGGCGGACCGTCATCCCCGGCCTGAACGACTCGCACCTGCATCTGATCAGGGGCGGCCTAAACTACAATCTTGAATTACGATGGGAAGGCGTGCCCTCGTTGGCCGATGCCCTGGCCATGTTGAAACAGCAGGCCGATCGCACGCCGCATCCGCAATGGGTCAGGGTGGTGGGTGGATGGACGGAGTTCCAGTTCGCCGAACGTCGTATGCCTAGCCTTGATGAACTCAATGCCGCGGCGCCCGATACACCGGTGTTTGTCCTGCATCTTTACGATCGCGCGCTGCTTAACCGGGCCGCGTTACGCGCCGTGGGTTATACCAAAGAGACGCCCAACCCGCCCGGCGGGGAAATCCAGCGCGATCGGGCAGGCAACCCCACCGGCATGCTGATTGCCAAACCTAATGCCATGATTTTGTATGCAACCTTAGCCAAAGGACCGACGCTGCCGCTGGAGTATC
>JAATGH010000428.1 GCA_015654745.1 Enterobacterales bacterium
CCGATGCGGGCATGGGCATAATCGGCTAGTTTGTCGGGGGATTTGGCCGGTACCAGGAACTGTTGCCCCGTCACGAAATACGGCACCGAGAAATCGATGACCTGGGCTCGTTCCGGCGTGATGGTAATATCCGCCACGATAAGATCAGCTTTACCGGATTGAAGTAGTGGAATACGGTTCGCCGGATTCGTCGGCACCAGTTCTAATTTCACGCCCAGGGCGGAGGCCAATGCCTTGGCAAAATCCACATCATAACCGACGATATTATGGGTTTTCGCGTCAACTGAACCAAACGGCGGGTTTGAATCAAAAGTGGCAACGCGGACAACGCCCGCCTGTTTAATATCGGCCAACTGATCGGCATGGACCGTCGCCGTGGCAAAGCCGGTCAGCGCCAGTAGCGTCAGCACGGATAAAACAGAGCGGCGCTTATTATTCAATGCTTTCATATATTTTCCCTTGAATCAATTATGTGATTAGTTAGCTGCTTCAACGAGTTATCCATTGAAGTCAGCTTTATGCAGGGGAATATTACATAGGCAACGATAATTAACTACGTCTAAAAAAGCATATGGTTATCACGGCTAAGCATAAGAATAACTTATGACCTAAATCAAGGCTAAACGCCATGCCGCGCCGCCGATCCCTAATGGAATCGGACATCGCGCGACCCGGCGCCTGGACAGGTGCAAGGCATCATTGACCGCCCGATAATGATAACCGCTCGCCGGAGGTTAATTGGTGGTGGGCTCGGTGAAATTCAGCCTGCCGACGGTCTGTTCAAACTGCGCCTCATCGCCTTGCGGCATTTTTTTAAACGATACCTTGCCGCGATACACGTCACTGTCTATTTTTACAATTTGCGGTTGTGTACTGAGATTACCAATGGCAACGCAGTAGCTGGTGACCTGACTGAGCGAAGCATCCCACACATCAGCCATTTTATTGCAGTCGTCAATCCATAAGAATTTATCCTTGGCATTCAGCTTGGCCAACTGCTGCTTCAACGGCACGGATAAATAGACATCAAACATCGGCTGGATAGCATTGCGATCAATTTTCAGGATCAGTGGAATCTTGAACTTTACCCCTGAAAATCCGATGGTCTTATCATTAACATCGATTTGGTATTTTTTTATTTTGGTCGGGAAATTCCATTGTCTGATCACGTCCGGTATCCAGGATGTAATCTTCTCGTCGATATTTGACAAAGAGGTGGATAGCGAGGTGTTGGACAAGCTGCTGCGGCCTAGACCGAGGACGTTATCGCCGCCCAGCACATCCAGTACGGTGGCGCCATTATCCAGGGTGCTGCGTTTGACATCATTGACCTGCCGATCCTGGCCGTCGCCGCGAATGACAAAAAAAAGGTCTTTACGGTCCAGCTTGTTCAGGATGTCGTAGGCCGTATTATTCATTGCCAGATGATCGGACGACACGACGATAACCGTGTTTTTAAAATACGCGGATTGCCTGATCTTCTGGATAAGTTTTGCAATGTGTTCTTGGCTGCAGGCGACGGCGCTTAACGAGCTATTTTCCTCGTTGTCGTAACGGTAGGAACGGTTTATGCACGATTGAGAAATATACCCGTCGGGATGGTGTGTATCGACGGTAAGCGCAAATAAAGCAAAACGCTGGTTGTTTTGCGAAAGTTCAATGAATTTATCATAAACCAAATCAAGCAGGGTATCGTCATACCAGCCCCATTCGTTCCGATAGTCGGGATCCTTGACCAAGTCCTTTAGTTCATTCAACCCATACAAATGTTCAAAACCATGGGACTTGAGAAACAGCCCTTTGCCCGCAAAGGCCAGATCGGCGCCCTGATAAAAATACGTGGCATAGCCGGAGTCATGCAGGATATCGCCGAGACAGGTATTCTGTGGATAAAAGGTAGAGACCGAGCTTGAGGCGTTGCCGTCAAAAGGCGCAAATAAAGGAATGCCGCATTGCGACGCCACCATTCCGGCAATAGTATATCCAGTGCCGGGTAATTGAATAGTATTACTAAAATCAATTGAATTTTCTTTCTGGCCATTGAGTTCGGTGGTCAAACCCGAAAAATTGTCCTGATCAAAATAGGTCCGTTCAAGACTTTCGGCGTAGATATAGATTAAATTAGGCCTTTTTCCCTCTATTTTTTTATTTGGACTCTTGTAGTAACGATTAAAATCCGTATTGCCGCTTGCCAGCTGGGATTTAACCAAACCAGCAATTTCTGCGCTGGCCGGCGTGGTAATGACCGCAGCAATCGCCATAATTAACGCCATCAGGCCGTACGAGGTACGTCCGCGGCCGGATTTTTTGGCCAGCAGCAGCCATGACATCAGGGCGAATACCAAAACCGACGTCAGCAAAAAACCGGCAAACGGCATAATATACTTACCCAAGCCGGCTCCGGTTAAACTGCTGGTGACGGTATATAATACAGAATCATTGATGCCGGCACCGGTAAAATAATTACTGGCCACCCTAATTAAATTAAGCAAAATATAAACGCCTAAAAAAAACAGTACCAATATAAAAAAATATTTATTATTTTTAGCTTTGGCTGAATAAATAATAACAGAGGCTAAAAATAAACCTATAGACAGGGTTTCCATAGGTATCCTACCTCCTTCAACAAACAAAAAAATACCCGCCATGTTTCAGGCTATCAGTGTGTCGGCCACGCCGGTTAACACGCTCAATGGGCTAATTTATAGCAATTTATTGTGGACTGCGCGAGAAATTATTACAGGATTGTGACCTAAGAGTTAGGTTAGACCGGCCGATAATGCGCGATGCAAAGGGCATATGGGCGGTTGCCCGGGAGGGGAAGAATTAATTTATTGATATTTAACTAGAAAATTCATCACTCAACCGCTGCGGCGGGCCGTTGATTGTCAGTTTTGTTGACAAATTGTTACACTAATCTTCGTCATTGACCCACGTTCTGAAAATGGCTCCTTTGCACCGGTCTCTGCTTGTATTGATAGCGTGCGTGGAGAGAGCGCAGTTCAGCATCGTGACAAATAAGGCAAAGCGGTGCTCAGCCAGAGCGCCGCTTTGTTTAGGGTCTATTTAGGCAATGAATAGGCCTGGCGAGCCAGTAGTTTCCAGACGCCGGCGGTATTTTTCTGCCAAACCTGCATTACGCCGATTTTGACTTCGCCCGGCTTGCCGCCGTCATTGGTTTTAGCCTGCAATATATGCCTGACAATAGCGACATCACCATCCACCTGTATCGTTTGATCCTTCAGATCCAGGGTGACGAATTTTGATTGCCCCGTGACGATGGCATCAACGAATTCGGCATTATTCTGAATTTTACCGCTCGAGTGGCCATAGGTAAGCGTGGGGGCGCCTACTTTTTGCAAATCGGCTTTTTTGGCGCTAAGCATGGCTTGACGCATGGTTTCCACGGCTTTGGTGACCGCCGTGGTGTCAGCGCTTTGGGCAAAACACGTGCCGCTAAGCAGCAGTGAAAAAAGCGCCGCACCCAATATTTTTTTCATCATAAGTCCTTATTCGGAAAAGATTATCGCTAGGGAAAACAAAGGACGTAACGACGTCGTTCCCTAGCCAAAGAGCGGCAATCCTAACGAATTAAGTAGGGTACTGACCGTGATCCGCATCATGCATTTCAAAAAAATGAATTTATTTTAAAATTTAATAAAACATCGTTTTGAATTTATGGACAGTGGGGGAGGCAACGCGCTTGGCCTTCCAGTTTGTGGCCTGCCGTGCAAGCGTTGCGCATAGCCAGAACGGAATGACAAAAATGTCGATGTAAGGAGTGTTTTTGTGCTTTTTTTTTGGTATTGATTATGGAAGGTTCGAACGAATTTTAAGCTGTACGAAAGGGTAAAATCTGCCTTTTAATGGAAGCCTGTAGAAATGAAGCACCCGGCGATGTAAATCACCATGTCACGAACGGTGGTTAACGTGCCGGAAACCTATCAAAATATGACGTCAAAAACGCATTTCCGGCGATTTTACCCGCGTAATTAAGATGTTACGGGTACGACAAAATCGGGCCGGCAATGACCGGCCCTAACCCTGGTGTTTGTACTGTTCTTGTATATATGTTTAGTAACTCTAAACAACTATGATGGTAAGTGATGCTAAACAGAATAACAAGTAAACTTTAATAATGTATTGAGATGATTTCTAAACGCCTGAAAGAAGCCCGGCATCGGGCTAAGCTGACTCAGGAGAAACTGGCGGTCATGGCGGGTATTGACGAGTCCACCGCACGTTCCAGAATCAGTCAGTATGAAAACGGTGTATACCGTCCAAATTTCGAAACTTGCTGCGCGTTCGCTAAAATACTGGACGTGCCGGAATGCTATTTCTATACCGTTGATGACGACTTTGCCGTCGCTTTATTGCAACTATATAGCCGCTACAAAACACGGCGAAACCTAGACTGAGGCCCACGCTATAGGGCTTTCCATCTGCCTGGTTTGTCCTGCGTTCCGGACCCGCGCGAATAAAGACCTTTCTCTGCTTATTGTTTCCTACCGCTACAACCCACCGTTCGCGTTGACGCCTTTTAGTTACTTATTAAAACAATTCTTGTAACATTAATTAAGAAAGATAATAATTCTCATTGCGTTTCAACTTTTATGCAAGTTTGCATCTCATTATCCGTCTGTGGGGGAGGTTTCCCCGGGCACCAGCGGCGGATTTTTATCTCAATATCAATGGAAAGAAAACATGAGAAGGTTTTTTCGCCGCAAGCGTTCCACTCTGCTGTATTTGCTGATTTCAACGGCACCGTTGCTCACTCACGCTGAAGATACCCTGGTGGTTACCGCCGCCCAGTCCGCGGATAACGCCGAATCGCCCACGCGGGGTTATACCGCGACCACTAGCCGTGGCGCGACCAAAACCGACAAGCCGCTGCTTACCACCGGGCAATCCGTGTCGGTAATTACGCGCCGCCAAATGGACGATCAGGGGGCCTTAACCGTGAATCACGCCCTGGACTATACCCCTGGGGTGTTTACCAACTTCGCCGGGGGCGCAACCCGCTACGATACGGTATCACTACGTGGTTTCCACGGCGGCGATACAACGAACACTTTCCTCGATGGCCTGCGGCTGATGAGCGATGGCGGCAGTTATAACAACCTGCAAATTGATCCCTGGTTCCTGGAACGCATTGACGTGATCCGCGGTCCTTCCTCGGCGCTGTATGGCCAGACCATTCCCGGTGGGCTGGTAATGATGACCTCGAAGCGACCGCGTTTTAGCAGTGAGGGACATTTCAAGCTGATGGCCGGGAATAATGCCACAACCGGCGCGGCGTTTGACTACACCGATGCCATTAACGACCAGTGGGCCTTCCGCCTGACCGGCATCACCCGCAACAGCGATACCATGTACGATCATCAGCGCGAGGAGCGTTATGCCATCGCGCCTTCGCTGCTATGGCAACCGGATGACGACACCTCCTTGCTGCTCAAAGCCTATCTACAGAAAGATCCCTCCGGCGGCTATCATAGCGCCGTGCCGGCGGACGGCAGCCTTTACGCAAGCAGCGGTTCCACGTTAAACCGCGGGTTTTTTGATGGGGAAAGCCGTCTCAATCAGTTCAAACGGCGCCAGCAAATTTACGGTTATGAATTTTCCCACAGTTTTGACTCGGTCTGGTCGTTTCGTTCCAACGCAAGCTATACCCACGCCAATGTCGACCAGCAGCAGGTTTACCAAATTGGCTGGAATACCGATCGCAGCGCGTTGAATCGCTATTATAGCGGTGAATCTTCCTCGCTGGCCGCCTACGCCATTGATAATCAGTTGGCGGCTGATTTCAATACCGGCGCGCTACAGCATCGGATGGCACTGGGTGTGGAATATCACCAATACACCAACGACCTGTGGGACGACGCCGCCTATGCCACCCAACTGAATCCTTTTACCGGCATCAGCGGCGGCCCGGCACTCTATACGGACTATGGGCTGACGTTGCCGGGGGTGACCCGCACCTACGCCAAGCGGCGCTACGAGCAAAGCGGTATCTATTTGCAGGACGAAATGGTGCTGGATAAATGGCATTTGGATTTGTCTGGCCGCTATGACCGTATTCTGGCGAAGAACCGCACATTGAATACCGGCACCACCTACCGCCGCCAAGATGATCATGTTAGCGGCCGCGGCTCTTTGTTATATGCCTTTGATAGCGGTATCTCCCCCTATGTCAGCTATAGTCAGGCGGTTACCCCGCAGGCATTATCCGGTGCCGATGGTAATTTGCTCAAACCGACCACCAGCGAACAGTATGAACTTGGGGTGAAATACCAACCTCCCGGCACCGCTACCCTTTATACCGCCGCCGTCTATGATCTGACGCAAAAGGATGTGGCCAATCGAATAGTGCAGGGTAGCTATTATGTCCCTGCGGGTAAAGTGCGGTCACAAGGACTTGAACTGGAGGCCAGAACCCAGCTGACCGGGCGCTTGACCGGTATTGCCGGTTACACCTATAACCGGCTGCGATTTAAGGATGCCATCGACGGTAATAACGGCAATACGCCCTATATCACGCCGGATCAGATAGTTTCGCTATGGGGGCAGTATCGGGCGGATTACGGCGTCAATCTGGGCGCAGGCGTACGTTATATTGGCAGGCAGTGGGCGGATAATGAGAACACGCGGCGGGTACCGTCGGTAACGTTATTGGATTTGTCGCTGCGGGCTGATTTGGCCGCCTGGCGTTCTGAACTTAAGGGCGCGTATCTGCAGTTGAACGTGAATAATCTGACCGATAGGAAATACGTTGCCGCCTGTTATGGCACGGGTTACTGCTATTGGGGGGCTGAGCGTTCGGTGATGGCTACCTTGGGCTACGATTTTTAAGAAGGATCGCCACCGGAGGCTCTCAATGATACGCCCCAGAATATCCATCTGGGGCGTGAACATTAAGCTTCTATTTCATCCGGTTTATTCGGGTACTTTTTTCAGTTCGAGCCGTTGAATTTTGCCCACCACCAGCAGATAACACAGCATCGACATAATGGCGGAGCAGCCGACAAATATCAGTGCGCTGTTGAAAGAGTGCAGATTTTTAACCAGATAACCAATCAATAGCGGGGTGACGATGGAAGCAATATTCCCAAATACGTTAAAGATTGCGCCACACAAACCTATCACCTCTTTGGGGGCTGTATCGGCAATTACCGGCCAGCCTAGCGCCCCAAATCCTTTGCCAAAGAAGGCTAGCGCCATCAGGGCAACGACCAGTACCGTATCGTTGGTGTAGTTACATAATATCATGCTTGATGCCAGCAGCATGCCGAACACGATGGGGGCCTTGCGGGCGAAGGTCAGGGAAAAACCGCGTTTTAACAGAAAATCCGATACCACGCCACCCGATATGCCGCCGACAAAACCGCATAACGCCGGAATTGAGGCGATAATGCCCACCTTAAGAATGCTCATACCTTTTTCCTGCACCAAATAAATCGGGAACCAGGTGAGGAAGAACCAGGTAATGGTATTCAAAAAATATTGACCGAAAAAGATACCCAGCATCATACGGCTGGTCAGCAATTGTTTAACGTAGTTCCATTTTGGACCATTATTGGCGTTCTTTTTTTGGTCCATATTCACTACGCCGCCGCCTTGCTCGATATAGTCAAGTTCAGCGCGGTTGGCGTAGGGGGATTCAAATGGGTTATGGACAAACTTAATCCATAGGAAGGTTAATATAAACCCGATAATACCCATGACCGTGAAGACGTGTTTCCAGCTCCAGGCGTAAACCAACCAGCCAAGGAAAGGTGAAAATATAGCAAGGGAGAAGTATTGCGCCGCGTTAAAAATCGAAGAAGCCGTGGCGCGTTCCTTGGCGGGAAACCAGGCCGCAACGATACGCGCATTAGCGGGAAACGCCGGCGCTTCGGCAAAACCCAGCAGAAATTGCAGCATAAACAACGAGAAAATCGCCATGGGAATGGATAGCGCGCCGACAAAACCCTGCAGCAGGGTGAATAGCGACCAGAAAAACAGGCTATAGCTGTAGACTTTGACCGAGCCGAACTTGTCCAGCAGCCAGCCGCCGGGCACCTGCATCAGCAGATAGGCGATGCCGAAGGCCGAGAAAATCTGGCCAAGATTCACCACGTCGAGTCACAAATCGTGGGAGACGGCGACGCCGGCGATGGATAAGGTTACCCGGTCGGCATAGTTTACCGCGGTGATAATAAAAATAAAGAGTAGAACAAGGTAACGGTAGTGGGTTCTACCCTTGCTCTCCAAAGTGGTCTCAATCGCCATCATGATTCTCCGCATTGACGCTAGTGGCCGATGATCGCTTCCGTCGGGCAATAAATAAACCGCGGCAGCCATTGGCCGAAAATAAAAAATGGTCCTGTCAGTAAGGGTGTAATAGGAAAGCTTAAGTGGCGAGATATTAAAATTGAAAAATATCAGTCGTCATAGGAATCCGTGATCTGCAGTATAAAAATCATGGCGAGGGAAGTCATTATGCAAATGACCAATATTAGGCATGTAAATGATGGTTTTTTTGGGTTAATGAACTGAAGAAGCTTTAGATCACATATTTGATTTTTATAGATATTTTTATAATAATTGTGATCTATATCACATTTGTTTGGGCTAATGCCCACAAATGCGGGATTATTCTATTGTTATATCATTGTTTGCCCAAAATAGGAGAACGTCGTAATACGGAGAAGATTATAACTTTTATTTAATAAATAAAATAAATTTTATTTTTTTGGGTGAAACATCAGTTTTTTCCTATCCACCACTATCGGCGCGGTGCACAACACCGCCAAGGTCAAGGCCGGGGATACTGTGGCCCCTTGGCCTGGGCGGAATCGTCGGACTGGCGGCGATCAGAGCGCGGCGCAGGCCAACGCGGGGCGGATTATCGCCATCAATACTAATCCGTCAAGTTTGCTCTGGCCCAATCCATGGGCGCGGCGGTTTGCATTAACCCGAAGGATTACACCCGTCCCTTCCAGCTGGTCACCGGACGGGTCTGGCGTGGCTCGGCTTTAGGTGCGTCAAAGGGCGTTCCCAACAATCCGGCATGGTCGAGCCGGCCAGATCGGGAGAGATCGATCTTGCCCCGGTGAGGGTAAGCGTCAAGGCGGTAATTCATAAACGTGATACCCGTCATATCTCGAGTCGCAGATGCATTGGTTGTGCTCGTTTACCGCCTACTGTAACAAACAATATATGAAGTGGACGTTAGCGATTGTACCGGCGAAACTGCGGTTATGAAAGCCGTCATTAATCGCCGAATTGAGAACGTTTTATTGTTTTTAGAAAAAAATATCAATGTTAATCAGCAAGAAATGAGGGGATTTACTGTTTTCCATTTGGCGGTTATTTCCGGGTATACTGAGATGGTCGATATTCTAGGTAAGAGTGCGGTGGATATGAATACGTTCGCCGCGAACCAGCGAACGCCGCTAATTGATGCCATCATTTCTGGCAAAAATGAAATGGTCAAAAAATTACTTAATTGGCATGTCAATGTTGACGTGCAGGATGCGAATAATCAAACGGCATTAATATATGCCGTCAAAATGAATCGAGTAGCGATTATTGAGGCACTCTTGAAAAAAAATGCTTCCGTGAACGTGAAGGACAATTTTGGCAATACGCCGTTTCTGCTGGCGATACAGTTCTGTGACCTCAGCATCTGCCGGGAAATTCAGCGGCGTGGCATCAATATGGATGACGTCGATAAAAATGGCCACACGGCATTATCCTGCGCCAGACGGAACAACCTTACCGACAACATGCGCTGGTTAAACGGGCCAAGCCGCTCTACGCTGGCACCTGGACCGGCACCTGGACCGGCAGCGGTGGACGAACGGTTATACCGGCTATTCATTGGCTGATGCCACCCGGCGCTAGAGGGACGCGGCAAGCCAATGGGCTCGCCTCGGGGGCGATACGCGCGTTGCCATGGTTTAATCCCGTGTCCATGCCGGTAGCTTTCTTTGTCAATATCCAGCAGAGGATGAGGCGATTTAGAGCAATGTTCTCGCGCAGCTAAATAGCGCGGCAACCTGCATTGTAAATCGTTGAACGTGATAGGGACCGGGTTGCAACAATGGATTGGCGGTGCTCGTCCAACCCCCATTACGTGATGAGCTTATCTCCCCGAGCTCGTTTGCCGCCCGGCGACAGTGCTTTATCTCACAGATTTGACACGCCAAACCGCGTTTGGCGCCAGACTTGCCGGGCATCCCTCCATCCACACCCGCCTAAATCCGCCATGCGGCAAATAATGATTGCTCAGCACGCATATTTTGAGGCAGCGCCGCACCGTTGAAGGTGGTATTTATAATCTCAGGTATTTAATTCAGACATAAATGGATGGCGAACACGAAATAACGTCAACAGATCCTAATCTGACCTGCAGCTTGAAGTATGACGGGCATAGCTTATTACCAAAGGTTCTTAATTCGGTAAGGGGGCTGGTCATCTCGCCGCCAAGGTCTGAATAAAATAAAAGATTATATATTCTATCCGGAGAAAAATAATGGCTCAGTCAGAGGCATGGGAAAAACTTGCCAATAAAGAATTGGCGCGATTGGGGAAAAGCGTAGCGGATCTGCACACCGAAACGCCTGAAGAAATTACCATCAAGCCGCTTTATACCGCCGACGATCTTAACGAACTTGAGGTGACAGGTTCGCTGCCGGGCATGGCACCCTTTGTGCGCGGGCCCCGGGCGACCATGTATGCCGCCCAGCCGTGGACTATTCGACAATATGCCGGTTTCTCCACCGCCACGGAGTCCAATGCTTTTTATCGCCGTAATTTAGCCGGTGGACAAAAGGGATTGTCGGTAGCGTTCGACCTGCCCACGCACCGGGGCTATGATTCGGATAATGAACGTGTGGCGGGCGATGTCGGTAAGGCCGGCGTGGCCATCGATAGCGTCGAAGATATGAAGATCCTCTTTGATCAGATCCCGCTGGACAAGATGTCGGTTTCCATGACCATGAACGGCGCGGTGATTCCGATTATGGCCTTTTATATCGTCGCAGCCGAAGAGCAGGGGGTGCCCCCGGCCCAGCTTACCGGCACCATCCAGAATGATATCTTAAAAGAATACCTTTGCCGAAATACCTATATCTATCCGCCAAAACCCTCAATGAGGATTATTTCCGATATTATCGCTTACTGCTCCGCTAATATGCCGAAATTCAACACTATCAGTATTAGCGGTTACCATATGGGGGAAGCCGGTGCCAATTGCGTACAGCAGGTGGCGTTTACCATTGCCGATGGCATTGAATATATCCAGGCGGCGCTGGCCGCCGGCCTGGATATTGATGATTTTGCTCCCCGGCTGTCGTTTTTCTTCGGTATTGGCATGGATCTGTTTATGAACGTGGCCATGCTGCGCGCCGCGCGTTATTTATGGAGTGAGGCGGTCAGCAGCTTCGGTTCCACTAATCCCAAATCCCAGGCGCTGCGGACCCATTGCCAGACCTCCGGCTGGAGCCTGACCGAACAGGATCCCTATAATAATGTGGTTCGCACCACCATCGAGGCGTTGGCCGCCACCCTGGGCGGTACCCAATCGCTGCATACCAACGCGTTTGATGAAGCCTTGGGCCTGCCCACCGATTTCTCCGCACGCATCGCACGTAACACCCAGATAATCCTGCAGGAGGAGTCCGCCATTTGCCGTACCGTTGATCCGCTGGCGGGTTCTTATTACGTCGAAAACCTGACGGACCAGGTGGTCAAGGCGGCACGGGAGATTATCCATCAAATCGGCGATGTGGGCGGTATGGCCAAAGCTATTGAAGCGGGTTTGCCCAAACGGATGATTGAGGAAGCCTCCGCCCGTCAGCAATCGCTGATTGATCAGGGTAAACGGGTCATCGTTGGGGTGAATAAATACAAACTTGCCCATGAAGATGCCACGTCGGTACTCGAAATCGATAACGTTAAGGTGCGGGTGGAACAGGTCGAACGGTTACGGCAGATTCGCGCCGCGCGCGATAGCGTGGCGGTGACGGATGCGCTGGCCGCCATCGGGCACGCGGCCCGCGACGGCGGAAATCTGCTGGACGCGGCGATTCACGCCGCGCGGCTGCGCGCCACGCTTGGGGAAATCTCCTCGGCGATTGAAGAGGCTTTTGGCCGTTATCTGGTTCAAACCAACTGTGTTACCGGCATTATTGCCAATAGCTACCACCAGAGCGCAGAAGGCACGGCAGAGTTTGATCAGATAAAAAATGCGACCGATCGTTTTCTGGCGGAGCAGGGCCGGCGGCCGCGGATCCTGGTGGCGAAAATGGGCCAGGATGGTCACGATCGCGGTGCCAAGGTGATAGCCAGCGCCTATTCCGATCTGGGTTTTGATGTGGATCTCAGCCCAATGTTTTCCACCCCGCAGGAGATTGCCAAACTGGCGGTGGAAAATGATGTGCATGTGATTGGCGCATCGTCGTTGGCTGCCGGCCATAAGACGCTGATCCCGGCGTTGGTGGACGCCCTGGCGGACTATGGCCGGGCGGATATCAAGGTGGTGGCCGGCGGCGTGATCCCGCCGCAGGATTATGACTTCCTGTATGCCCGCGGCGTAGTTGCGATTTATGGCCCCGGTACCCCGATGTTGGCTAGCGTGCGGGATGTGCTTAGCAAAATCAGTGACCGCCATGATTAGCTCCGGGCAATTAGATAGCCTGGCCACGCAGCTGATCGCCGGCGATCGGGTGGCGCTGGCTCGGGCGATGACGCTGGTGGAGAGTATCCACCCGCTGCATCAGGAGCCGGCCACCCGATTGCTGGATCGGATTATGTCCCACACCGGCCGGGCAAAACGGCTGGGCATTACCGGGGTACCCGGCGCGGGTAAAAGCACCTTTCTTGAGGCATTGGGAGGATATTTGCTTACCCTTGGCCTAAAGGTGGCCATTATCGCCATTGACCCCAGCAGCCCGCTGAGCGGCGGCAGCATCCTGGGCGATAAAACCCGCATGTCGATGCTTTCCCGTGAGCAGCATGCCTTTATCCGGCCGGTTCCCACCGGCGGTTACTTGGGGGGGACCAGTCGTCGTACCCGTGAACTGATGTTGCTGTGCGAGGCCGCGGGCTATGACGTGGTGATCGTGGAAACGGTGGGGGTAGGGCAATCCGAGGTGGATATTGCCCACCTGGTCGACTGTTTCCTGTCGCTGCAGATTGCCGGCGCCGGTGATGAACTGCAAGGGATCAAGAAGGGCATCATGGAAATGGCGGATATCGTCGTGATCAATAAGGACGATGGTGAAAACCACGCCCGGGTCATGCTCACCCGCCAAATGTATCAGTCATCGCTAAGCATCATGCGGCGCAAATACCCTGAATGGGCGCCGCGGGTCTTGACCTGTAGCGCCCTGCTTCAGCAGGGGATTGGCCAGGTTTGGAGCGATATTGAGGATTTTTACCGGCAAATGGCGCAACAGGATCGGCTAACGGTGCTGCGTAAACAGCAGCATCTCGATGCGATGCGCAAACAGATTGAGGAACAAACGCTGCAGGCGCTATTTGCCCGCCAGGATATCCAGGAACGCTACCGCCAGGCGTTGCAACAGGTTGAAGGGCACCATGCGTCCCCTCGGGCCGCGGTCAACGATGTTACCCACTATATTCTCGATAAATTAAATCATTAAGGAAATAGAATCATGGCGTACGAATTTGTCAAAGTGCTGATTGAAAACCGGGTGGGTATTATTGAATTTAATTATTCGAAAAAACTTAACGCGCTGAGCGCGGTATTTATCCGCGATATTCTCCAGGCGCTGGAAGATTTGAACAATATTGATATCCGCTGCGTGATCCTGCGCGCGCCGAAAGGCACCAAGGTGTTTTCCGCCGGCCATGATATCCATGAGCTACCGAAAACCCGGCGTGATCCCCTTGCCTATGATGACCCACTGCGACAGATTACCCGAGCCATCCAGAAATTCCCGAAACCGATTATTTCTATGGTGGAAGGTAGCGTGTGGGGCGGCGCGTTCGAGCTGATCATGAGTTCGGACATTATCATATCCAGCAATTTATCCACCTTTTCCATGACGCCGGTAAATCTGGGCGTGCCCTATAACCTGGTGGGCATCCATAATCTGATTCGCGACGCCGGATTTCATATCGTCAAGGAGCTGATCTTTACCGCCGCGCCGATCTCGGCCGAGCGGGCGCTGCATGTCGGCATCCTCAACCACATTGTCGATCCCGCCGACCTGGAGTCGTTTACCATGCGCATGGCCTGCACCATTGCGGAAAAAGCGCCGTTGGCGGTGGCCGTGATCAAGGAAGAACTGCGGGTACTGGGTGAAGCGCACACGCTTAATTCCGATGAGTTTGAACGTATCCAGGGATTGCGGCGGGTAGTGTACGACAGCCAGGACTATCAAGAAGGGATGGCGGCGTTTATGGAAAAACGTAAAGCAAATTTCAGCGGTCATTAAGGTCGCACGGCGATTCGGCGAAGGGAGCATGCATCATGAATGATTATACAATAATGACGGCGGATGAAGCTGCGGGGTTAATCGCCCATGGCGATATGGTGGCGTTTAGTGGATTTACCCCCGCCGGCGCGCCAAAAGCGTTGCCTGAAGCGCTGGCCCGCCGGGCCATAGAGCTACACCGGCGCGAGCGGCCGTTCCAGATAAAATTGCTGACCGGCGCATCTATAGGCGCGCTGGCGGATAACCAACTGGCGGAAGCGGAGGCCGTTTCGTGGCGGGCGCCCTATCAAACCGCGCCGGTGCTGCGCGATAAGATCAACCAAGGCGCGGTCAACTTCGTCGATTTACACTTAAGCGAAGTGGCGCAAATGGTGAATTACGGCTTTTTTGGCCCCATAGATATCGCGGTGATCGAAGCGTCGGCCGTGACGCCGGAAGGACGAGTCTATCTCACCAGCGGTATCGGCAACGCGCCGGTCTATTTACAACAGGCGCGGCGGGTGATTATTGAGTTAAACGACTACCATTCCCCGCGCATCAGGGAGATGAGCGATATAGTATCGCTCGGCGCGCCGCCGCTGCGCTCGATGGTCCCGGTGTTTCATACGCTGGATCGGGTGGGCGAGACTTATGTACAAATCGACCCGAAAAAGATCGTCGCGGTGGTGCCTACCCACCTGGCGGATCAAATTACCGAGTTCGGCAGCGAAAATCCGTTGTGCAGCGCCATCGCCCATAATGTCGAACAATTTTTGCTGGCGGAACTGCATGCCCAGCGGATCCCCGCCGGTTTTTTGCCCCTGCAAAGCGGTGTAGGCAATATTAATAACGCCGTGCTAAAGGCGTTGGGAAGCAATCCGGAAATTCCGCCGTTTATGATGTATTCCGAAGTGCTGCAGTCGTCGGTTATCGATCTGCTGGAACAGGGCAAGATTCTCGGCGCCAGCGCCTCCAGCCTGACCGTGCCGCCGGCCATGCTGCAGCATATTTACGGCAATATGGACTTTTTCAGCGAACGGATCGTGCTCAGGCCGCAGGAGATTTCCAATAATCCGGAAATCATTCGCCGGCTCGGGGTGATTGCCCTCAACGTTGGGCTGGAGTTCGATATTTACGGCCACGCCAACTCCACCCATGTAGCCGGGGTGAATTTGATGAACGGGATTGGCGGCAGCGGGGATTTTGAACGCAATGCCTATCTATCGATCTTTATGGCGCCGTCCATTGCCCGCGGTGGGAAGATTTCCACTATTGTGCCTATGTGTTCCCATGTTGATCATAGCGAGCACAGCGTAAAAGTGATCATTACCGAAAACGGGGTGGCCGATTTGCGCGGCCTGTCGCCCCTGCAGCGGGCGGAAACCATTATTAAGCACTGCGCGCACCCGATGTATCAGGAATATCTTTACCAGTACCTGGCCCGTGGCAAAAGCGGGCATATTCATCATGATTTGGCTCATGCCTTCGATCTGCATCAAAACCTGATCGAGCATGGCAGCATGTTGGCGCTATAGCTCGTGCTGGTCGTCGGGGGTGCCGTTGCGATCGTGCTCAATGGCTTCAACCAGGCGACCGATCATTTTACAGTTTTTCAAGGAATAGAGATATTCCGGCATATACATGGGCTGATTAGGCGCATCGAAATACTTAAGGCTGGCCGGATTGACAAAACGGTAGGCAAAATGGGGTACCACCGTGAGAAATTGCCCCCGGCTAACGGCGCTGATTTTGGCCAAAAAACTGTAAGGACGGTAGATGATGGTCGGCGTAATGCCCGCATAGCGAAAATGAGAATCGATCAGCGATTCAAAATTAGCCCGATGCTGGAAACGCATTTGCAGCCATGGCAGGGTGTGCAGCAGTTCACTGGCCGGCACATTATCGTGAATGCGTGATGCCAGAAATCCAAGGCGCAGCGGCGGCAGGGCGGTGATCAGCATGCTGGAGATTTCCGCAATCCGCGTAGAGGCCTGCTGGGGAGAGATAATCATATCCACATCGTGATCCAGCAGTCCGGAAACCAAATCACTTTCGTTGAAGTCGAACGGTTTGGTGGTAAAACCGTCAAACTTATCGCCGAAGCTGATCAATTGGTCGAAAATCATGGTGGGGTAGGCGGTGTCGACGCCGATGATGCAATTTTTGGGATGATGTTTTACCGCCAGCATAATATCCGTATCAATGCCGGCCAGGCGCTGGTAAATGGGGTATAGCATCTGATAAAGCTCCTGTCCGGCTTTATTCAGGCTGATGCTGTTATC
>JAATGH010000189.1 GCA_015654745.1 Enterobacterales bacterium
AAGACGACCCTGCCAAAAGCGAAAGAGCTGCGCCGTGTTGTTGAACCGCTGATTACACTTGCCAAGACCGACAGTGTTGCAAATCGTCGTCTGGCATTCGCCCGCACTCGTGATAACGAGATCGTGGCAAAACTGTTTAATGAGCTTGGCCCGCGTTTCGCGAGCCGCGCCGGTGGCTACACTCGTATTCTTAAGTGTGGTTTCCGTGCGGGTGACAATGCGCCGATGGCTTACATCGAGCTGCTAGATCGTGCAGCAGAGTCCCAAGTTCCAGCTGAAGCAGTTGCAGAATAAATAAGTCTCTGCATCTGGTAAGTTTACAAAACCCGGCCTTGGTCGGGTTTTTTATTGGCGGTAATGTGTGCTTTTTAAGCACTGCCTATCATTTCCACTTTGATGTTTTTTGCCCCAATGAGAGAATGAACCATTCAACTGGGAGGGGTTTATGAGTCTGGTGGATGAGTGGGCTGAACGCCATATACAACAAGCGCAACGGCACGGGGAATTCGACAACCTGCCCGGCTATGGGAAACCCTTAGCGTTAGATGATGACAGCGCGGTGCCGGAAGATTTACGTGTGGGTTATCGCCTGCTTAAAAACGCCGGATATCTGCCCACAGAGCTCCAGGATCGCAAAGATGCGCTGCGTCTGGCGGATTTATTGCGCGGGGTTGCCGAAGAAGATAGCCAGCATCAGGTGATAAGCGCACGGTTAAGGTTACTGGAGATTAAACTGCAGCAGGCCGGGATGAGTACTGATTTTCTGCACCACGGCTATCAGCAGCGGTTGCAGCAGCATTTTCAGGCGGCGGGTAAATAACCACAGGTTCCGAGCGGCCTATTGATTTCTCCATCACGCATAAACCAACCCGTTGTAGGCTGATAAAGGGGTACATCCCTCCCCTCGGTTCGCATATACTGATCGTTCTGAACGAAAATTTTTTTAAAGAGGCATAGTGTTATGACTGAAAAATACCGCCATACCAAAGGAACCATAAAGGATAATGCCATTGCGGCGCTGCTGCATGACCCGCTGTTTCGCCAGCGGTGTGAAAAAAATCTTAAAGGCAAGGGCAGTTATTGCCGCAAAGGAAAACAGGGCAAGGCCCAAAACTGGGAGGCCAGTGGCAAAATCATTAATGGTGATTTTACCACTGGCCTTCTGACCTTTAGCGTAGCCAACGCACCTGCGTCTTGAAAGATGATGGGTAAATCAGAGGGTAGGAGGCTGCTGTGGCGGCATATACCCCGCGGACTGATTTTGTTGTTTAAGCAAATCGCGGATTTCGGTTAACAAGATTTCCTCTGCGCTGGGTTTCGGCGGTGCAGCGGGGGTGTCCTCAGGCTTGCGATGTAGTCGGTTTATTAAGTTAATTACACAGAATACCGCCAACGCTACGATCAGAAAATCAAAAACATTCTGCAGGAAGATCCCGTATTGCAACACCACCGCCGGGATCTCGCCCTGCGCCGGTTTCAAAACCCAGCCAAACGATCGAAAATCGACACCGCCAATCAATAAACCTAGCGGCGGCATGATGATGTTTGCCACCAGAGAAGACACGATCTTGCCAAACGCGGCGCCGATGATCACACCCACCGCCAGGTCCACCACGTTGCCGCGCATAGCGAATTTTCTGAATTCTTGCAGGAAACTCATAGGGTTGCTCCTTAGTTAAACAATAAAGTAATTCTAACAAAGGATCGCGGTTTTACCAGAAAGTTTAGCTTTTTGTGACAATATGCCGCCTGGCGCGGCCGTCGATCGTTTACAAAAAGAATGGACTAGGCTGGAACAAGCGCTCTACATCGGTAATGAATTTCTTGTCAGTCAAAAACATTATCACATGGTCGCCCTGCTGGATCCGGAAATTCTTATTGGCGATGATAACTTCGTCACCCCGGACGATGGCGCCGATAATGGTGCCAGGCGGCAATTTAATCGCGTCAATCGTTCGCCCTACCACTTTGGACGTGCTTTCATCACCGTGGGCGATGGCTTCTATAGCTTCGGCTACCCCGCGGCGCAAAGAGGAGACGCTGACAATATCCGCTTTGCGCACATGGCCTAACAGCGCGGAGATGGTGGCCTGCTGAGGCGAAATGGCGATATCAATCACGCTGCCCTGGACCAAATCTATATAGGCACGACGTTGGATTAACACCAGCACCTTCTTGGCCCCCATGCGCTTGGCCAGCATGGCGGACATGATGTTGGCTTCGTCGTCATTGGTAATAGCGATAAATACGTCGATTTGCTCGATATGTTCTTCGGCTAACAGCTCTTGGTCCGAAGCATCACCGAAAAATACGATCGTATCATGCAGCAGTTCAGCAAGCTCTGCTGCGCGCTGTTGGTCGCGTTCAATCAGCTTGACGCTGTAATCTTTTTCCAATCGCTGCGCCAGACCTGCGCCGATGTTACCACCGCCCACGATCATGATGCGTTTATAGGGTTTTTCCAGCCGCTGCAATTCACTCATTACCGCGCGAATATGCGGTGAAGCCGCAACGAAAAATACTTCATCGCCGGCTTCGATCACCGTGGATCCTTGGGGACGTATTGGTCGATCTTGCCGGAAAATCGCCGCTACCCGCGTTTCAATATGGGGCATATGTTCACGCAGCGAGGATAAGGCACTTCCCACCAGGGGGCCGCCATAATAAGCCTTTACCGCCGCGATGCTCACTTTCCCCTGGGCAAAGTTCACCACCTGCAGCGCGCCGGGATATTCAATTAATTTGTAGATATTGTCGATGACCAACTGCTCGGGCGAGATCAAATGGTCGATAGGTACCGCTTCAGTGTTAAATAATTTTGCTGATTCTCGAATATAATCCGCCGAACGGATGCGGGCGATACGATTAGGCGTTTTAAATAATGTATAGGCGATCTGGCAAGCTATCATATTGGTTTCGTCGGAGTTAGTCACCGCAACCAGCATATCTGCATCTTCCGCTCCGGCTTCACGCAGTACCCGGGGGTGCGAAGCATGGCCCTGAATAGCCCTGAGATCGAATTTATCCTGCAGCTGGCGCAGCTGATTCGGGTCCGTATCAACGATGGTGATATCGTTATTTTCGCCCACCAGATTTTCAGCCAGGGTTCCGCCAACCTGGCCCGCCCCAAGGATTATTATTTTCATAGTCGACTCGTTATGCCCATTAGATACTCACCAAAGCGTCAGATGTTTCGCTCTTGATTATCTTAGCGTAAAAGAACCCATCACCTCCATCAGGTGTGGGTAAACATTGCAGGCCGGGTTTGGCGGCATCGCCGGTCTCAACCAGCGACGCGTCGGGGTGATCCTTTAGGAAGGCTTCGATCTGTGCGCGGTTTTCTTCCGGTAAAATGGAACATGTCGCGTAGAGTAGCGTTCCACCGGGCTTAAGCAATGGCCAAGTGGCTACAAGGATTTCTTGTTGCAACGCGACCAACTCGTTGATATCCCTGTCGCGGCGCAGCCATTTAATATCAGGGTGACGACGGATTACGCCGGTAGCGGAGCAGGGCGCATCCAGCAGAATGCGGTGCCAGGTCTGTCCTTGACTCCACTGCTCCGGCGAACGGCCATCACCGGCGATGACGGCCGCATGCTGTCCAAGGCGCTGCAGATTTTCTTTGACGCGCTCCAAACGCTGGGCATCCACATCCACCGCGGTAACGCGCGCATTGGGAGCCAGTTCCAGTATATGGGTGGTTTTACCACCAGGCGCGGCGCATAAGTCGAGGATATCCTCTCCGTCGCGCGGCGCCAGCAAGAGTGCGCAGCCTTGAGCCGACGCGTCCTGTACCGTCACCCACCCCTGCTCAAAACCGGGCAGGCGCCCTACATTGCAGGGTATGTCCAATCTGATGGCGTCCGGCCAACGGGGGTGCGCCGCGGCGTCGATGCCTTCCTGCGACAGCAGCCCCAAATATTCTTCCCGACTATGGTGGCGACGGTTGACGCGCAGCCACATGGGCGGTCGCAGATTATTTGCCTGTAGAATGGCTAGCGCCTCGTCTGGATAGGCCTGCCTGATGCGATTGGCCAGCCAGGATGGATGGAGATGATTACTCTCCTGCTGCTCTCCCTGCGCCTGCAGCTCAGCCTGTTGCCGCTGGAACTGGCGCAGTACGCCGTTAACCAGGCCCTTTAACTGCGGAATTTTTAATGCCACCGTACCTTCCACTGTTTCCGCCAGGGCGGCGTGGGGTGGAATGCGGGTATATATCAACTGATAAATCCCCACCATCAGCAGATAATGTACGGTACGCTGTTTTCCGGTGAGCGGTTTTGCCATCAATTGACGGATATACCATTCGAGCAGCGGCAGGGTGCGTAATATGCCGAAGCACAGTTCTTGCAATAGGGCGCGATCTTTATCCCCCAGATTGTGCTGCGCTGTGGGTAGTATCAGGCTTAAGGATTGGCCATGTTCAATAACCTGGGCCACGGCCTTGGCCGCGACGGCGCGAAGATTGTACTGTTTATTCATAATTAACCGGAGGGTAGCGTGATTGGCCGAGATGACACGGCCCGGTTTGATAGTGAACCTCTCCCCAGGCGATAGCCAAAATAAAATCAATCCAGGATGGTGCCCGGGATAAACCATTCACGGCGGGAATTAAGCAAATCCTGTGCCGGCATGGCCTTTTTCCCGGCTGGTTGCAGCAGGGTGATATTAAGCGCGCCATCGGTCGTGGCAACCTGAATCCCGGCTTTATCCGCCGAAAGAAGGGTCCCGGGCGCAGCCGAGGTACTGACCTCCAGCGCGTTGGCGCGCCAAACTTTTATGGTTTGTCCGGCCACGTTAAAAAAGCTGATGGGCCAGGGATTGAAGGCCCTAACGCAGCGCGATAGCTGTGCCGATGAATATGACCAGTCAAGGTGCGCCTCTTCTTTGGTGAGTTTTTCAGCGTAAGTGGCCTGGCCGTTATCCTGCTTTTGCGGCGACAACGTACCTGCCGCACACCGAGCGAGCGTATCGAGCAGCGCCTGAGGGCCGATATCAGCCAATTTCTCATATAGGCTGGCGCTGGTATCGTCCGGCTGGATGGCACAGGTGGCTTTATATAGCATATCACCTGTATCCAATCCGGCATCCATCTGCATGATGGTGACACCGGTTACGTCGTCCCCAGCCCACAATGCCCGCTGGATGGGTGCGGCGCCGCGCCAGCGGGGCAGCAATGAACCGTGGACATTAAGACAGCCCAAGCGCGGCATGTCCAACACCGCCGGTGGTAAAATCAGGCCATAGGCCACTACCACCATGATATCGGCGCCAAGTTCGGCTACCAGGCGCTGATTCTCGGCTGGACGCAGGGACTTGGGCTGGAATACCGGCAACTGGTGCTGCAACGCCAGGTTTTTTACCGCGCTGGCCGTGAGCTTATTACCACGGCCCGCCGGGCGATCGGGTTGGGTGAATACCGCCACCACCTGATGCTGCGAGCCGATAAGGGTACTCAGATGCCGCGCGGCGAAATCGGGCGTACCGGCAAAGATAATGCGTAATGAATCGGACACGTTAATTCCTGATTAGCGGGGACTATTTGTCCACGCGGGCGTTGATTTCCGCCATTTTTTCCATTTTTTGGCGGATGCGCTGGCGCTTGAGGGGCGACAGATAGTCAACGAACAGCTTGCCGACCAGGTGATCCATCTCATGTTGGATGCAGATCGCCAATAATTCATCCGCCGTCAGTTCGAAAACATTGCCGTCTCGATCCTGCGCCCTGACCGTCACTTGTTCCGCCCGCGGCACATAACCGCGCTGATCCGGAATGGATAAACAGCCTTCCTCTATTCCGGTTTCACCGCTTTTCGATATCAACTCGGGGTTGATGAAAACATAGCGCTGATCATGGGTTTCCGAGACGTCAATAACGATAATTCGCTGATGTATATTGACTTGAGTCGCGGCCAAACCTATGCCTTCCTCGGTATACATGGTTTCGAACATATCATCCACGATCCGACGAATAGAGTCATTTACTTCTTTTACGGGTTTCGCCACGATGCGAAGCCGCTCATCCGGGTAATGTAAAACCTGCAATACTGGCATAGGAGTTTATATCTGTGTCTGATTATGAAAACAATTCTATCCCTTATTCTAGACATTTCCCGTGCTGATTGACAGCATCTGCAGCTAAATGTGACGTTAGTCGCACGCGGACGTGCGGGGGAGGAAGGGATGACTTTATTGGAAATGTGGCTACGCTTGGCGGCGGTCAAGGGCGTCAATGGCGCAAAAGTCCATGGAATCCTTGCGCAAATGGCCCTTTGCGACGAGCTGGAGACCAGGACGCCCGTTCTCGACATTTTGACCCCAGCACAGCGCCAACGATTCCATCGCTATCCCCAACACCATATCGAGTCGACGTTGCGCTGGTTGGACGATCCCCAGCACCATTTTGTGCCCTATGACCATCCCCGCTACCCGGCGCTGTTGAAAGAGATTGCGTGTCCCCCGCCGGCCTTGTTCATCAACGGGGCGCTTTCCTGCCTCGACGCCACGCAACTGGCCATGGTGGGCAGCCGCAAATCTACGCTATATGGCGAACAATTGGGCGGCCATTTCGCCGCCACCCTGGCTCAGTGCGGGGTGACCATTACCAGCGGGTTGGCGCTGGGCGTCGACGGCATATGCCACCGCGCGGCTTTGGATGCGCATGGCCGTACCCTTGCCGTATTGGGCAGCGGTTTGCAAAACCTCTATCCGCCCCAGCATCGCCGACTCGCGGACCGTATCGTGCGGGAGGGCGGCGCGCTGGTATCGGAGTTTGAACTCAATGCCGCACCGCTGGCCACGCATTTCCCCTATCGTAACCGTATCATCAGCGGATTAAGCCGCGGCGTACTGGTGGTCGAGGCGGCGGCCCGCAGCGGTTCGTTGATTACCGCCCGCTACGCCCTCGATCAGGGCAAGGATATTTATGCTCTTCCGGGTCCGCTGGGCAATCACGGTTGTGCCGGGACACATTGGCTTATCCAGCAAGGGGCTTATCTCGTTACCCAGCCTAAGGAGATTATTGAGCAACTGGGCGGAGGATTGACATGGCTGCATTTGGACCCGGCAGAAATTATTTCTGCCTCATATGATGAAGTTGAATTGCCATTTGCCGATGTGTTGGCTAACGTAGGAGATGAGGTTACACCTGTAGACGTCGTCGCTGAACGTGCCGGCCAACCTGTGCCAGACATAGTGGTTAAGCTATTGGAGCTGGAGTTAGCAGGCTGGATCGCAGTTGTACCCGGCGGCTATGTCCGTTTAAGGAGGGCAGGCCATGTTCGACGTACTAATGTACTTGTTTGAAACATACATCCACAATGAAGTTGAAATGCGGGTGGACCAGGATAAATTAACCGATGATCTTACCCGTGCGGGTTTTCACCAGGATGATATCTACAATGCGTTGAATTGGCTTGAGAAGTTGGCCGATCTTCAGGACGGGCAGGGTAAAGCCTTTGCCCTGGGCGCCGATCCGTTGGCAATGCGCATCTATACTGATGAAGAGAGTCTGTTCCTGGATACGGAATGCCGTGGTTTCCTATTGTTTCTAGAACAAATTCAGGTGCTAAACCTTGAAACACGTGAAATGGTTATTGACCGGGTCATGGCATTGGACGCCGCTGAATTTGATCTGGAAGATCTTAAATGGGTTATCCTGATGGTGCTG
>JAATGH010000283.1 GCA_015654745.1 Enterobacterales bacterium
CAGGCTGATGCTGTTATCCGTGCGTGAAAACAGTTCATAACCGACCATTTCCTCGAGCGCGGCGATGCTTTTGCCAAAGGGCGATGCGGTCATATGTAATTTTTCGGCGGCTTTGGCGATATTATTGGTTTGTGCCAAAACGATAAAGTTGACCAACTTCTTTGAAACGAAAATACTCATAAATATCACTCATGCCCTGCTGCCGATACGTTTGCGCCGGCGCTGCCATGGCCAAAAAAAGCCCATGGCAATAGGGCGCACGTGCGCCTTGGCCGTGTTTACAATTAGCAAAATCCGTGCGGATGAAACGAGAAGTGGCTCACATAATCACGGGGTTGACGATTTTTTGCCAAACCCCGTCATCTTTCACGCCGCGGGTGCGTTGGCTACGCTCGGCCCAGTTCTTCGGGGTAGCGCCGGAATATATAGAGACACCAGCCCAGAGAGCCGGCGGCGAGTATGGCGCCAAGATACCCGATATACCCGATATCGGCCCGCAGGATAAACTGATTGCCCAGCAGCGCGCCGGCGCCGATGCCCAGGTTGAAAATCCCGGAAAACAGCGACATGGCAACGTCGGTGGCATCCGGCGCCAGGGCGAGTACCTTTACCTGCATGCTTAGGCCTATGGCCATGAACGCCATGCCCCAGATCACGCTAAGTATGGCAAAGCCGGTGCGGCCGGCGGCGGCAAAATGCAAAGCCAGCAGGCATAGCGCCACCAGCATGATGGCGGTTATCAGCAGCGCGGTGGGAAACTTGTTGCTGCATACCCCGAACACCACGCTGCCGATAATGCCGGATCCGCCGAAAATCAACAGCAGGAAGGTGGTATAGTCATCGCCCATGGCGGCCGCGCTGCGGATAAAGGGTTCGATATAGCTATAAACCGTATAGTGGGCCGTGACGATCAGCACCGCCAGCAGGTACAGCGAAACCAGCGCTGGACGCCGGAATAACAAGGGTACGCTTTTTAACGACCCCGAATGTTCGCTGGGCAGCCTAGGCAGCAGGCGCATGATAAAGATAAGCGTAGCCAGCGCGAATCCGCCGATCACCAGGAAGGTGACCCGCCAGCCCAGTAATTGACCGATTACCCGCCCCAACGGCAAGCCCAGCACCATGGCCAGCGCGGTGCCGGTTGCCAGCATGCTGATAGCCTGGGTCTTTTTCCCCATCGGCGCCACGCGAATCGCCAAGGAGGCGGTAATCGACCAGAAGACGGCATGGGCCATGGCGATGCCGATGCGCGCCAACACCAGGATCCAGAAGTTCCAGGCCACAAACGAGAGAAGGTGGCTGGCAATAAACAGAATGAAAATTTTCACCAACAGGCCACGTCGTTCGAGGTTACTGGTCATCAGCATAAAGGGCAGCGACATCAGGGCCACGACCCAGGCATAGATGGTTAACATCAGCCCTACCTGGGCGGTCTCCATGGAAAAACTGTTGCCGATATCGGTCAGCAGGCCGACCGGAACGAACTCGGAGGTATTAAAGATAAAGGCGGCGAAAGCGAGGGTGACGACCCTCAACCAGGCGGTGGAGCGGGAAACTTCAATTTTATCCATGGAAATAATCAGGCTATGTCATGACGATCGATTGATTTAACGTTCAATCAGGTTAGAAAAAATCCGACAGGCTTATCTGCAAGACGAGATGCTGGTGCCGCACGGTTTATCACTATGATACTAAAATGAACCGGCGCTGAATACCTCACATTAGTGATAAGCAGCGTGCAAAGTGTAGTTGCCGGCGGAAAAATCTACAACGTTATTTTATCTCCGGGGCGCTGGAGGATGGGCTGGCGCCCGGATGGTCATGCCGGCCGTTAGGCTGGGAGCCCAAGGCGGCGATGCGTGTGTCGCCTTGGGCGCCATGTCGGCCAAGGCATCCCTGGCGCAGGCCGACAGGCCGGCCTGCGTTTAGGCCACGGTGCCGGCTGTGCGCTTGTCGTCCGGCACTATCTCGGGCACTATGCCGGGCACCGCCGCGATAAGTTCACGGGTGTAGGCATGTTGCGGGTGGTGCCAAATTTGCTGCGGATCGCCGCTTTCCACACAGCGGCCGTGGCGCATGACCATGATGCGATCGGCAATATAACGCACCACGGCTAAATCGTGGGAAATGAACAGTAACGACAGCCCCATCTCATGTTTAAGCTCCACCAGCAAATTGAGGATCTGCGCTTGGACGGAGACGTCCAATGCCGACACGGGTTCATCGCAAATCACCAACGACGGTTTGACCACCAGGGCGCGGGCAATGCCGATACGTTGGCGTTGCCCACCGGAAAACTCGTGGGGGTAACGGTCTAAACAGCCCGACGGCAGTCCGACACGATCGGCGATGCCGCGTAGAGTGGCTTGCCGCTGCTGTTTATCGGTGACGCCATGCACTATCAGCGGGGTCTCCAAAATATGCCGGATGCTGTGGCGTGGGTTTAGCGAGGCGAACGGATCCTGGAAGATCATCTGTACGCGCCGGCGCAGAAAACGCAGTTGCGCCTCGGGTAACCGCCCAATGTCCACGCCGTCGAAATTCAGGCTGCCGTGAGCCAGCGGCAGCAAGCGCAGGATGGTCTTTGATAAAGTGGATTTACCGCAGCCCGATTCACCCACCAGTCCCAGGGTTTCACCCGGCATGATATCCAGTGAAATATCATCCACCGCCGCCAGCGCGCCGTGCGGCGTCGCGTATTCGGTACGGACGTTGCGCAGCGAGAGTAGCGGCGGACGCGCCGCGGGCGTCGGCGCATAATGGAGCGTCGGGGGGGTATACAGCGTTACCCGCGGTTGGTTATCCACGGTGGAGTGGCGAATTTCGGTCAGCCGGGCGGTGCGGTAATGCACTTGCCGATCCCGGTGCAGGGATGTCGTTATCAATCCACGCGTATAGGGATGGGTCGGCGCGGCAAATAATGTGGCGGCGGCGGCTTCTTCGATTTTCCTGCCGGCCAGCATGACCGCCACGCGATCGGCCCATTGTTCTACCAAACCCAGGTCATGGGTGATCAGCAATAGGCTCATGGACAACTCGCGCCGCAGCCGGTCTAGCAGGGTTAAAATCTGTGCCTGGATAGTGGCATCCAGGGCGGTGGTGGGTTCGTCGGCGATCAGCAGACGTGGCTCGCAGGCGACCGCTATGGCGATCATGACCCGCTGGCGCTGGCCGCCGGACAGGTGGTGGGGATAATCGTCGATTCGCCGGTCCGGCTGGGCAATATGCACCAAATCCAGCATCTCGACGGCGCGGCGGCGGGCGGCGGCGGCGGATAGCGGCAAATGCGCCCGCAGCGTTTCGATAATTTGCTGTCCGATGGTCAATACCGGATTGAGCGAGGTCATGGGCTCTTGGAAAATCATGGCGATATCGGTGGCGCGCCGCCGGCGCATCTGGCCATCGGTCAAACCGAGCAGATCGACGCCGTCATACAGTATCCGGCCGCTGACCTGGCCGCCTTGGCCGACCAGGCGCATCAGCGACAAGGCGGTGACCGATTTGCCGCAGCCGGACTCGCCCACCAGGGCCAGCGTTTCGCCTTGCCGTAAGGTTAAATCCAGCCCACGCACCGCCTCGTGGCCGGGAAAGGTTACCCGGAGTCCTTGAATATCCAATAGCGCCGTCATAAAGATCTCCCCGTGGCGCGCGGATTCAACGCATCGTTCAACGCATCGCCGACCAGGTTAAGCGACAGTACCGTGGCCACCAGGGCGGCGCCCGGCAGCGCCGCCAGATACCAGGCGCTGCGTAGCGATTCACGCCCTTCACCAATCATGCTGCCCCAACTTACCCGATTGGGGTCGCCAAAACCGAGGAAGGCCAGCGCGGATTCCATCAGTATGGCCGAAGCCACCATCACCGACGTGGTCACGATAATGGCGGGCAGGGCATTAGGTAAAATTTCCTGCAGAATAATGCGCCGATGGGAATAGCCCTGGCTGCGCGCCGCCAGCACAAAATCGCTGGTGCGCAACAGCCGGAATTCGGCACGTACCAGGCGGGCAATGGTGGGCCAGGAGGCGATGCCGATCGCCAACGAAATAAAATTCACCGATGGCTGGCCGATGGCGACCAGCACCACCACCAGCAGGAAGCTTGGAAATGTCTGGAACAGCTCGGTGATCCGCACCAATATTCCATCGATATAACCGCCAAAGTAGCCGGCGATAGCGCCGGTCAACGTCCCGATCAGCAGGCTGATCGCTACCGAGGCGAAGCCGATTTGCAGCGACACCTGCGCGCCATGGACGATGCCCGCGGCCACATCGCGGCCGAGGGAATCAGTGCCGAACGGAAAATGGCCGTCCTGGCCGGGCCAGAGAAACGGCTGGGCCACCATATCCAGTGGGTCGCCGGGAAAGAGCATTGGCGCCAGCAACGCCAGCGCCGTGAACATCAGCAACAGTAACGAGCCGGCCATACCGGTCGGGTTACCGAGAAAGGTCCGTAGCCGAGGGGATAACCGGCCGGGTATCACCGCGCTCGGCACCAACGTTATATCGATGTTGCCGCCTTTGGCGGGCAGGGTCTGTTTCATCTCATTGCGCCTCGATACGCGGGTCGAGCCAATGTTGCAGCGTGTCCACCAACACATTGGCCAGGATCACCAAAAACGCCGACAGCAACAGCACGCCGAGCAGCACGTTAAAATCCCGGGCAATCATGGCATCAAGCGCCAGACTGCCGAGACCTGGCCAACTGAATACCGTTTCCACGACGGCGGCCCCCCCCAGTAGACTACCGAAATACATGCCGGCAACCGTGGTAATGGGCAGCAGCGCGCAGCGCAGTATATGGCGCAGCGTAATGGCCAGCCGTCCCAAACCTTTGGCATGGGCGGTGCGGACAAAGTCCTGCTGGGCGATTTCCAGCATGGCCGCCCGGGTTAAGCGCGCATAGATGGCGATAAAAAAGCTGCTTAACGCCAACACCGGCAGGACCGCATGCCGCAGCATATCCCATATATAGGCCCATCCCCGCAGGTTGGCGCCGATAGTGTGGCTACCGCCGCTCGGCAACCAGCCAAGCTGTACGGAAAAAAGCAGCAAGGCCATCAGGCCAATCCAAAAACCCGGCATGGAATAGAGCAACAGGGCAATGAGCGACAGCAGCCGATCGGGCCATTTATTGACCCAGGTCGCCATAATCGCGCCGCACAGAATGCCGATCGCCAGGGCAAGCGCTTGGGCGAGCAGCATCAGCAACAGCGTGGCCGGCAAACGCGATAGGATCAGCGTCATCACCGGTGAGTTATAGCGTGGCGAAAAGCCCAGGCTAAAATGCAACAGGTGGTTTAGGTACGTGACCAGTTGGGAAAACATCGGTAGATCCAGACCATAGGCGGCGCGCAGCTGCGCCATGCTGGCCTCGGTGGCGCTGCCCGATTCACCGGCCATCACATCCACCAAATCGCCAGGCACCAAACGCAGCAGTAAAAACACCACCAACACAATGCCAATGGCGGTAGGTAATATGCGCACTAGCGTGCGCAGTAAAAAACGGCCCGTGTCGTTGACTCTATTCATACCCTGCCCTGTGATTGATAAAGGCCGGCGCATCTCCGGCGTGGGTTAATCTGACTCATTGCCGTCGTCGCTGGCGGCAATATCGGCCAGCGAGACCGGCTTTAAGGGGAAACGCTGGTGGAACACGCCGACCTCGTCGATGGGTCGTTGCTGGCTTTGCGCCAACAGTCGCGCGCTGCTATCCGCGCACATTCGCCCCTGGCACGGTCCCATACCGCAGCGGGTATAGATTTTTAATTGATCGAGATCGCCGCACCCTTGGCGGGCCGCCGCGCGGATATCGCCGGCGGTGATCTGTTCGCAGCGACATAACACCACGCTGTCCGTAGGTTCCCCGGCCCGGCCGGGAGGCGGATAAAGCACGGCTAAAAATCGGCGTATGGCCGGCTGACGTCGCAGCGTCCGTCTGGCCTGTTGGGCCAGCGCGAGCAACAACGCGTCGCCGCCCGCCTGGGCGACGGCCTGGGCTCCAGCGGCGCGAATGATGCCCAGCGCCGCGAGCCGGCCGCTAGACTCGGCGGCTTTGGCGCCGGTTATGCCGGCGCCATCCCCGGCCATATAGACCCCCGCCACGCTGGTTTGCCGCCAAGTATCGAGATCCGGATACCAGTATTGCTGCCTGCCATCCCAACGCAGCCGACAGCCCATGGCGCCGGCGAGCTGGATTGCCGGGATCACGCCGGCATGGCTTAACACCGTGCCGGTTTCCAACCGGTGGCGAACACGCCCCTGGCTGAATCCTACCGCCTCCACCTGCTGTGTACCTTCGATGGTCAAGTCACGCGCGCCGGAAAAATAAGGGATCCCGGCGGCGCGGATTTCACGCAGCAACCGCCAGCCCTGGTAGATATCTCCAGGCGTATGGCGCAGCGCCGCTGGTAAAAAAGGCAGCGAACGCAGGTAGTGGCGCGGTGACGTGGTATCGATGATGGCCTGGATTTTCCCACCGGCGCGGCTAACCTGGGCGGCAAACAGCAGCAGTAGCGGCCCGTTGCCCATCAGTACGGCGTCGCGCGGCGGCGCCAGCCCGGCGGATTTCATCAACAACTGCGCTGCGCCAACGGTCATGGCGCCGGGTAGCGTCCATCCCGGCAGCGGCAACGCCCGTTCAAGGGCGCCGGTACAGGCGAGAATAAACCGCGCCTGCACTTCACGTTGACGGGTGTGTCCATCCTGGCCACGCGTAAGCAAAAAAGCCCGTTTTTCCGGTGTCACCTGCCAAACCTGCGTGTTGCACAGATAATGCACTTGGCCTGCCAGCGCGGCGTCGACCAGCCGTCGGCCCGCGAGATAATCGGCGCCGAGGAGGGTTGCGGCATCGGCCAGCGGCGACGCCGTCACGTTGCGAAACACTTGGCCCCCGGGCAGGGCATGTTCATCCACCAGCCAGACATCCAGTCCCGCGCCCGCGGCCTGCGCGGCGGCGGCCAATCCAGCCGGCCCGGCGCCGATAATCAATAGGTCGATGTTCCTCATGATTGCGCCCGATCGTCGCGGGGCAGTTCTATTTGCATTCCCGCCCTGACCTGCGTCATGCAGGCCTGCAGCGGCGGTGAGCCGTCAATCCGTACCAGGCATTCAAAACAGGCGCCCATCAGGCAAAACGGACCTTTCGGCCGGCCGTCGACCGCGCCGTGACGAAACGCAGTATAGCCGTGGGATAATAATGCGGCGGCAACGCTCCAGCCGGGCTGCGCCGGCAGCGCTTGGCCGTTGACCCAAATGGTCACCGGGTGTTCATCGGTTGACGGCTGCAGGGGATGAAAGCGTAAAGCGTTGGACATTGAAAACCTCGAGTAAAGAGTGAAGCACGCCGCCGTCGATCCAGTCCGGCAGCAGGGCGCTATGCAACGCGGCCAGGGTGACGCCGCTGTGGCAAGTGACGGCATAGGCGCCGGGATGGCTGGTGGAGGCGGCGTAGACCGGCAAACCATCCGGCGTCATGATGCGCAACGCGCCCCAGGCGCGCACGATCCGGCTTTCCGCCAGGCGCGGGAGCAGGGTAATCGCCCGCCGCGCGATGCGGCTTAGCACTTCGGGACGGGTTGCGGTGCTGAACCCCGCGTGTTCCTGCGAGTCGCCGATTAATACGCTGCCTTCGAGCGTCTGGCGCGCCACATTGGTCGGATAAGGCAGGAACGCCGGCAAGCGTTCGGTCACCAAAATTTGCCCGCGTACCGGTTCAATCGGGATGGGCAGTCCCACCTGGCGGCCCAGCCGGACGTTATCCAGCCCGGCCGCCAGCACCACGCGCGCGGCACGCTGCTCACCGCGCGCGGTGTGCAGGATAAATCCGCTGCCGTGGCGCGCGATCTCCCGCACCGGGGTGTTATAGGCTTGCCGGCCGCCGGACAGCTGGAAAGCGCGCGCCAGGGCGCGTAGCGTATTGAGCGGGTTGGCATGGCCGTCATGTGGAGAAAAAATTGCCCCCGCCGCCCGATCGGATATGGCGGGTAGCCGTCGGCGCAGCCGTTGTGCGTCCCAACGCTGGAAATTCAGCTGCGGGTTGACGCGGTTAATGGCCTGCATGGTGGACTCGGCCCGATCCAAATCCGCCGGATCCAGGCAGAGGTTAAGGCCGCCCGGCCGGCGGAATCCGCAGTCGATACCGCTATCGCGCTGCAATTGTTGGGCAAACCCTTGCCACCGCAACGATGAACGTCGCGACATCTCGCTGTATTCGGGACAGCCCAGGCCTTTTCCCTGTACCCATGTCAGGCCGAAATTGCCGCGGGAGGCGCGAAAATCCCCCGGGCCCCCGTCGTAGAGTGTGACCGGCAATCCCTTTTGCCGCAGACCATAGGCAATGGCCAGGCCGACGATGCCGCCGCCGATGACCGCGATGTCTTCATGGCTCATGCTTTTGTTATCCACGCCATCGTCCGATTCAGAGGTTCCATGAGACGCCGTCGTCATAGCGGCGGGGCTGCAGGGCGGCATAAAATCCGTTGACCAGCGTCACGGTATCAAATACCGGCCATCCGAAACGCGCCTGCAGCGACGCGCTGAACGGCGCGAGATTGGTGCATTCGAGCACCAGTGCGCCGGTGGCGGGAAAGCGCCTGAGCGCCTGCTCCGCCGCCGCCAAGACTTCCGCTTCCAGTACCGCCCAGGGAACACTGTCGTCACCTTCGCGAATCGAGCGCACGAATTCGCTCTCGGCGGGCATACCGGCGACCGGCTATGCGGCGGCGATGCCGACTTTTTCCAGATAATCGCCTTGTAACGTGGTTTCGTCGAAGGTGAGGATCAGCGGTTGTTTACCCCCTGGCAGCAGACGTTTGACCAGCGGATACTGTAATAGGCTACTGGTCACGATGGGCACCGATGACCAGGCGGAAAGCTCCTGCTGGTAATAGGAGAGGTAGCCGCAACTGGTGGTCAGGCCCGCAACGCCCTGGTCAATCAACACTTGCGCCGCACGTTTAAACGGTTCCAGTAGGTCATGTTGTTGCAAATGGCCCATCCGTTGCGGTATGGCTTCCTCCACTACCCGATAGCGCACCGGGAAAGGCCAGGTCTCGGGATTGCCGATGTCGCCCTGGTAACGGCGGAAATGGGTTTTTACCATCAAGATCCCGAGGGTGGCCGGCGGCCGAACGGGTTGGGATTGATACGCTGTCATGCTCTACTCTCCATGGGATGGCCCGGGCGCGGCGGCCGATAAAACGGGTGAATTTGACGCGTGCCATGCATTCGCCAGACGATCCAGCGCCTGGCCTAGGACCGCCTGCGAGGTGGCGAAATTCAGACGTACCCGCGGCTCTCCTTTGGCAATAAACGTCTCGCCGGCGTTCAGCGCCAGGCCGGCGTGGCGCAGGCACCAGCTGCCCGCCGGTTCGGGCAATGCCAGGGCGGAGAGATCTATCCAGGCGAAATAGGTGGCTTCCGGGGAATACATTCGTGCCTGGGGCAGCCGCGCGCGCAGGGTAGTCAGCGTCTGTGCGCGGCGATCGGCAAGATAGTGGCGCGCGCCTTCCAGCCAGTCGCCGCCCGAATCCCAGGCGGCGACGGTGGCGTCAATGCCGATGGCTGAGGGATAACCTAGGCTTCGGGCCGGCTGGCGTCGGGTAAACCTGGTTTTGAGTTCAGCGGTGCCAAAATGCATGACGCCGCAACGCAGTCCGGGGATATTAAAGCTTTTACTGGCTGAATTTAGCGTCACCGTTCGGGGCGCCAGTCCGGGACGCAGTGAGGCGAAAGGAATGTGCCGCTGTCCGGGATAGACCAGGTCGGCATGGATTTCGTCGGCAATCACCAGCAGGTCGTGGGCCTCGGCGAAATCCGCCAATCGTTCGAGCTCATCGCGGCGAAACGCGCGGCCGGTGGGGTTATGAGGATTGCAGAGGATGAGAATGCGGGTGCCCGGATCGACCTGGCGTTCCAAATGTTCAAAATCGATGGAAAACCGGTCCCCGTCGTCCACCAGCGCGCTGGTCTGCAGCCGCCGGCCGGTGTCTCGTACCGCTTCATAGAACGGTGGATAGCAAGGCGTTTGGATCAGCACGCCGTCACCCGGTTCGCTAAAGGCCATAATCGCCAAAAAGGTCGCCTGTACCAGTTCGTTGACCGCCAGTACATCGGCCGGATCGGTTTCCCAATCGAATGCCCGCCGTGTGTAGCGGCTAAAGGCGCGCGCCAGCGCAAATTCGGCCCGATCCCGTTGACGATAGGGATAACCCGCTTCCTGGCGCTGTCCCCACCAAACCAGCACATCGCTGATGGCCGGCGCCAGGGCGTAATCCATCTCGGCGACCCAGGCGGGCAGAATGTCCGGTGCGTAAAATTGCCATTTCATGGTTTGCCGTTCACGCAGTGTCGTCAGCGGCAAGAGGAAATTTTCGGCGAAATACGCCGCCGGCCGTCCAAGGTGTGTTCCCGGCATATTAACGTGCGTCCAGATAAGCTTGCGCGTTGGGCAAGATACCCAAAGCGCTATTGAGTCGATTGCTATAGTTGAAATAGCTGGCAATGGCGGCCGCATCAAGAATAGCCCGCTCGCTCAGGCCGGCGCGACGCAGCTCGTCGAGCGCCGTAGCCTCAAGCGCCGCCGAGTCGCGGGTAATGCGCCAGGCATAATCAGCCAGGGCGCGCTCGCGTTCGG
>JAATGH010000313.1 GCA_015654745.1 Enterobacterales bacterium
AGTTCAGCATGTTTAGCGTGAAAGCGTAATTCGAAAGGATGTTTTATGAAGCTGAAGAACACACTATTGGTAACGGCATTACTGACGATGACCGCTTTATCTGCGCAGGCGGCCGTTGAGCTGACGCCGGAAAAGGCAGCCAGTCTGCAGCCTTTTGACCGGATATCCATTACCGGTAGATTCAATGCAATAAATGACGCGGCCGATGCCATCTCACAACGGGCCGACGCCTTAGGCGCCTACGCCTTTTATATACAGGGCATTAACGACGCGAACAATAGCGGCAACTGGCGGGTAACCGCGGATATCTACCATAAGGATGCCCCCGCCGCGTCCCAGGCGGTCCAGTATCGGTACTTCAACGGCATAAAAGAACTGCCGAGTCAGGAAGCCAATATGCTGGAGCCTTATGATACGGTCACCGTCAAGGGGCTGTTCCATAGCCAGCCTGATATTAATGATGCCATTTCGAAAGCCGCGCAGGCTAAAGGAGCCGCATCCTTCTCTATCGTGCGCCAGGTGGATGCCAACGAAGGCGGAAACCAATATATTACCGCTTTCATTTATAAAGCGGATGCGACCAAGCGCGTCGTACAAAGTCCCGACGCCATACCTGCTGATTCAGAAGCTGGTCGGGCCGCCCTGGCCGCCGGCGGTGCCGCCGCCGCCAAGGTTGAAATTCCCGGCGTCGCCTCTTCCGCTTCGCCAAGCCGTGCCGTGGGGCGATTCTTTGAAACGCAGTCCACCACGGGAAAACGTTACACCGTAACGCTGCCGGATGGCACGCAAGTCCAGGAAGTGAATAAAATCACCGCGGCGCAAATGGTACCATTTGACTCCATCACCTTTACCGGCCATTACAACAGTTCCACGGATGTTTCAGAGGAAGTTGCCCGGTTAGGTGCCAAAAAAGGTGCCAAATATTACCATATCACCCGCCAATGGGAGCAGAACCAGAGCGGTGGTAATCTGACGGTTAGCGCGGATTTATACAAATAGTCACGGGAAGAACCGGTGCATTTGACAAAATAATGGGCGAGGAAACTTGCCCGTTTTTTTGTCTGATAAATATGAACATCATCCCGTAGCTTAACCACGCAAGCCCGGAGAGCCGACCTTTGGTCTAGGAGTGGGGTTTCGATGGCGACGCAAACGAGACGCTTAAACGTTCATCGCGTTGGGTCAAATTCAGGGGCGTGCCGCATTCTTGCTCGATAGCGTTTAACTGGCGGATGTCCAACGCATAAGGAAGTTGGATATCGAACTGGCTTATTCCCTGCTGCTGCGCCAGGCCAATCAAACGGATGATATTGGTTTCATCATTAACCTGGGTAGACAATACCTGTAACGCCAATGCCTTAAGCTGCTCTTGGTGCGTTTGGCTGCCGGTAGCCGCTGTTTTGGTCACAATCCCAAAAAAAGGCATGACGCCGTAAATAGCGTCGAGAAAACTCCAACGTTTCTTGCAGCTTGCCGATAAGTAATGCATGTAATCAAAACAGAGCCGTTCTTGATGATCGGTAGTCGCAAGCAGATGTTTGGTCATACTGCCTGTCCTCATGTAAACCGCAGGTGGATCATCCATCCGGGATAGCGGGTGTAACAATAATAAGATTAACTATAGCATAACGATATACATAATTGGCTAATGGTATGATGTGCAATCAAGTATCCAAAAGCCGATGCGGCGATAAGATGGCGGGGATAGGTTAACTTATCCGATGGCGTAACCATCCGGCAGGCGGTATGCTAATTGCCGAAAAATCTCATTACTTTACTCAGATAATATGCTCAATGAATAAGATTGTTTTTGTTGAAGATGATATTGACGTCGGAAATCTGATTGCCGCATGGCTAGGAAAGCATGATTTCGAGGTCATTATAGAAACCCGCGGCGATCGCGCCCAAGACGTCATTATCGGTCAGAAACCCGATCTCGTGCTGCTGGATATTCTGTTGCCGGGCAAAGACGGTATGACCATATGCCGCGATCTGCGTCCGGTTTATGATGGTCCAATTGTCCTGCTTACGTCTCTCGATAGCGATATGAATCATATCCTGGCGCTGGAAATGGGCGCTAACGATTATATTCTGAAAACCACACCACCCGCTGTTCTGCTGGCCCGCCTGCGCCTGCATCTGCGTCACACCCCTGGCGCGATGCGCGATGCGCCCCTGACGGCGGTCGCCAACGCCAGCGTGTTGCACTTCGGCCAGTTGAGTATCGATCTGAATAACCGGGAGGTGGTATTGGGCACTGAGACGGTGTTGTTGTCGACGTCAGATTTTGAATTGCTTTGGGAACTATCAACCCACGCCGGACATATTATGGACCGGGAAGCTTTGCTGAAAAACCTACGTGGCGTCAGTTACGATGGTATGGATCGCAGTATAGATGTGGCCATCTCACGTCTGCGTAAAAAATTGCATGATAACGCGCTGGAACCGTTTCGGATAAAAACCGTACGCAACAAAGGTTACCTGTTTGCACCTAATGCCTGGGAGATCACGAGTTCATGAGGAAGTTGTTCATCCAATTCTATCTGCTGCTGTTTGTCTGTTTTCTGGTGATGACCCTTCTGGTCGGGCTGGTTTACAAAGTGACGGCTGAACGTGCCGGCAGGAAGTCCATGGATGATTTGATGAAAAGCTCGCTGTACTTGATGCGTAACGAGTTGCGAACCATCCCTGCGCGGGATTGGAATAAAACCATCAATAAGCTGGATCTTAACCTCTCGTTCAGGCTGCAAATTGAATCGCTGAAAAAATACGACCTCAACCCCCACGACGATAGGCGTCTGCGTCAAGGTGAGATCGTCGCCCTCGACAATGAATATACATTTATCCAGCGCATCCCGCGCAGTAACTATGTTCTCGCGGTGGGTCCCATCCCCTATCTGTTTTTTATCCATGAAATGCGGCTGCTGGATCTGGCGTTGCTGTTTTTTATTGGTTTATCACTGGCGTTCCCCGTATTTATCTGGATGCGTCCACACTGGCAGGATATGCTGAAGTTGGAAACCGCCGCCCAGCGACTTGGCGCGGGTTTCCTTGAAGAGCGCATCCATTTTGATAACTCATCCAGCCTGTTTCGCTTAGGCGTAGCCTTTAATCAAATGGCGGATAACGTCAATACCCTGATCGCCAGTAAAAAACAGCTCATCGATAACATTGCCCATGAGCTGCGTACTCCCCTGGTCCGGCTACGTTATCGATTGGCCATGAGTGAAGGCCTGTCCGAGGAGGAGCAAGAACGGCTTAACCACGACGTAAGCCAACTGGAAGGCCTTATTGATGAGCTGCTGACTTTTGCCCGGTTGGATCGGCCGCAGGTGACGCTTAATCTAGCCCCGATGGATCTTCCTAATTGGCTGCGAGAAAAATTGGACGATATCCGGCTAGTCCACGCCGACCGGATTATTGAACAGGATATACCTGAATCCGGCGATTTCGGCCAAATCGACTCACGGTTGATGGAACGGGTTTTGGATAACCTGGTCAATAACGCCTTAAGATACAGTCAGCAGAAAATCAGCGTCAGTCTGGGCGTGGATGACCAGTATGGTTTCATTCAGGTGGATGATGATGGTCCAGGTATCCCGCCTAACGAACGCCAGCGCGTGTTTGAACCCTTTGTCCGTCTCGATCCCAGCAGGGACCGCACAACCGGCGGCTGCGGGCTTGGCCTGGCCATCGTCCGCTCCATTGCACGAGCGCACGAAGGCCAGGTCATCGCCGATAGCAGCCCGCTGGGCGGCGCGCGATTCCTGTATCGCTGGCCGCTAAATAGCGGCTCACGCGATCCGCTGGATATAAAAAGTCCTTTTTGACCTAAATAGCGGTATACTCGCCGACCCGCTCAGTGACTAATGTAGACGCGGGTTTCGCTAAATGTATGTTGTAACTAAAGTCCCTCGTATCATCCAGTACATTCGGTTACACGCCGAAACCAAACACTCACGGACAGCGAACAATTAAATCCCTATTGTATGTCTACCGGCCCCGTTCCGGGGTTGAAAATAGAAACCGCAATTCTGAGGATTTGACAATGAAAAAAGTACTTGCACTGGTTATTG
>JAATGH010000368.1 GCA_015654745.1 Enterobacterales bacterium
ATTTGACTAATATAGGAATACTATGAGTCTGAATTTTCTTGATTTTGAACAGCCGATTGCAGAGCTGGAAGCGAAAATTGACTCGCTGACCGCAGTCAGCCGTCAAGACGAAAAATTAGATATTAATCTGGATGAAGAGGTCCAGCGTCTGCGTGAAAAAAGCGTGGAGCTGACCCGTAAGATTTTTTCCGATTTAGGCGCTTGGCAAATTGCCCAATTGGCCCGTCATCCGCGCCGGCCGTATACGCTCGATTACATCCAGCATATCTTCACCGACTTCGATGAACTGGCCGGCGATCGCGCCTACGCCGACGACAAGGCGATTGTCGGCGGCATGGCCCGCCTGGACGGACGTCCGGTGATGATCATCGGCCATCAAAAGGGCCGGGAGACCAAGGAAAAAATTCGCCGAAACTTCGGCATGCCCGCGCCTGAGGGCTATCGCAAAGCGCTGCGCCTAATGGAAATGGCGGATCGATTCAGTCTGCCATTGCTGACGTTTATTGATACGCCGGGAGCTTATCCCGGAGTAGGGGCGGAAGAACGCGGCCAATCGGAAGCCATTGCCCATAACCTGCGTGAAATGCCCGGGTTGCGTATTCCCGTGGTGTGCACGGTAATCGGCGAGGGGGGGTCCGGCGGGGCGCTGGCCATTGGCGTGGGTGATAAGGTCAATATGATGCAGTACAGCACGTATTCGGTTATCTCCCCGGAAGGCTGTGCGTCCATCTTGTGGAAAAGCGCGGATAAAGCGCCGATTGCCGCTGAGGCCATGGGCATCGTTGCGCCGCGGTTGAAGGAACTGGGGCTGATAGACAGCATTATCCCCGAACCGCTGGGCGGCGCTCATCGCGATGTTCTGGCGGTGGCCGCATCCTTAAAAACCCAGCTGCTGTCGGACCTTGACGAGCTGGATAAAATGAGCGAGGAAGAGCTGTTAAATCGTCGTTATCAGAGGCTGATGAATTACGGCTACTGCTGATTGTCGAACCTCACAAGCTCCGTTTTCACACACCCCGCGGCGTTGCGTCGGCGGGGTGTTTTTTATGGGATCGGCTGAATGAACATTATTGCAATTTTGACGCCGGAGCGGGTTTTCTATAAGGACGAACCGATCCGGGAGTTGGATGAAGCGCTGAAAACGCAGGGTTTCCAATTAGTTTACCCCACCAGTAGCGGCGATTTGGTGAAACTGATTGAACAAAACCCGCGCATCTGTGGCGTGATCTTCGACTGGGATCAATACAGCATGGATTTGTGTATTGAAATCAACGAACTCAATGAATATTTGCCGTTGTATGCCTTCATTAATACCCACTCATCGTTGGATGTGAGCCTCAATGAAATGCGCATGGTGCTGTACTTTTTCGAGTATGGTCTGGGGGTGGCGGAGGATATCAGCACCCGCATCCGGCAGTACACCGACGAATATATTGATGCCATCATTCCGCCGTTTACCAAGGCATTGTTCAATTACGTCAAGGAAGGAAAATACACCTTCTGCACCCCCGGACACATGGCCGGCACCGCCTACCAGAAAAGCCCGGTGGGCAGTTTGTTCTACGATTTTTTCGGTGCGAATACCTTGAAGGCCGATGTGTCCATCTCGGTGACCGAGTTGGGATCGTTGCTTGACCATTCCGGCCCGCATCTGGAAGCCGAGGAGTTTATCGCCCGTATCTTTGGCGCTGAGCAGAGTTACATGGTGACCAACGGCACGTCCACTGCCAATAAAATGGTAGGTATGTATGCGGCGCCCTCGGGCAGTACGGTACTTATCGATCGTAATTGCCACAAGTCCCTCACTCATTTGCTGATGATGAGCGATATTATACCGATTTATTTATGTCCGATTCGTAATGCCTATGGCATCCTCGGCGGTATTCCCAAGCGTGAATTTACCCGCGAGAGCATCGGGTTAAAAGTGTCCCAAACCCCTGGGGCCACCTGGCCGGTGCATGCGGTGATCACCAATTCCACCTATGATGGCCTGCTCTACAATACACAATATATTAAAGACACGCTGGATGTGCGCTCAATACACTTTGATTCTGCCTGGGTGCCCTATACCAATTTTCATCCGATTTACCGTGGCAAAAGTGGTATGAGCGGCGAGCGCACCCCTGGCAAAGTGATATTTGAAACGCAATCCACGCATAAGCTGCTGGCGGCATTTTCGCAAGCGTCACTGATCCATATAAAAGGTGACTACGACGAACGCACGTTCAATGAAGCCTATATGATGCATACCACCACTTCGCCTAATTATGGCATTGTCGCGTCGATTGAAACCGCGGCGGCAATGGTGCGTGGTAAACCCGGCCGGCGGCTGATACTGCGCTCTATAGAACGGGCGCTGCATTTCCGTAAAGAAGTACAGCGTCTGCGGCAGGAATCCGAAGGATGGTTTTTTGATATTTGGCAGCCGGAAATTATCGAAGAGGCGGTTTGCTGGCCGATCGAACCCGGAGCGCCCTGGCATGGATTCAAGAATGCCGATGCCGATCATATGTACCTCGATCCTATCAAAGTCACCATCCTGACACCCGGTATGGATGAATTCGGTACCTTGGAAGAGCGGGGAATCCCGGCCGCGCTGGTGGCCAAATTCCTCGATGAACGGGGGGTGGTGGTGGAAAAAACCGGGCCCTATAACCTACTGTTTCTTTTCAGTATCGGGATCGATAAGACCAAAGCCATGAGCCTGCTGCGGGGGCTAACCGAATTCAAACGTGCGTACGATCTGAATTTGCGGGTCCGGAATATGTTGCCGGATCTGTATGCGGCTGACCCTGACTTCTATCGTACCATGCGCATCCAGGATCTGGCCCAGGGCATCCATCGTCTGATTCGTCAATACCGCTTGCCCCATCTGATGTTAAGCGCGTTTGACGTGTTGCCCGAGATGAAAATGACGCCCCACGCGGCTTTTCAACAGCAGGTGCGGGGTAATGTCGAAACCGTGGAGCTTCCCGATCTGATCGGCCGGATATCGGCGAATATGCTGCTTCCTTATCCGCCGGGCGTGCCAGTAGTCATGCCGGGAGAAATGATTACCGAACAAAGCCGCCCGGTGCTGGATTTTTTGATTATGCTTTGCGCCATCGGCATCCACTATCCCGGTTTCGAAACCGATATTCACGGTGCCCAGTTAACCGACGACGGCCGCTATCTGGTTAGGGTATTAAAGACCGAAGGAGAAAAAGAACCGCTATAGTTGACCGCAGCGGATGCGGTGAACTTCCGGGGTTGCGAAGTATACGCAATTTCCGGGCCGCGGGGCGGATTATCCGGCATGTCGCACCATGCCGAATATTGGCTGTTTCCGTTTCCTTCGCCATTCTCCCTGGGCAAGCGTCTGAAATTTACCGCACCGTCGTGTTACCGCTACCCGGTTTATCAACGGTAAGTATGGCCGAAATAGTCTCTGGCGGAAAAAATTTCGCCGACATAAAAGCTAAATCGCTCACACAAATCATCAAATGCGTCGTCGGCGTGCAGTACAAATTTGGCCAGGATAATATCTTCAGCGGCACAAAAAGTGACGTCGCTTTGGGTATTTAACATCAGGAGGTCAACGAGTTTTTCTTGATCGACAGGGACCGGGAAAGCCGGACAAAGAAACGTTATTTTTTCATCTTGTTCGGAATAAAAAATCACGGTGTGCTCATCAATGCAAATCATCTCATCATCGATGGTGGCAAGTTCAAAACGGTCGGATAATAATTCAAGAAATATATTCATAATGATCTACACTAAATCAGAAAGCCCTTTTATTACATCAACAGTATGGTGATTCCCTATACGATGGCGTAGGGATAGATTGGCAAAAAAACGACTAAAAAAGTTACCCTTTTTAAAACATTTATTTCCTGGCGCACCGGTATTATATTCCTGGATTTTCTGATTGCCGCTATTAAGGGCTACCGCTTGCAGCAGCTCTTGGTTTTGCGGTGCCAATAAATCCCCTGTCATGTGGCCGATATTTAAATTGCCGGTATTTAATTGGCGACTATTCAAAGAGTGACTCACCGCCGCGTATTTAATTTCCGTATCCATCCAACCGGTGCGATCCTTGCCACTTTTACAGTTCCAGCAGGGGATAATGCCGATTTCATAAGATAACATCGCGATACGGGTCGCCATTTTATAAGGATCCCCACCGTCGGAATGATGACCCCTTTTAGCCCATATCCGTTTTATCTCGGCAGACAAGCTCCGCACCCGCGCGTGATTATTGGGGTTGGACGCCAGATAGCGCTGTACCCAGCCGCCGGGCGCGGCTGAAAGGGACAGTTCGTTACCTAATAGCTGCTTCATTGCCGGCAGGTTAACGCTATCAGAATAGGCGTTACCTAATTTCAATCTTCCTTGGGACAGCCCATTTACCCCGAAATTAAACGCCGCCACCTCGAGCGTGACGGAAATGGGCTTACCCTGTTTATCCATGATATCCAGTTCTATTCCACCCGCGGCGCTCAGCGTTTGCCATGCTTTCAACTGATCTTGTAGCTGGGATTTTTCCGTTGATGAAAAGAGATCTATCGGTGTGAGTAAACTGGTAGAGGTCAACTGTAATGTAACCAGATTACCCTCGCGTGCCTGCGCTAATTTTGCCGGCTGCATCGCCAACGCGGCGGTGACGATTTGCTTAGCCCGGTTGACGGCGGCGGCGTCCCGCTCCGCGCCTTTTGGCAAACCGTAGGCGCTGTTGACCCCATGGCGAATACCGGCGAATATTTCTGTCGTCTGGCCGGCCTCTTGTACCGAGAACGACGATGTCCACAAATTGACGGCATTTTCCGTGCTGGTGTTGGTTTTAGAGCAGATACCCTGGAGAGATCCCCCCAGCTTAAACAGCGGGATACTATCTCCCTCGGTGATTCTGCCGGCGGGGGTTACATTACTGCTGAATATTTTGTCGCCAAAGCTGAAGCTCGTCTGGATTTTATCCCAGGGTCTGCTGTTTAATAGCGTGGTGATAGCGACCTCAAACTGTGCGCGGGCTTTGGCTTTTGCCGTTCCGCTACCCTGGCCTGGTTGTTTAAAGGCTTCGGTCAGGACCGCCTTAATCTCTTTTTGCAAGCCTAGCGCTTCAAGTTTATCGCTTTCATTCGCGAGGCGGTTATCGGCGAATTTATCCGGATTGTCTAACCACGTCTCGATGTGCTGTAAGCTATTTGCCTGCGCGGGTAAATTCAGCGCAACCCGATATTTTGCTATCATAGCCTGCAGCGCGGGGTGATGCTGTGCGGCCGTGTCATTATGCGGTGGTTGGCCGGGCTGGTTCATCGACGCTAACGCGGCTATTCCCGCGCGTAAATAGGTTTGATTGAGCGCCACGACCTGTGCGCGGGTACTTCCCGTCACGTTGGTTGTCGCGCTCGCGCTTGTTTTATCCTGATGAACCGTTAACGGCGGCGTTGGTTTTGCCGAGGCATATGCTCTGGAATTTTGCGGTTCTATTCCGGATCTATAGCTAGCGGGAAAAGTCGAGCTTTTGCTTAATAAAGGCATCGCGTCGCCGGGTTGCCTAGACTCGAACACTTTTCTGAATACTTGTTCAATAATGTTTTTAATCCGACCGGGATTTGACGCTCCGGTGAGTTCACCCGGTGTGGTGTTTTTGTTATGTGCTATACCGCGCCTTTCCATTTGATCAGCAGATGCTGAGTAACGGGAATTAATATTCATTTCGCCTGGATTCGGGGCGGTGTCCGCTATAATATATTGACCATAATGTGCTAAAATAGACATCCTACTCATATATAGATTCTCTTTAAGTACGTTTTAACATCATGCTATACCCGTTATAGTGCAAGTTGCATAAGCGTCGGTTTTTGCTCTCCCCAGTCTTTTTTTTGAGTAAGCTTCCGGGAATTGATGAACCCTATTCCTAAGATTTACCTTTCGGGCTAGCGCAAGCGCTGTCCAAATCGGTACCAGACAGATTTGTCGCTGCGTCGCCGACTGCCTGCAACTCGAATTATTTGGGGTATATATTGCGTGTGCACAAAGGCTAAAACAGGTGGGCTTTAAATTCCAGGCAATATAGAAGGCGTAAGCGGTTTATGCATCTTTTGCATTGGCATAAAGACGAGAAGCGCTAGCGTTTTGTCCTCATCATCGTTGACAATGATTTGCGGTTGACGCCACAGGTGGATAATGAGTAACGTGCATGGGGGAATCAATAGAGAAAATAGCCATGCTTAAATTGAAACACCTTCATCATATCGCCATCATTGCGACGGATTACCAACGCAGTAAACGCTTTTACTGCGACACGCTGGGTTTTACGCTACAGGGCGAGGTGTTTCGTGCAGAACGCGATTCCTGGAAGGGGGACCTGGCGCTCAACGGCCAATATGTGATTGAGTTATTCAATTTTCCCGGCGCCCCTGCGCGAATCAGTCGGCCGGAGGCGTGCGGCTTGCGCCATCTGGCCTTTGCCGTGGATGATGTGGCCGAGGCCATTGCCGCGTTGGCAAAAGACGGCGTATCCTGCGAGCCCATCCGTATCGATCCCACGACCGGCCGGCGCTTTACCTTTTTTACCGATCCAGACGATCTGCCATTGGAATTATATGAAGCATGAAAGTGGCGCGCCCACGCCTAGATCTCCTGAAAACGGCCGCCACGGCGAAGCTGCGCTAGAACGCCACGCCAGCAATTTAGACGACCGGGTCGTCCAGTTGCTGGCCAACCGCCGTAAAGTCTTGGTGGCGTTTAGCGGCGGACTGGACTCGACCGTATTGCTGGATACGTTGGCACGCTTGCGGCAAAATCGGCTGCCGGATCTCGCGCTGCGGGCGATCTATATCCATCATGGACTCAATGTCCAGGCCGATGCCTGGGCCGATCATTGTCAATGGCAATGCGAACTGCGGCAGGTTGATTTCCAAACGCTCAAGGTGAGTCTGGATCCCGCCGACGGCGGGGTGGAGGCGGCGGCCAGGTCAGCGCGTTACCAGGCGCTGCGGCAGGCATTGTCGGCGGGAGAAACGCTGCTAACCGCCCAACATCTTGATGATCAATGCGAGACGCTGCTGCTGGCGTTAAAGCGCGGCAGCGGACCCGCCGGGCTCTCGTCAATGGCCGCCGCGTCCCCGTTAGGACCGCATGAACTCCTGCGGCCTCTGCTCGGGGTGTCGCACGCGGAGCTATCTGACTATGCCCGGCGCTGGCAATTAACCTGGATCGAAGATGATAGCAATCAGGACCCACGTTTCGACCGCAATTTTTTGCGCCTGGGCATACTTCCCTTGCTCAAGCAACGCTGGCCACATTTCAGCCGCGCGGTAGCGCGCAGCGCGCAGCTATGCGCCGAGCAGGAAGCGTTACTGGATGAATTGCTCGAGGAAAGCCTGCGCCATTTGACGCTGCCGGACGGTTCGCTGGACCTGGCGCCGATGATGACCATGGGGAGCTCGCGGCGCGCGGCGCTGATTCGTCGTTGGCTGGCGGCCGCGGGCGTCAAGATGCCTTCACAAGATCAATTGTCGCGTCTTTGGCATGAGGTGGTATTAAGCCGGCTGGATGCCGTTGCGCAATTACTGCTGGCAGATCGGCAGATCAGACGGTTTCGCCAACGATTGTTTATTCTGCCCCTGCGACTCCCGCCCTTAAGGGAGCGGGTGCTTGAATGGCCGGACGAGACGGCGTCCCTGGCGCTGCCGGATACGCTGGGAACGCTACGCCTGGTTGCGCAGGGACCCGCGCCCGCGGTTCGCGCCCCTACCGCCTTGGAGCGCGTAACGGTACGTTTTGGCGCCCAAGGTATGCAGCATATTGTCGGTCGCCAGCATGGGCGGCCGCTTAAAAAAATCTGGCAGGAACTGGATATTGCGCCGTGGCAGAGGGAGCGTACGCCGCTGCTTTATTACAATGAGCAGCTTATTATGGCGCCCGGTATTTTCATTACCAGGGAAGGGCAAGCGAAGGACGGGGAGAAAATCTGGCGCGTGGCGTGGGTATCCGCGGCTGACGCTGACGGGCAGTAATGGAGGCTGCCCGTCCTAGAAAAACGCAAGCGGGAGCGTTACTCGCTCACCACCACGGTACCCAGCTCAGGATGGGCAAAGCTGGCAATATGGTCCAGCCGCAGCTCATGAGCCGCATTCGTGCCGGACTCGTCGATGACCAGGTACTCAACATGTTTTCTTGAGATCATATCGCGCGCCACGCCCGTGACGGCATCTCCATTCTTGAGCGTCAAAGAGAGGACCCAATGGCGCTGACAGGCAAGCTCAAGATTATCGTAATCATCGCAATTAATGGGTTGATATTCTTCATTCGTTGACATAATAGCTCACCTACATGTTACGGCGGTAAATACCGCCTGTTCCCTGAGGGAGGACGAACAGCACGCACAAATTGCCGCCGATCCCGCCAACATCGTTCAACAGTATTTCCTTACCAGACTATAGCACAGAGCACTCATTACTCATGAATAAATGGCTTTACAAAATATGGTTTAGAAATAAATGATTCA
>JAATGH010000254.1 GCA_015654745.1 Enterobacterales bacterium
ACGTCGGGTTGGCCACACTGCTTCGCCATTTCCCGACGCGAGAAGCCTTGTTCGATGCGTTGCTGCGTACGAATCTGGACGCACTGACGCATAAGGCAGGCGAACTCGAAACGTCGAATCCACCTGACGAAGCGCTGGTGTCCTGGTTTCGCGAAGGGGTGGCATTCGTTCACAGCTATAGCGGCGTTGTGGCTTTGATGGCAAGCGCCCACGACGACCCGGACTCCGCGCTTTACGTTTCATGCACCGCGGTGCACGAAGCGGGCGCGCGATTACTGCTCCGTGCCCAGGAAGAGGGAACGGCGCGCGCCGATATGGATGGGGTCGACCTGTTCGCCCTGATGTCGGCGCTCGGCTGGCTCGTCGACCAACCCTCATTCGCGCCACGGGGGGATCATCTCTTTCACGTTATCACGAGCGCCATCTTGACAAATCAGCCTAGCAACGAACTCAAGAAGACAACGTAACCGAGTGCAACGGATTGTTGTCTGCGTTGCGTCCGCTATTCGATCTCGCCGGCCGCAATACGTTATAATAAAAAATAATTTACCCAAAGCGACTTCAATCATGATAACTCAACCCTTACCTTTGACCGATATCCACCGCCATCTTGACGGCAATATTCGTGCACAAACTATCCTCGATCTGGGCCGGCAATTTTCCCTGACGCTGCCGGCGGACAACGTGGCGGATCTGCGCGTCCACGTGCAGGTCACCCAAACCGAGCCGGATCTTGTAAGTTTCCTGCAAAAGCTGGATTGGGGCGTGGCGGTGCTCGGTTCGCTGGACGCGTGCCGGAGAGTTGCCTATGAAAACGTCCAGGATGCGGCCAAAGCCGGGTTGGATTACGCCGAGCTGCGTTTTTCACCCTATTATATGGCGTTGAAACATCAGCTGCCTTTACAAGGGGTCGTTGAAGCGGTTATCGACGGGGTACGCGCCGGCCAGGCGGACGTTGCCACAGAGGTAAGGCTCATCGGCATCTTAAGCCGTACTTTTGGCGAGGATGCCTGCCAGCAGGAACTGGACGCCATACTGGCCTGCCGAGAGCATATCACCGCCCTGGATTTGGCCGGCGATGAGCTGGGTTTCCCGGGTAGCCTGTTTTTATCCCACTTTAGCCGCGCCCGCGATGCCGGTTTGCACATTACCGTTCACGCAGGAGAAGCCGCCGGGCCGGAAAGTATCTGGCAGGCGATTCATGAATTGGGCGCCGAACGCATTGGCCATGGTGTCAAAGCCATCGACGATCCCCGTTTAATGGATTTTTTAGCCGAGCACCGTATCGGTATCGAAAGCTGTCTGACGTCAAACGTACAGACCAGCACCGTCCCTTCGCTGGCCGAACATCCGTTAAAACGCTTTCTTGATCACGGCATCCTGGCGACGATCAACTCCGACGACCCGGCGGTTCAAGGCATTGATATTGATTATGAGTACCGGATAGCGGCGCCGCAGGCGGGGCTTAGCGCCGCGGATATCCGTACGGCAAGGCAGAATGGCTTGTCCGTGGCGTTTTTGAGCATGGCGGAAAAACGTGAATTAATCGATAAAGTCAGCGCTCGTGGCTGACGCTTTTCCGTTTGGCCCCGAGTCCTCCTGCCAACATGGCGGAATCAGGGGCCTATAGGCATTACTTTCTCATTGTGCGGATAACCTATCGGTCAAACGAGGGCCAGTAGATCATGGCGCAGGGCTCGGCTTACTTTCCTGTGGGTCCATCCGGTGTGCCTGCCTACGCGCATAGCGTGCCGCCAAAATGGCACAGACCATCAACTGTACCTGATGGAAAATCATCAGCGGCAACACCATGGTGCCTACCGCAGCGGCGGGAAACAGTACGTTGGCCATGGGGATGCCGTTGGCCAGGCTTTTTTTGGAGCCGCAAAACACAATGGTGATTTCATCGGCGGTATTGAATCCTAGCCAGCGCGCCGCCCAGGTGTTGATGACCAGCACAATGGCTAACAGCGCCAGCGAAAAGCCGATGATGGAAACAAAAGACCAGCCGGTAATCTGATGCCAGATACCTCCGACCACCGCCTCGCTGAACGCCGTATACACCACCAGCAAAATTGATGACCGGTCAGTGATATTTACCAGCTTTTTATGCCTGGCCACCCAGGCGCCAATCAGCGGCCGGGACAGGTGCCCGAGGATAAACGGCACCATCAACTGCAGGATAATAGAACCGATGGCATGCAAGATGTTGGTCGATCCCCCCTCCTGAGTATTCATTAACAAGCCCACCAGCACCGGCGAAAGGAACACGCCCAGGATGCTGGAGGCGGAGGCGCTGCAAATGGCGGCGGCCACGTTCCCTCCCGCCACCGACGTAAAGGCAATGGCGGACTGGACCGTGGCGGGCAGCGCGCAGAGGTACAAAAAGCCCATGTAAACCGGCGATGACAGCAGTGAAGGGACAAACACCTTCATGGCGATGCCAAGTAATGGAAATAACGCGAAGGTACTTAGGAATACCACCAGATGCAAACGCCAATGTCCCATGCCGCCAACGATAGCTTCACGGGATAGCTTAGCGCCGTGCATGAAAAATAGCAGCGCAATCGCCGCGGTGGTGAGATATTCAAACAGGTTTTTTATCAGGCCCCGGCAGGGGAACAGCGACGCCAGGATAACGACCACAATCAATACTAACAAAAATTTATCTATTCGCAAACGTTGTAACCAAGACATGTCACTACCCTTAATACTGACAGGTTCATGGGCGCGTTCGCCCGCGCCCGCAAACCATTACCTTGGCATTATCCGTTCTTTACCGCCAATGTTTTCTTTTGTTCCGATGACAAGACACCCAATTCAATCAACTCCATCACCTGTATAGCCGAATCGGCGGTGACCGGATTGACGCCCTCGCCCCCGATCGCATCGCGGATCCCGGCGTAATAAGCCATATAGTTACCAGCTTGCGTACGAACGTGCTGTTCGGTCATGGAACCATCGGCACCCGCCAAGGTAAGAACCCCGTCAAGCGTATCGATTCCCCAATCGGACCGTGGCGGTCTTAAGCCGCTTTTCAACATATTCTCCTGGGGATCCAGGCCGAACTTAACATAGCTGCCCTGCGTTCCATGGACGGTAAAGCGCGGCGTTTGCGCCGCCGCCAGCATACCACCGTGTAACACCACCCGACGCTGCGCATAGGTTAGCGTTGCATGAAAATAGTCATCGGTAACCGCGCCATGGCGTAGCTGCGCCAAATCCACCGTGATGGCAACCGGCATACCGAATAGTTGCACGATTTGATCGAGCAGATGCGGCGCCAAGTCATACCAAATGCCGCTGCCGGCCCCCGGTTGTTCACGCCAGCGCGCTAGCACCTGCGGGCGGAATCGATCGTATTGCGACGCCAGATAGACCACATCCCCCAGGATACCGTCTCTGATCAATTGCTTTACCGTTAGAAAATCGCTGTCCCAGCGGCGATTGTGAAACACGGAGAGCAGCAGTTTATTGTTTTGCGCCAGTTGTCTGAGCTCATAAGCTTGTGACAGTGTCACAGTAAAGGGTTTATCGAACACCACATGCTTGCCGGCCAGCAGCGCCTGCTTAGCCAGCGGAAAATGCGTGTCGTTGGGCGTGGGAATAATCACCAGATCGACCGCCGGGTCGTTAATAACCGCACTAGGTTCCGGCACGACCTTTATCCCCGGCCAGTCCGCATGAACTTTACCCGCGTCGCTGGAGCACACAGCCGACAAGGTTAATCCTTCCGTTGCATCGACCAACGGCGCATGAAAGGTTTTACCTGAAACACCGTAACCAATAAGTCCGATACCGATATTTTTCGCCATTTGGATTCCTCTAAGTTGCCATACCCCTATAATCCGTCAATGGTGCCCCGTTCGCCGGGCGCGGGGTTATAGCTTAGCGGACCTACAGTAGCAATAAATGATTAACCGCTAAAAGCTTTTTCGCTTTGCAATTGCCAATTATGGGCGGCCTGGATACTTCGGCCTGGATAGTTGATTTCGCTGCTGCGCCGCCGAAAGTCACTGGGGCTGACGCCGACGCGCTTGCGAAAGACCCGTGAAAAGTAGAGCTGATCGTCGTAACCCACGACGCGACCAATCGACGCGATGGATTCCTGGGTGGTTTGCAGTAATAATTTGGCGCGGATCACCCGCTGATCTTCCCGCCAGCGCAGGATATTGATACCGACCTGTTCGCGGAACAAATGAGCCAGGCGCGAAGGAGACAGGCAGACATGGCGGGCTACCTCGTCAATGCGCAGTTCACCGGACAGATTGCCGGTAATAAACTGGCAGGCTTCGATAATACGTGGATCCATAATTTTGCTCGGGCTTTGCGGATCTTCCTCCATCGCGCGCAACAGCATGCGCTCTAGCAGATTCATCCCCAGTTCTTCCGAGAAACGCCGGCCCGAGCGCTGGGTCTGCTCGATATTGGCCAACAGGCGGTCAAATTCGGTCAGCAGCGTGTCATTCCCCAGGGAAAGACGACCCACATCATGGATTTTACTATGCCATTCCAGCCAATCAGCCCAGTAGGCTCGGGGCCGGAAGTAGACCCAGCGGTGATACCAGCTATCGCTATCCGGCGAGCGGCCATAATAATGCGCCGATTTAGGCGGGAACAAGAGCAGATCGCCAGGGTTGCAGACGAAAGATTTATCCCCTTCAAAAATCTTCCCCTGGCCTTTGATGGTTAAATTCAGGATAAAACCCTTCATGCCATCGGGGCGATCGATAAAGAAATCCAGTGGTCCGCCGGCAATTATCGGCGTCAATCCGGCCACCAGATAGGCATTGAACATATAGCCGGGCAGTAATGGATTCGATTGCGTCTCGTGAGTCATTCGATGATACATCTCACCTCCGGACCGGTTGTCATCTTATTGAGAATACTATAGCGACGAAGATAACGCGCTACGCTCGCGAAACTGTATTCGGGCCGTTCGGCATCCTCACCGATTGGCCCGACTCATTTAAACCGTACGCTTCGCTTTTTGTTTATAGCGGTCAAAAATCACCGCCGCCAGCAAGATCACGCCACGTACCACATATTGGGTAAAAGGAGAAATATTAAGTAGATTCATGGCGTTTTCGATAGTGCCTAAAATCAGCACACCAGCCACTACATAAGAAATTTTGCCTATACCGCCTTTCATTGAAACGCCGCCCAGCACACAAGCGGAAATCGCGGTCATTTCAAAACCGATGGAGGTCATCGGCTGACCACTGGTCATGCGCGAAGCCAGAATAATGCCGCCGATGGCCGAGACCAGGCCGGAGAGCACGAAAATAATGATTTTCGTGCGCACCACTGGTACCCCAGCCAGACGGGCAGCTTCTTCATTACCGCCAATAGCCAGGGTATTACGGCCGAAGGTGGTTTTGTTTAACAGGAAACCGAAGATCACCATGCAAAGCGCCATAATCCAAATCGGCGCCGGCAGGCCCAGCCAGTTGGCATAACCCAGCACGAAAAACCGTTCGTCCTCAATGCCGACCGCTTTACCGTCGGAAATGATATACGCCAGTCCACGCACGATCTGCATCGTGGCCAGAGTGGTAATCAAGGCGTTAATCTTTAATCTGGCAATAACAAATCCATTCACCAGCCCGCAGACCACGCCCAACAACAGCCCCGCCGCCACGCCGATCCATAAACTCTGGGTCATATTGATTACCACGGCGGTGGTAACCCCGGCGCAGGCGATAACCGACGCCACCGAAAGGTCAAAATCGCCGGAAGCCAGGCAAAACAACATGCCGCAGGCGACGATGCCAGACAATGAAATGGCCAGTCCCAGACCTTTCATATTAATAAAACTGGTAAAATTAGGCACAAACAGCGAGCAGCCGATAAGCAGCACGACAAAAACCACCAGCATGCCAAAATTATCCCATATACGGGTAAAACTCAGCATTTTATTCGCTTTTGGATCGGATGTAGTTACCATGGTCATCATAAACTCCTTCGCTATCAGGCAACCGCGTCGGCGGGGCTGGTTTCGGTTGTATGTAACATAGCCAGGCTTAACGCTTTCTGTTCAGTGGCATCCGTATGGGTAAGTTCACCGGAGATCGCTCCCTCACGCATTACCACGATCCTATCCGCGAGGCCGAGCACTTCTGGCAAATCACTGGAGGCAAACAGCACGGCAATGCCGCGTTTAGCCAACTCATAAATCACTTGATAAATTTCATGCTTGGCGCCTACATCAATACCACGCGTCGGTTCATCGAGCATGATGACGTTCATATCTTCGGAGAGCCAGCGGCCAAGAATCGCCTTCTGCTGGTTACCCCCGGAAAGATTCATGATCAGCTGATCGGCGGAAGGCGTTTTGATATTTAGCGATCGGATATGCTCGATGGCGTTATCATGTTCCCAGCGTTCATTAATCAGGAAACCGGCCTTGATAGTCTTTCGCCGGGCGCTGATATTAATATTTTCCCGCACGGAGTGAACCGGGATCAGCCCATCGGCCTTGCGGTCCTCAGGACAAAGCAGCAGTCCGGCCCGAATGGCATCGATGGGTGAACGAATATCAAGAGGTTTACCATCAAGTAACAGCTGCCCTTCGGTAATCAATGTGCCACCGAACAGCCCTTTCATCAGTTCGCTGCGTCCCGCCCCCACCAACCCGAACAGGCCGACGATTTCACCGGCGTGGACCGATAAGGTAATGGGGGTTTTAACGCCAATCGCCTTGATATTGTTCAGCTGAAGCCGCACTTCGCCATGCTCACGCGGCTCATAGCCGTAAATATCCCCGAGATTCCGCCCCACCATGGCTTGTACCAGCGTGGAGTGATCCACCGCGGTCATATCATCGAACGTGCGCACATATTTGCCGTCCTTGAATACCGTGATGGCATCGCCAAGGGTGAAAATCTCTTCCATGCGGTGTGATACATATAAAATCACCCTTCCCTCGGCGCGCAGTTCGCGGATGACCCGGAAGAGTTGTTCAATTTCACGAGCAGACAAAGAACTGGTCGGCTCATCGAATGCAATGATTTTTGCGTTGCGGGTTAACGCCTTGGCAATTTCCACCATTTGCCATTGGGCAATGGAGAGGTATTTCAAAGGTGTATCCGGCGCAATATCCAAGCCCAAATGTTCGAGCTGTAGCTTGGTTTCGTAATGTAAAATTGCCCGGTTAACCATGCCGAATTTATTCGGCAACTGGCCGAGATAGATGTTTTCCGCTACGGTCATTTCCGGCACCAGGTGAAGCTCCTGGTAAATTATCGCCACTCCGGCATCCAGCGCATCGGCGGTGGAGGTAAAATGGACCGGTTGTCCTTTGATTAATATCTCGCCTTGGGTCGGGGTATAACTCCCGCTGAGGATTTTCAGCAGGGTTGATTTCCCGGCGCCATTCTCTCCCATCAGGGCGTGGATCTGGCCCTGGTAGCAATCGAAACTAATATCATCCAGTGCTTTGACACCGGGAAAGGTTTTACCGATACCGCGAAACGATAAATAAGGTGTCTGAACTGTCATGAACACATCCTCGCGTTAACTGATACGAACAGTGCGCAGGCAATCCCGCCACGGTAATCATCAGGGGTTTTGGCTGACACGGACACATCCTCTTGATGAATGACATCGCCATGGACCGGGACGGAACGTCCGTCCCGGTGAAAACAACCGAGGGGATTACTTACCACCCAGGCCTTTTTTCGCCAATTCTGCTTTAAAGTTATCGCGGGTGATAACCACCACGTCGGTGACTTCGGTGAACTTAGGCGGTTCAACACCCGTCTTCACCCAATCATTGAGCATCTGGATACTTTTGTAGCCATGCACGTCAGGACTAGGCAACAGAGAACCGTAGAAGCCGGTAGCATTGGCCTTGGACAGTTCGCTCACCGCATCCACACCGTTGATGCCGATGCCGATAACATTAGGCGCTTTAAAGCCTTGGCCTTCCGTCGCACGCACACCGCCCAATACGGTATTGTCATTCATACCGATAATCAGCCAGTTCTTAACACCTGAATGCTGGACCAGTAAGGAGTTGGCGGCATCAAATGCCCCCGGGATATCATTAGACTTAGTAGGAATCTTGTAGATCTGTGTTTCCGGGAAACCGGCAGCCTTAAGCGCATCCATTGAGCCGGTGGTACGGCGACGGGCGGTATCCAGTTCATCGGCGGTAATGGCCATGACACCGGTATCGGCAACTTTCCAGCCGCGTTTATTCATCTCTTTCCACAGTTCCTGGCCCTGGCGTTCGCCAATCTTGGTTGCGGCCATCATCACCAACGGCACGGTGTCCATTGGCGCGCCCTTAGCGGTAACAAACTGATCATCCACCGCAATCACTTTCATGTCGTAGCTGCGAGCCTTGGCGACGATTGCCGAACCCAGCTTGGGATCGGGTGTACAAATAACAAAGCCCTTGGCACCGCTGGCCGCCAAACTGTCGATGGCGTTAAGCGTTTTTTCGCCGTCCGGTACGGCAATCTTAATGACGTCAAATCCCAGATCCTTACCCGCCTTGTCGGCAAACCGCCATTCGGTCTGAAACCACGGCTCTTCTGGTTGCTTAACCAGGAAGCCTAATTTTAAATTTTCCGCCATAGCCGATTGAGACATAACAGCGGCCAAACCTATCGCCGCCAGTGCCTTAGTGAATTTATGCATGTAAATCTCCGGTATTTTTTTTTGCCCGGCTTCAAAAAGCTGAAGCGTGTAAGCGTTATCAGTCGGAAAAATCTGGCCTCGCAGTACAGCTAAGCGGCGGAAATATCACCGTTCACCCCACAGGGCCCTTGAGACGCGTGTAGTTTTAACGTTAAAGTGTTGCGAAAATGTAGAGCGTTATCACAGTTCTCAATTTCAGCAGGTTTGTGCATAGATACAGCAACTTTTACCTCCGTAAAAGTTTATGACGCCCATCACATTTCGGTCATCCGTGACAGAAATGTGCATACTTCCAGCTAACCCCTCCTCACGCAACAGGCCAAACCTCCTTATGGTTGTTCCCATCATCAGTATTCGGTTAAACAGGAGAGAACAGCATGACTGAAGAGGCCATCAGCCTTGGGCTTGATTTTGGCAGCGATTCGGTACGCGCCTTGGCGGTAGGCTGTCAAAGCGGTAAAGAACTGGCGACGGAAGTGGTGTGGTATCCACGCTGGCGCGAGGGCAAATATTGCCGACCCGCTGATAACCAATTTCGCCATCATCCCGCCGATTATATAGAGTCTATGGAACAGGCCATTTGTGCGGTAGTAAAGGGTTTGTCCCCGGCCCAGCGGCTAAAAATCGTCGGTATCGGCGTAGACACTACCGGTTCAACGCCGGCTCCCATTGACGCAGAAGGCCGGGTTTTGGCGCTGCGCCCGGAGTTTGCGAACAATCCTAACGCCATGTTTATTTTATGGAAAGATCATACTGCCATAGAAG
>JAATGH010000074.1 GCA_015654745.1 Enterobacterales bacterium
GGTATTTGATCGCCTGACGCACTTTGACATTATCAAACGGCTTTTGGGTGACGTTCAGGCTGATGTAGCGTTGCAAAATCGACGGTGCGGAGACCAAATCCAGCTTGGCGTTTTTCGCCAGCACCGCCGCCTGTTCGTAGGGCACCGGAAAGGCAAAATTGGCTTCACCGGTTTGCAGCATCGCCGCACGGCTATTATTATCCACCACCGGGCGCCAGGTAATGGAATCGAGTTTTGCCTCGCCCTTTTGCCAGTAACCGTCGAAGCGTTTTACCTTAACAAAATCCGTCTGGTTCCAGACCACAAATTCATAGGGGCCGGTACCCACCGGATGAAAACCGATCTCCTTGCCATATTTTTGCAGCGCCGCCGGCGAAATCATAGCCGCCGCGGGATGGGCAAGATTATTAATAAACGGCGAGAACGGCGTTTTCAGGGTGATCTTTACCGTAGTAGGGTCCACCGCTTCGGTTTTATCAATCATCTTGAACAAGTTGTATCGCTTGAGGTGATTCTCGGGATTACTGGCCCGATCCAGATTGACCTTCACCGCGTCGGCGTTAAAGTCGGTGCCGTCCTGGAACTTGACCCCCTTGCGCAGCTTGACGGTATAGGTGAGTCCGTCCGGGCTGGCCTGGTAGCTTTCCGCCAGTACATTGATCTGTTTCATGTCTTTATCAAAGCCGAACAGCCCTTGATAAAAAGACTTGGCTACCGCCTGGGACAACGTATCGTTGGCATCATAAGGGTCGAGACTGGTAAAATTCGAACCTACCGCGATAACCGCATCCTTGGCAGCCCAAGCCGGCGCCGAAACCATCGCGCCCATTACCGCGGCGGTCAGTAGCCAATGACGGTTTACATTAAATTTATTCATAAGCACACATTCTCCGTTAAAATCCCTGTCATTCAATAGGCACCGCCGATGGGATGGCGGGCAACGTAGTGCCCTTTCCCCACCTTAACCAACGGGGCAACCAGCGGCTCATCGCCCAACGCCCGCATGGGGCTGGGTATTTCATCTACCAATAACGCATGTTCTGTCTGGCGTCGCGTTGGATCGGGGATCGGCACCGCCGACATTAATTTACGGGTATAGGGATGTTGGGGATTGCCAAACACCTCGCGCCGAGGCCCGATTTCAACGATTTGCCCCAAATACATTACCGCCACCCGATGGCTGATGCGTTCCACCACCGCCATATCGTGGGAGATAAATAAAAACGCAATGCCGAACTCGCGCTGCAAATCCAGCATCAAATTGATAATCTGTGCCTGGATAGAGACATCCAGCGCCGATACCGATTCGTCGGCGATGACCACTTTAGGGTTTAGCGCCAACGCGCGCGCAATACAAATACGCTGGCGCTGGCCTCCGGAAAATTCATGGGGATAACGCTGGGCATGTTCCGGCGACAGGCCTACACGCTCCAGCAGGCGATCCACCCGCAGTTGCGCTTCGCGGCCCTGTGCCACGCCATGCACCAGCAGCGGTTCCATAATGGAATAACCGACGGTTAGCCTGGGATCCAAAGACGCATAGGGATCCTGGAAAATAAACTGGATATCGCGGCGCAGGTGCTGCAGTTCATGGCCCCGCAGAGCGGTAATCGACCGTCCGTTGAAAAGAATATCGCCGCCTTGGCTCTCCACCAGCCGCAGCAGCGAGCGGCCGGTGGTGGATTTGCCGCAGCCGGATTCCCCGACCAGAGCCAGGGTCTCGCCGGGATAGAGGGAGAAACTGACTTTTTCTACCGCGTGTACCCGCTGCATGACGCGATTAAATATCCCGCCCCGGATATCGAAACCGGTCACCAAATCTCTAACCTCAAGGATTGGCGGCGCGCCGACGGGCACCGTGTCCTGAGGTTGCGCAGCCAGCCCGGCGCCTGCGGGGTCGCCCGTTGCAATCAGGGGAAATTTGGCCGGAAAATCGCTGTCCGCCAACGAACCGAGTTTCGGCACCGCCGCCAGCAGCGCCCGAGTATAGGGATGCGCCGGCCTGGCAAAAAGCTGGCGGACCGGCGCGGATTCCACGTCATCGCCTCGATACATCACCATGACACGATCGGCCATTTCGGCCACCACGCCCATATCATGAGTGATAAAAATCACGCCCATCTGCATTTCACGTTGCAGGGTGCGAATCAGCTGCAAGATTTGCGCCTGAATGGTGACATCCAGCGCAGTGGTGGGTTCATCGGCGATCAACAGCGCCGGTTTGCAGGACAGCGCCATGGCGATCATCACCCGCTGGCGCATGCCGCCGGACAGTTGGTGCGGATAACGATCGAGCATACTTTTGGCGTTGGGAATCCGCACCATCTCCAGCATACGCAAGGCTTCCCGTTTAGCCTGGCGGTGATCCTTGCCCTGATGGAGCCGAATGGACTCGGCAATTTGCTCCCCAACCGGGAACACCGGATTGAGCGAGGTCATCGGTTCCTGGAAGATCATCGCCATATCCGCGCCGCGCAGCGTGCGCAGCGGCGAAGGTCCAGCGGTGGCCAAATTCATCACTTGGCCGTTGCGGCGGCGAAAAAGCATATTGCCGCAGTCCAGTTTGCCACCGCCGAGTTCCACCAGGCGCATTACCGACAGGGCGGTAACCGATTTACCGGATCCCGACTCACC
>JAATGH010000165.1 GCA_015654745.1 Enterobacterales bacterium
ACCGGGATCAATCCGGATCGATGGAAATGAAAAAGCGCCAGGGTTATTTCTAAGGAGCGATCGTCATGAATACCACTATAGCTAAACAGATCGCCGAGCAGGGCGGGGTAGAAGCCTACCTGCATGCACAACAATACAAAACGCTGCTGCGTTTTCTCACCTGCGGCAGCGTGGATGATGGGAAAAGTACCCTTATTGGCCGTTTGCTGCATGATACGCGGCAAATTTATGAAGATCAGCTGACCACCCTGCACTCCGACAGTAAACGCATCGGCACCCAAGGTGAAAAACTGGATTTGGCCCTGCTGGTGGATGGCCTGCAGGCCGAACGTGAGCAGGGCATTACCATCGATGTAGCCTACCGCTATTTTTCCACCGAAAAACGCAAATTTATCATCGCGGATACCCCGGGACATGAGCAATATACTCGAAACATGGCCACCGGGGCTTCCACCTGTGATTTGGCTATTTTGCTCATTGACGCGCGCAAGGGCGTCTTGGATCAAACCCGGCGCCACAGTTTTATCAGCACATTATTAGGCATTCGCCATCTGGTGGTGGCGGTGAATAAAATGGATCTGGTGAATTACGACCAGACTATTTATGAAAAATTTAAGCAAGATTATCTGCGCTTTGCCGAAGAGTTGCCTGTCGATCTCAGTATCACCTTTGTGCCGATTTCCGCCTTGGATGGCGATAATGTGGTGACACCAAGCCGCGCCATGCCGTGGTATAGCGGGCCGACCCTGCTGGACGTATTGGAAACGGTGGAGGTGATCAACCTTGATGAACAGCAGCCGGTGCGTTTCCCGGTGCAGTATGTTAACCGGCCGAACCTCGATTTCCGTGGCTATGCCGGCACCGTGGCGGCTGGCGTACTGCGCGTGGGCCAAGCGATAAAAGTACTGCCTTCGGGCGTCACGTCCACGGTGGCGCGCATCGTGACCTTTGATGGCGATTTGACCGAGGCCTGGGCGGGTGAGGCGATAACGCTGGTGCTGGCGGACGAAATCGATATCAGCCGCGGCGATCTGTTGGTGGACGCCGGCGAGACCTTGCAACCGGTACGTAACGCGCTGGTGGATGTGGTGTGGATGACCGAACAGCCGCTGGTGGCCGGGCTAAGCTTTGATATTAAAATCGCCGGCAAGAAAACCCGGGCTCGGGTCGAAAACATCCAGTATCAGGTCGAGATCAATAGCCTGACCCAGCGGGTGGTCGATAGTCTGCCGCTAAACGGCATCGGTCTGGTGGAGTTGGCGTTCGACGAGCCGATGGTGCTAGATAAATATCCGGATAACGCCGTCACCGGCGGTATGATTTTCATCGATCGCCTTAGTAACGTCACCGTTGGTGCCGGCATGGTACGCGAACCTTTGGCTGATGTTTTTCAGGAACCTCAAACGCATAGCGAGTTCGAGCTGGAACTGAACGCGCTGGTGCGTCGGCATTTTCCACACTGGGGTGCCCGTGATTTATTGGGGGGAAAATAGACATGGACGAACCACTGCAGGTTGCGCCAAATAGCAATATCGTATGGCACGATCATCCGGTGAATCGGGAAGATCGGGAAGGGTTGCATCGCCATCGCGGTATCGTATTGTGGTTTACCGGCCTCTCCGGCTCGGGTAAGTCCACCGTCGCGGGCGCCCTTGAACAGGCGCTGCATCAATTAGGTGTAAGCACATACTTACTCGATGGTGACAATGTACGCCATGGGCTATGTCGCGATTTGGGTTTTAATGACGCCGATCGGCGGGAAAATATTCGTCGAGTGGGCGAAGTCGCGCGCCTGATGGTGGATGCGGGTCTGGTGGTGTTGACCGCGTTTATTTCCCCCCATCGCGCTGAACGCCGCATGGTGCGTGAACTGTTGCCGGAGGGGCGGTTCATTGAGATCTATGTTGATACGCCGCTGCGGGTGTGCGAGGCGCGCGATCCCAAAGGATTGTATAAAAAAGCCCGTGCCGGCGAACTGCCTAATTTTACCGGGATAGATTCACTTTACGAGGCGCCGGAACGGCCGGATGTGCATCTTGACGGCCAACAATTGGTAACACATTTGACCCGCCATTTATTAGACGCGCTACGCAGTCGGGTTATTATCGGATCCTGAGAAGCCAAATCGGCGCCGTATGCGCAAGCACCGCCGGATTAAGAGTCCAGGATCCGAACTTTATGCTCAATGCCACTCAATCAAAGCGCGTTATGCCGGCGAAGTTTATCACTGCCCCAGGTAGCGAAAACCACGGGGAAGAACCGGCCTATGGCTTTGTCGGGGCGATGGCGGGTTTTATCTTCTATTGGCTGGCTTTTTCCGTGCCCTTCTTTTTCTATGGCGCCAACGCGTTATTTTTCATGCTGTATACCTGGCCGTTCTTTCTGGCCCTGATTCCCCTATCGGTATTAATCGGACTCGTCTTCAGCGTGCTGCTGACCGGTCGTCTTTTATGGATGATACCTTGCATCGGCATCGCGGTGTTCTCCCTGTTCTGGCTGGTTTTTGCCCAGTTGACCGGGTGGTAACGACCGCCGCCGGGGTTACTTGAGGTAACAAACAGTAAAAAAACGTCAACGGATAGGGTAATAAAGCAGCTTTCCAGGGTTTTACCTCTTGAATTTGCCTCTCGGTGTGGAGTCCGGCCATAAGTTATGGGATGATTGGCTGTCTTTCAGGGGGCGGGGATGGGAAAACTTACGCTGCTATTACTGGTTCTGCTTGGCTGGCTGCAATATTCCTTATGGCTGGGTAAAAATGGCGTGCACGATTTAGTCCGGGTACAGGACGACGTGGCGGTCCAGCAGGCGAGTAACGCAAAGCTAAAAGCGCGCAACGATCAGCTGTTTGCAGAAATTAACGATCTCAAGGATGGACAAGAAGCCATCGAGGAACGATCACGCAACGAGCTCGGCATGATTAAGCCGGGCGAAAGCTTCTATCGCCTGGTGCCCGATCAATCTAAACGCCGGCCGGTACCCTCGGTTTCACAAGATAATCAATAATGGCCTCATCACCAGGGACGTTCCTCGACGTCATCGCTATTTTGCCGGCCGCCGGTATCGGCAGCCGCATGCAAATGGATTGCCCGAAGCAATATCTCACCATCCACGGTAAGACCCTGCTGGAACATGCTATTGATGCATTGTTGCGCCAGGGCTGCGTTCGTCGGGTGATTGTGGCCATCAATGCGGACGATCGCTATTTTGATACCTTGCCCATTGCCCGTGACGGCCGGGTCAGCCGGGTTATCGGCGGCAAGGAGCGCGCCGATTCGGTCATGGCCGGTCTGCGGCGGGCGCAAGACTGGAATCCGGACTGGGTATTGGTGCACGATGCCGCGCGACCTTGCCTTCATCAAGACGATCTGGTTCGCTTGCTGGCCATCACCGAACACTCCACTATCGGCGGAATTTTGGCCACGCCGGTCAGGGATACCATGAAGCGCGCCAGGAATGACGCCACCAAACGCGGCGTGGCGCAAGACTCGGTCATCGAACATACCGTAGATCGCCAGAATTTGTGGCATGCCCTGACGCCGCAGCTGTTCCCGCTGACGTTGCTTCGGGACTGCCTCGCCAAAGCGCTGGGGGAAGGCGCGCACATCACCGATGAAGCGTCGGCACTGGAATATTGCGGTTATCAGCCGTTATTGGTGCCTGGACGCGGCGACAATATCAAAGTCACGCGTCCCGAGGATTTGGCTCTGGCGGCCTTCTATTTCACCCAACTGCAAAACAATTGCATTGCTTAACGATCACGGGCAGCGCCTCTGTTGCCGCGACCGATGGCATTACACCATAAGGAGAACCGGAAATGCGTATCGGTCATGGTTTTGACGTACATAAATTTGGCGGCGCGGGCCCATTGATTATCGGGGGGGTGCGCATTCCGTTTACACAGGGACTGCTGGCTCATTCTGACGGCGACGTGGCGCTGCATGCCGCAACCGACGCCTTGTTGGGCGCGGCCGCACTCGGCGATATCGGTAAATTGTTCCCCGATACCGACGCGGCGTATAAAGGCGCCGATAGTCGCGAGTTGCTGCGCGAAGCCTGGCGCCGCATCCGGGCCAAAGGGTATTATCTAGGCAATATCGATATCACCATCATTGCCCAGGCGCCGAAAATGGCGCCGCATATCCCGCAGATGCGTATTCACCTGGCGGAAGATTTGCAATGTCATATGGACGACGTCAACGTTAAGGCCACGACCACCGAGCAACTGGGTTTTACCGGACGCGGTGAAGGCATTGCCTGCGAGGCGGTGGTCCTGCTGTTGAAAGCACAATGATCAATCCCCTCGATTATCAGCAGTTATCCTGGTTGCATGGCAAACCCACCGCCACGGGGATCATCAAAGCGCAGCCCGAGGATTTTCACGTACTGGAGGATTTGGGTTTTCTTCCGGATGGCGAGGGTGAGCATGTTTTGCTCCGTATCAGGAAAACCGGCTCCAACACGGTATTTGTCGCGGAGGAACTGGCCAAGTTTGCCGGTATCCCAGCCCGGTTGGTGAGCTATGCCGGCCTTAAGGATCGTCATGCGGTGACCGAGCAATGGTTTTGCCTGCATCTACCCGGTAAGGAAACGCCCGATTTTTCCCTGTTTCAACTGGCGGGGTGCGAGATTATCCAGATCACGCGCCATCGCCGCAAACTGCGTATCGGTACCTTGAAGGGCAATGCCTTTGTGCTGGTATTACGTGATATCAGCGACCGGGAGGCGGTCGAGCGGCGTTTGGCACTGATTGCCAGTGACGGCGTACCCAACTACTTTGGCAGCCAACGATTTGGCCACCAGGGCAATAATATCGATCGGGCGCTACGTTGGTCTCGTAACGAAATTAAGGTCAAAGAGCGCGGCAAGCGCAGTTTTTATCTTTCGAGCGCCCGCAGCGCGCTGTTTAATCTGGTGACAAATGAGCGGTTGCAGCGATTTGGTCCTGGGTGCGTGCTCTCGGGCGATGCGCTGCAGTTGGCCGGCCGGGGCAGTTGGTTCGTGGCGACCGATGAGGAGATGCCGACGCTGCCGGCTCGGGTAACCAGCGGTGAGCTGATGTTGACCGCACCGTTGCCGGGCGATGGCGATCCCGGCAGCGCGCGCGAGGCCTTGGCGTTTGAGCAGGCATGTTTGGCGGAGCAGCCGGAACTGATGTCATTGTTGATCCGCGAACGAGTGGAACCAGCCCGGCGCGCGTTACTGTTAAAACCGGCCGATATGCGGTGGCAATGGTCAGATGACCGCACGCTGACGCTTTCATTTGCCCTGCCCGCCGGCTGTTTTGCAACCAGCGTAGTGCGTGAGCTGCTAGACGCACCGGTGGATATCGCGGTCTAGTTTCCCCCTAGGGTCCAGTGCGGCCAGATTCGGGTATGTGCCTGATATTTCCCCGGCTGAAGGCGGGGTTTGCCAACCTGGCCTTTAGTCTGTTTAACCGGAGTTGATCCTCATTAAGATAGCATAGGGCGAGAAACCGGATAATATCCGCAGCGTTTATTTTATTTTCGGGTGGTCATTCCACACTTCACCAGCGTGACGTTTCATGCGATTATTGGTTTTATTTTTTGCTACCCTTGACCGTTGCATAGGTGCGGCGGGTGACGGGTGGGTTTTCGCTCCATGGCCGGGCGGCGTATTTATAACTTCTCATAATTAATAAGCTCATAACAACATGCGCATACTGCTGAGTAATGATGATGGAATTCATGCGCCGGGCATTCAACTGCTGGCGGTTGCCATGCGTCAATTCGCCGACGTACAGGTTGTTGCGCCCGACCGCAACCGGAGCGGCGCATCAAATTCATTAACCCTGGATGTTCCGCTACGCACCCTCAAAGAAAACAACGGCGATATCGCGGTACAGTCCGGTACGCCCACCGATTGTGTTTACCTCGGCGTCAATGCCTTAATGCGCCCAGGCCCCGATATCGTGGTGTCAGGGATTAACGCCGGACCTAATTTGGGTGATGACGTTATTTATTCCGGTACCGTCGCCGCGGCCATGGAAGGACGGCATTTGGGGCTGCCCGCGCTGGCTGTCTCCCTTAACGGCACGCGGCACTACGCTACGGCAGTGACCGTTGTTTGCCGGCTGCTCCGCGCGCTGACCGGCGAACCTTTACGCACCGGTAAAATTTTGAATATCAATGTGCCCGATTTACCGCTATCGGCAATCAAAGGGATCAAGGTAACCCGCTGCGGTAGCCGTCATCCCGCCAACCAGGTTATCCGTCAACTGGATCCCCGCGGGCAGGAAATGTTTTGGATTGGCCCGCCGGGGGCAACGTTGGATAATGGGCCGGATACCGATTTTGCCGCTATCGAGCAAGGCTATGTCTCTATTACACCACTCCAGGTGGATTTAACCGCTTACTCCACCCAATCAGTGCTCACGTCGTGGCTGGAAAACGCGGAGGTCTGCGGCAAATGGTAAATCGGCGTATACAGGCATTGCTGGATCAGCTGCGCCAGCAGGGCATTAACGATGAACGGCTGATGCTGGCCATTGAATCGGTCCCGCGCGAGCGCTTTATTGACGAAGCCTTCGAACATAAGGCATATGACAATACCGCCTTGCCCATCGGGTCGGGACAGACCATTTCCCAACCCTATATTGTTGCCCGCATGACCGAGCTGCTGCAACTGCAGCCCACTTCACGGGTGCTGGAAATCGGTACGGGATCCGGTTATCAAACCGCTATCCTCGCGCACCTGGTGCAGCATGTCTGTTCGGTAGAGCGGATAAAAAAACTTCAGTGGCAGGCAAAACGGCGTTTAAAACAGCTCGATTTGCATAATGTGTCCACCCGGCATGGCGACGGTTGGCTGGGTTGGCCATCCCGCGGCCCCTTCGATGCGATTATCGTGACGGCGGCTCCGCCGGAAATACCCTCCGCCCTGATGGCACAACTGGATGAAGGTGGAATCATGGTCTTGCCGGTGGGTGAAAACACCCAGGATCTCACGACCGTAAGACGCCAAGGGGGTGAATTTATGGTGGAGACCGTAGAGGCGGTGCGCTTTGTCCCGCTGATTAAAGGTGAGCTGGCATAGCTCGCGCTCGTTTTACCCAGGTCGCTTCGTTTGCCCCCCCGCCGGTGGTCCCTTAAATTTCTATACAACTGTTTTATGGCGCCAGGTGATGGATGTTGCTAGCATTAACGCCAGAATGTTAACTTTTCGGAAATAGCTGAAAATACTGTCGTTCATGAGGTCATGAGACGTAATAGGATGTATAACGATAATGTTAAGCATATTTGGAATGATGATTGGCTTTGCTGCCATAGGGGAGAAGTGAGCATGGGAAGCCCAAAAAACCGTTGGCGTCGCGTCGCGGTTTGCACCATGGCGAGTATTTGGTTGGCAGGATGCGCCAGTGATGATTCTTCTGCACCGATCAGTAGCGTGGGCGGTGATAATAATAGTGGTGTGACGACATCCGCGCCCGTGCAAAGACCTATGCTGCAACAGCAGCAGCAACCACAACGGTCGGCACCGCCGCCTCGGCTTGCGCCAGTCAATACCACCCCAAACGTAAGTACGGTTAATCAAACGCCGGCAGGGAATATTGTTTATAACCGCAGCTACACTTCTATTCCAAAAGGTTCCTATGGCGGATCTACCTATGAGGTCAAGCGCGGTGATACATTGTTCTATATTGCCTGGATTACGGGAAATGATTATCGTGATTTGGCAAAAAGGAA
>JAATGH010000297.1 GCA_015654745.1 Enterobacterales bacterium
AATGGTAGCCATAGTCAGCATGCTTCCGTGTGGCCCGCAATACAGCAGGCATTAATCAAAATGCGTCTGGGTATACCCTTTATCTTTTGGGTATGACATCCGGCGCGCCAGGTTCGGACGCACTCCGGATGCCGGGTTACCAACGCGCTTTCAGCAAATTTGGCTGAATACCGGCAATAGCGCGGGTATTACCGATATGCTGCGTTGCAATTCCCGCTTCAAATTCAGCCCGGAAATATTTAATGGCGCTCTGCAGGGGCTCCACCGCGCCCGGCGCATGGGCGCAGAACGTCTTGCCCGGGCCGAGAAACCGGCACAGCTGCTCGAGCGTCTCGATATCCCCCGGCTGCCCCTCGCCATTTTCGATGGCGCGCAGCAACTTGACGCTCCAAGGCAGGCCGTCGCGACAGGGGGTACACCAACCGCAGGACTCGCGCGAGAAAAACTCTTCGAGATTACGGGTCAGCGATACCATATTGATTTCATTATCCACCGCCATGGCCAATGCGGTGCCTAAACGGCTACCGGCCTTGCCGATGTTGTCGAAATCCATCGGGAGATCCAAATGATCGCCGGTCAGAAAATCGGTGCCGGCGCCACCAGGTTGCCACGCCTTCAGCGTCAGGCCGTCGCGCATGCCGCCGGCGTAATCCTCAAGGATCTCGCGGGCGGTAATGCCAAACGGCAGTTCCCAGACGCCAGGATGCTTGACCCGGCCGGAGAACCCCATCAGCTTGGTGCCGGTATCGTTGCTTTTGCCCGCCGTAATGCCTTTGTACCAGTCCACGCCATGTTCGAGAATCGCAGGGACGTTACACAGGGTTTCCACATTATTGACGCAGGTCGGTTTCCCCCATGCGCCGGAGGTGGCGGGGAAAGGCGGTTTTGACCGCGGATTGGCGCGGCGTCCTTCAAGGGAGTTGATCAGGGCGGTTTCTTCGCCGCAGATATAGCGTCCGGCGCCGGTGTGGACGATCAGTTCGAAATCAAACCCGGTACCGAGGATATTCTTGCCGAGATAACCCGCCTGTTCCGCTTCGCTGATGGCACGACGCAGATGCGCCGCCGCCTCGATATATTCGCCGCGCAAAAAGATATAACCGCGATAGGCTTTCAGTGCGAAGGCGGCGATCAGCATACCCTCCACCAGCAAATGGGGCAGTTGCTCCATCAGCAATCGGTCTTTATAGGTACCGGGTTCCATTTCATCCGCATTGCACAGTAGATAGCGGATATTCATGGCGGGATCCTTAGGCATCAGGCTCCATTTCAGGCCGGTGGAAAACCCCGCGCCCCCCCGCCCTTTCAGGCCGGAGTCCTTTACCAGGGCCACAATATCATCCTGGGCCATGCCCTTGAGGGCTTTTTCCGCGCCGGCGTACCCGCTTTTGGCGCGGTACTCATCCAGCCATACCGGCTGCTGGTCATCACGCAGACGCCAGGTTAACGGATGCATCTCGGCGGTGCGCACAATATCTTTTATCATCGATACTGCTCCAGTAGCGAACCGATACCTTCCGGCGTCAGATGAACATGGGTATCCTCATCGATCATCATGGTCTGCCCTTTGTCGCAGTTGCCAAGGCAGCAGGTAGGCAACAGGGTGAATCGCCCATCATCGGTGGTCTGGCCGGGCTTGATGTTAAGCGACTGCTCAAGCGCCGCCTGGATCCCCTGATAGCCGGTAATATGGCACACCACGCTATCGCAGTAGCGGATAACATGGCGACCAACCGGCTGGCGGAAAATCTGGCTGTAAAACGTGGCCACGCCTTCTACATCGCTGCCGGGAATGCCCAGGATCTCGGCGATGGCGTTTATCGCCCCGTCAGGCACCCAGCCCCGCTGTTTTTGCACAATTTTCAGCGCCTCAATGGAAACGGCGCGGGCATCCTCATAGTGATGCTTTTCGTGCTCAATGGCATCGCGCTCCCGGGCGCTTAGCACAAAGGCGCCGTTCTCACTTTCACTCTGCCCGCCGGTATGGCTGTCGCCCGGTTCCCCTGCGTGCTCGTGCGGTTGTTTATGATCATGCATAATTAGCGGTCCACATCTGACATAACAAAATCGATACTGCCCAGATAGACGATGAGATCGGATACCAGGCTGCCGCGGATCACCGAGGGGATTTGCTGCAGATGGGGAAAACTCGGCGTACGAATACGGGTCCGGTAGCTCATGGTGCTGCCATCACTGGTCAGATAGTAACTATTGATCCCTTTGGTGGCCTCGATCATCTGAAAAGACTCATTGGCCGGCATCACCGGTCCCCAGGATACCTGCAGGAAATGGGTAATCAGGGTTTCAATATGCTGCAGCGTGCGCTCTTTGGGCGGCGGCGTGGTCAGCGGATGATCGGCTTTAAACGGCCCTTCCGGCATATTATTCAGACATTGCTCAAGGATGCGCAGGCTTTGACGCATCTCCTCGACTTTCAGCATGACCCGGCTATAGCAGTCGCTGACACCGTCGCCCACCGGCACTTCAAAATCGAATTTGTCATAACCGGAATAAGGACGCCATTTTCGCACGTCAAACGAGATGCCGGTGGCGCGCAGCGCGGCGCCGGTAACCCCCCAATCCAACGCTTCCTGGGCAGTGTATGCGGCAACCCCTTCGGCGCGACCGCGCAGCACGCTGTTTTTCAGCGCCGCCTTGACATAGGAATCCAGGCGCTTCGGCAGCCAGTTGAGGAAGTCGCGCAGCAGACCATCCCATCCGCGCGGGAGATCGTGGGCCACCCCGCCGATGCGGAACCAGGCCGGATGCATGCGAAAACCGGTAATCGCCTCCACCACATCATAAATTTTCTGGCGATCGGTAAAGGCCAGGAATACCGGCGTCATCCCACCCACATCCTGAATATAGGTACTGATATACAGCAGGTGGCTATTGATGCGGAACAGTTCGGAAAGCATCACTCGGATCACTTCCACCCGTTCCGGCACCACGATACCGGCCAGTTTTTCCACCGCCAGCACATAAGGCATTTCATTGACGCAGCCACCCAGATATTCCACCCGATCGGTATAAGGAATATAGCTATGCCAGGATTGACGCTCGCCCATTTTTTCCGCGCCGCGATGGTGGTAGCCGATATCGGGCACGCAGTCGACGATCTCTTCGCCATCGAGCTGCAAAATGATACGGAACGCGCCATGGGCCGATGGGTGGTTGGGCCCCAAATTGAGGAACATGAAATCTTCATTGTCCCGGCCCCGCTTCATGCCCCAATCCTCAGGCTTGAAGGTTAACCCCTCCATTTCCAAATCCTCTTTCTGCTTGGTCAGCATATAGGGATCGAACTCGGTGGCGCGCGCCGGATAGTCTTTACGCAGCGGATGACCCTGCCAGCTTTGCGGCATCATGATGCGGGTCAGGTGCGGATGGCCGTCGAATACGGTGCCGAACATTTCCCAGGTTTCCCGCTCATACCAGTTGGCGTTGGGAAAAATTTTGGTAATGGTCGGCAGGTGGAGATCGTTTTCCGCCAGCGCGACCTTGAGCATGATGTCCCGGTTCCTATCAATGGAAATGAGATGGTAGAACACGGTGAAATCGGCGGCCGGGAGTCCGTCGCGATGGGTGCGCAGGCGCTCGTCCACCCCGTGCAGATCGTAAAGCATTACATACGGCTTCGGCAGTTTTTTCAAAAACACCAGCACATCGAGAATTTGCTCGCGTTTAACCCACACCACGGGAATGCCGGTACGGGTCGGCTGCACGGTAAAGGCATCCGGACCGAAGCGGTTACGCAATTCGCCGATCACGGGATCATCCAGGTGATCCCGGGTTTGCCAGGCCGGCTGGGCGAGATTTTGCGTCATCAACTCTGTCATATTATTATCACCAAATTAAGGCTGAGCCGGCGTGAAGCCATTCTACGCGCGATGTGCGTCCCAAATTAAACCGCACATCGCTGGGCGCGCTAAATTTCGTCGGGTGAACGCAGGTTGGTCACTGCGATGCGCTCACCTTGCTTACGCTCGCGCTCCGCCTGCATATTGGCGCGATATACCCCCTGATCGCCCACGACCCAGGAAAGCGGCCGCCGTTCCTTCCCAATGGATTCCTTGAGCAGCAGCAACGCTTGAATGTAAGCTTCCGGACGTGGGGGACAGCCGGGAATATACACATCAACCGGCAAAAATTTGTCCACACCCTGCACGACGGAATAGATATCGTACATGCCGCCGGAATTAGCGCAGGCCCCCATGGAAATGACCCATTTGGGTTCGAGCATTTGATCATACAACCGCTGGATAACCGGAGCCATTTTGGTAAAGGGCGTGCCCGCGACCACCATAAAATCAGCCTGGCGAGGAGAGGCGCGGATGACTTCGGACCCGAAGCGCGCCACATCATGAACCGCGGTGAACGCGGTGGTCATTTCCACATAACAGCAAGAGAGGCCGAAATTATAGGGCCACAACGAATTGCCCCGCCCCCAGTTCACCGCATTGTGCAAGGCGGTCTCAAGCTTGCCCATATACACGCTACGACTTACGTGGCCATCCAGCGGATCGGCAACGATTTCCTGTTTTTGCAGGGGATAACGGTCATTCTCACCGTCCGGCTCAACACGGGTGAGGGTGTAATCCATTTTGATGCCTCGCTATTACTGCTGATGACGTTGGTTTTCAGTGATCTTGCCCGCGCGGCGCAGACGCTGGGAACGTTCAGGCGTCCAATCCAGAGCGCCAATCCGCACCAGATAAACCAGGCCCGCCAACAACACGAAAATGAAAATAGCGGCTTCGAAGAAGCCCACCCAGCCTACTTCACGAATGGAGACGGACCAGGCATATAAATAAAGTGCTTCGACATCGAAAATGACGAAAAACATGGCAACCAGGTAAAATTTGGATGAGAGCCGCAGTCTTGCCGTTCCCACCGGATCGATACCGGACTCGAACGGAACATTTTTCGATCGGGAATGAGCCCGGCCGCCGAGAAGATAGCCACCGAGCAACATAAAGCAGCACAAACCGACGGCACCAGCGAGGAATACGGCGAACGCCCAATAATGGGCGGTAACTTCAGTGGTTATTGACATTCTCTTTGCTCATCAAAAGTGGCATTTTGCAGCCTGCTCTTAGTTAACGGCAGTTCAACTTACCACGTCGATTTATGGGAAGAAGTAGAAACCAACCGCACCGAGCTGATGCCACCGGCAATCACAGCCATTGTGTGGGGTTTTTACTCCTTTACATAACCTTTTGTCAACTTGGACAAAGGAAACTTCATAGTAATTTACAGATTTAATATCTGATTAACATATGATGCGCCCACGCATGGCTTAATCGAGTCAGTGGCAAAGCCTACGGGTTAAGGCATTGCATACGATGTTAAGGCCTCTCGCCGGTAACTATACCATTTTCGGCGAAAAGCAGGCTATTCCACGTATTCGGCAAGGGTAAAATTTGATCCAGGGCACAATTTTGCGGTTTATTGAGATAAAAGTTGCACAATTAGTGCGCCATTAACCAAAATTATTATCAGAAACAGTGTTTTGATTTAATTGGCATATAAATTAAAATTTATCGCCAATCCTTCATGGGCTGGCCAAGAGGACAACGCATGGACATAACGTGGACATAGCGTGGGGAGAGGAGAAAAAGCGGAATTTATCGACGCTAGATTTTTTTACCACTCAGCGCGTTAAAATAGAAGATATAAAAATTATAAGCCCCAGATTACAGGGGCTTATAATTAGGCGGAGAACAATTTACTCATCGTTGATGGTAAAACTCTCATCTTTGCCCTCCCCCTTGGCTGACGGCGTAAAATCAGGACTATAAAAATTGTTCCCGGTTTGTACTGCGCTGAAAATGGCCATAGCCAGTTCATTTTCGCATTGCGGGTGCTTACAAAGCACGTATTGGGTTTCAGGCAGGGCGGGTAGCCCCTCGTTTTTACCCAGCACCCGCAGCTCCGGGCTCATCATTTCAACCGGCCGTACGGTGAGGCCCAACCCAGCCTTCACCGCGGCACGAATCGCCGACAGCGTCGACGCGCTGTAGGCAATACGCCATGGCAAACCCGCGGCTTCGAGTTGTTCTATGGCCAGGTTGCGAAACATACTGGGCTCGTCGGATACCACCAAGGGAATGACCTCCCCCGGGACAAAACGGTAGTCGGCCGAGCAGTACCACAAGGTTGGCGACGTGCGCAGCGTTACGTAGGGATGGTTCTGGTTGCTTAAGGTGGTAATAGCGAGATCCACCTCCCCATTTGTCAGCATTTCCTGCATGAGCAGGCTGCGTTTGACGGAGACATCAATTGCCAGCTTGGGATAAATACGGGTAACCCGGCTTAGTAAGAATGGCAGGATGGAATCGGCCGTGTCGTCAGAGGCGCCAATGGTCAGCACCCCCTGAATATTACTGTACATCAACGAAGTGCATGCCTCGTCATTATAAAGTAAAATCTTTCTGGCATAACCGAGCAATTGAATGCCATGTTCGGTCAACAGCTTGTTGCGGCCATGACGAGCAAACAATTCCTTTCCGACAAGCTGTTCTAATCGTTGCATTTGCTGGCTGACTGCCGATTGAGTTCGGCATACTGATGCTGCTGCGGCCGCAAAGGTGTTGAGATCAGCGACGGCAACAAACGTTCTCAATAAATCAAGATCAAGATTGAGCACTGGACGATTTGCATTGGTCATAATATTGTCTTCACTTTTGTATTCTAA
>JAATGH010000312.1 GCA_015654745.1 Enterobacterales bacterium
ATAGCCACCGGTACTATCGCCGACGTACATAGTTATCTGATCGATATGGACGGCCCGACCTCGATTCCCTGTCTGATTAGCAGCATCGTGGCCAGTTTTGTTTCCGGTTATATCAAGCTAGAAGTCATAAAAGAACATCGCTGGGGAGTGGGCATCATCGGAGGCATGCTCTGCGAATGCCTGACCATGCTATGCGTTATCCTCTGGGCGCAACCCATGTCTCTGGGATTGGATATTGTCTCAAAAATTGCCGTGCCAATGATCTTCGGCGGCGTCAGTATCGGCATGATTGTGGTGTTGGTACAGGGTGTCGAGGATGAAAAGGAAGTGATCGCCGCCCGGCAGGCCAAACTGGCGTTGGATATTGCCAATAAAACGCTGCCCTACTTTCGCCATATCGATAGCCAATCGCTGACCACTATCTGCGATATTATCCGTACCGATATTCGGGCGGACGCCGTGGCCCTGACCAATGAACACAATATTTTGGCCTATGTTGGGGTCGGCGCGGAGTTTTATAATATTGGCCATGAAATCATCAGCGACATGACCAAAGAGAGTATCCAAAGCGGTAAAATCACCATAAAAAATAACGATGAGGCGGAGCGGACGCCGCAAATTCATTCGTTAATCATCATCCCGTTATGGGAAAAAGGGGTAGTTACAGGCACGCTGAAAATTTATTACCGCCATGCGCATCAAATTACCAATTCGCTTAAAGTTATGGCAATAGGTCTGTCGCAGATTATTTCAACGCAAATTGAGGTATCACGTATTGAACAACTAAGGGAAATGGCCGATCAGGCCGAGCTGCGGGCGCTGCAAAGTAAAATTAACCCCCATTTTTTATTCAATGCGCTTAATGCCATTTCATCGTCGATCCGGATTAATCCCGATACCGCCCGCCAGCTCATTATCAATCTCTCCCGTTATCTACGTTACAATCTGGAACTGGACGGCGCGCAAATTGATATTAAAAAAGAGCTTTACCAGATCCAGGATTATATTGCCATTGAGCAGGCACGTTTCGGTAGCAAGCTAACGGTGATTTATGATATCGACGAGGAGTTGTCTTTTAGCATTCCCAGCCTGTTGATTCAGCCCCTGGTGGAGAATGCGATCGTGCACGGTATTCAGCCCTGTAAAGGTAAAGGCGTGGTGGTCATTTCGGTGAAACAGGACGGTGATCGTCGCATTCGCATTGCCGTGAAGGATACCGGCAGCGGCATTAGCCCGGACGTTATCGCCCAGGTAAGCCGCAACGAACTGCCGGCCAATAAGATCGGGTTATTAAATGTGCATCACCGGGTAAGGCTGTTGTATGGCGAAGGATTGCATATACAGCGGCTGGAGCCGGGTACCGAAATTTGGTTTTATATCTCGCTGGCCGACCGCCGGTTGGCCGCGTGACAACGCTTATCTACCCACTAGATTTCGAGGCAGCATGAAAGCCATCATTGTTGAAGATGAATTCCTGGCCCAGGAGGAATTGCGTTTTCTGATTCAAAAACACAGTAGCCTAACCATTGACGCCATTCTTGACGACGGACTCGATGTGCTGCGTTATTTACAGCACCATGAGGTGGACGTGATATTTCTGGATATTAATATTCCCTCACTGGATGGGGTGTTGCTCGCGCAAAACATCAGTAAGTTCAGCCATAAGCCGCAAATCGTCTTTATTACCGCGTATAAAGAACATGCGGTGGAAGCCTTCGAACTTGAGGCATTTGATTATATCCTCAAGCCTTACCAGGAGTCGCGCATCGTGACCATGCTGCAAAAGCTGGAAGCGCTGCATAAAGAGGCCAATGGCCCGGCGCAGGCCAGTTCGCCCCCGGCGTCCGGGCGCATCAGCCATTCGATTAACCTGGTGAAGGATGAGCGCATTATCGTCACGGATATTAGTAATATTTATTACGCGGCGGCACAGGAAAAAGTCACTATCGTGTACACCCGCCGCGAGGAATTTATTATGCCGATGGCGATTTCAGAATTTTGCGCACGCCTGCCGGAAGATAACTTCTTTCGCTGCCATCGCTCCTATGTGGTCAATCTCGGTAAAATACGCGAGATCGTGCCCTGGTTTAATAATACCTATCTATTAAGATTAAGCGATTTGGATTTTGAAGTGCCGGTGAGCCGTAGTAAGGTCAAGGCCTTCCGACAGTTAATGCGTTTATGACCGCGCGTCCCTGCGTGGTCGGAGGATGCTGATTTATATTTCCATCCCCATAAGCTGACGCATATGCGCGCCGGCGCCCAGTAGCCCGGGCTGTTCGTGGGTGATTAAGAATACTGGAATGGCGTGCAGGTAATCCTTGAAACGCCCTTTATCCTCAAAGGCCGCGCGAAAACCCGACGAACGAAAGAATTCAAGAAAACGCGGTACCAACCCACCGGCAATATAAACGCCGCCAAAGGTGCCCATATTTAGCGCCAGATTACCGCCAAACCGGCCCATCAGCACGCAGAAAAGAGATAACGCGCGGCGGCAGTCATCATCACTGGCATTGATCGCCTGTTCCGTCACCTGTTGCGGCTTCAGCGGCTGTGGCGTGCGGCCGTCAATGGTCACGATACCCCGGTAGAGGTTTACCAATCCGGGCCCCGACAGCACACGCTCGGCGGAAACATGGCCAAGTTCGTTACGCAGCACCGCCAGGATCTGTTCCTCCTCCTCGCTGCCGGCGGCCATATCAACATGGCCGCCTTCACCCGGCAGGCTAATCCAGCGTTTGTCGTGTTGTAGCAGGTGACAGACGCCCAGTCCCGTTCCTGCGCCGTAAACCGCGATCGGTAGCCCCGCTTGGGGAGCGGCGCCGCCAATTTGTATGGCATCACGTTCGGAAAGCATCGGTACGGCCATGGAAACGGCGGTAAAATCGTTTATCACTTCCAATCTGGTCAATCCCAGGCTGGCTTTCATCGCTTTGATGGAAAACGCCCAGGAACTGTTGGTCATATCAACCCAATCATCGGTAATAGGACAGGCAATTGCGATACAGGCCTCGGTGGC
>JAATGH010000214.1 GCA_015654745.1 Enterobacterales bacterium
AACGGGTCTGGTGACCGAAATGTACACCCGCTTTGAGCATGTCACGCATGGAAACAGTAGCCATGATTAAACCTCTTGTTAAGTTTGGGGTTATGCCTCCACGTATCCCATACGACCGACCCCGTCGCGCTGACCAGGGCACCCCGGCGTATGTGCCGATACGTGTGTGTAATATACACAGTTGAGTTGATCTCACCGACGCATGGGAACAAAATACTCTACGCCGATCGTCGGCGCGCTTTATACCATAATCCGCGCCCGGACTCCACTCTTTGTTCAATGCCGATGCGGCAGCAAATGATAGTTTGGCAGTCTGGCGGCTGGACTGATAACATTATCAGCTTACTTTAGTTTAATCATATTAGTGTCGACTTTCACGCCGACTGCGGATCTCTTCATGTCCATTCCAATAAAAAACTCTGACGATATCGCCAAAATGCGCGTTGCCGGCCGACTTGCCGCCGAAGTGCTGGAAATTATCGAACCCCATGTGGTTCCCGGCGTCAGCACCGGTGAACTCGATCGCCTGTGCCACGAGCATATCACCGTGCATCAACACGCCATTTCCGCCAGCCTCGGGTACCATGGCTTTCCGAAATCCGTTTGTATTTCCGTCAATGAGGTCGTCTGCCACGGCATCCCTTCCGACGAAAAAATACTCAAGGATGGTGATATCATCAATATCGATGTTACGGTAATCAAGGACGGTTTTCACGGCGATACGTCTAAAATGTTCATTGTCGGCAAACCGACCATTTTGGGCGAACGCCTGTGCCGCATTACCCAGGAGAGCCTCTATCTCGCCATCAACATGGTCAAACCGGGTATTCGCCTGCGCACCCTCGGCAAGGCTATCCAGCGTTTTGTCGAAGCCGAAAGTTTTTCCGTGGTACGCGAGTATTGCGGTCACGGCATCGGCGTGGGATTCCACGAGGAGCCGCAGGTGCTGCATTATGATGCGGACGATGGCGGCGTGGTGCTGCAGCCCGGCATGGCCTTTACCATTGAACCCATGGTCAACGCCGGCGATTACCGCATTCGCACCATGAAAGACGGGTGGACGGTCAAGACCAAGGATCGCAGCTTGTCGGCGCAATATGAACATACTATTGTGGTAACCGAGGACGGCTGCGAAATCATGACGCTGCGCGGGGAAGATACCCTGCCGATGGTGATAAGGCACGCGTCCTGACACCCCATCGCGCCACGGCCGGCCGCCGGTAGCGTCCAGCGCGATATTTTTCTCACTCTCCAGCGGGTAGCCCGGGGCTGGACCGTCTCCGGATCTATCGGCTTTAACCTGGGCACCCTATGCCGGATAAAATTCTGCAGTACGCCGTACAGCCCGATGTCCGCGTTCCGCCAGCCAAACCCGCGTCGCCGTTGACCTGGCCTGATGACGCGTTTAACCGCGACTATCTTAAAACCCGCCTGGAGGATTTTCATGGCTGGCTGGCCGCCGCCTTTGACGCCGGGTTGGCCGCCGAAACGTTGATCGACGCGCGAACGCTGTATATCGATCAATTATTGCGGCAGCTGTGGCGCGTGTACGGCTTTGGCCTGGTATCGGAAACGGCGCTGGTGGCTGTGGGCGGCTATGGGCGGGCGGAATTGCATCCGTTGTCGGATATCGATGTCCTGGTGCTAAGCCAGATCCCGTTAACCCCGCGGCAGGCGCAGCGCATCAGCGAGCTACTGACGCTGCTTTGGGATCTGAAACTGGAGGTGGGCCATAGCGTACGCACCCTGGACCAATGCGTGCAGGAAGGGCTGGCGGATTTAACCGTCGCCACGAACCTGATTGAATCGCGGCTGATCTGCGGGGATGTAGCGTTATTCATAAAATTGCAAAAAAGCATATTTAGCGAGGATTTCTGGCCTTCCAGCCAGTTTTTCCCGGCCAAGCTGGCGGAGCAGGAGGAGCGTCATCAGCGCTACCACGGCACCAGCTATAATCTGGAACCGGATATAAAAAGCAGTCCAGGCGGTTTGCGGGATATCCATACGTTGTTAAGGGTAGCCCACCGCCATTTCGGCGCCACGTCGATGGATGAGATGGTGAGTTTTGGCTTTCTGACCCAAGCCGAATGCGACGAGCTAAAAGAGTGCCAAAGCTTCCTTTGGCGCATCCGCTTCGCGCTACACCTGGTGCTGAACCGCTACGACAACCGACTGCTGTTCGATCGCCAGCAAAGCGTGGCTCAGCTGTTGCGCTATCACGGCGTGGGCAATGTGCCGGTTGAACGGATGATGAAGGATTTTTTCCGCGTCACCCGCCGCATTGGTGAATTGAATCAAATGCTGCTGCAATTGTTTGACGAGGCGATCCTGGCGCTGGAGCCGGATGATAAGCCACAGCCCCTGGACGACGATTTCCAGCTGCGCGGCAGCCTTATCGATCTGCGCGATGAGACGCTGTTTGCCCGCGAGCCTGAGGCCATCCTGCGGATGTTCTACCAAATGGTCCGCCATCAGCGCATCACCGGCATTTATTCCGCCACGCTGCGTCAACTGCGTTACGCCCGGCGCCATCTGGCGGAACCCTTATGCAATATCCCCAAAGCCCGGCAATTATTTATGGCGATTTTACGCCATCCAGGGGCGGTGCAGCATGCATTGCTGCCGATGCATCGCCACAGCGTGCTTTGGGCCTATATGCCGCAGTGGAGCAATATCGTCGGACAGATGCAGTTTGATTTGTTCCACGCCTACACCGTGGATGAACATACTATCCGGGTATTGCTGAAACTGGAAAGTTTCGCCGACGAACGGGTGCGCCAGCAGCATCCGCTGTGCGTGGAGCTTTTCCCGCGCCTGGGGCACCAGCATTTGCT
>JAATGH010000307.1 GCA_015654745.1 Enterobacterales bacterium
CACACAAAAAGGCTGGCGGCTCGACTCGTAACGGTCGCGACTCAGAAAGTAAACGCCTTGGCGTAAAACGCTTCGGCGGCGAAGCCGTCTTGGCCGGCAGCATCATTGTCCGTCAGCGTGGAACCAAATTCCACCCCGGCACCAATGTTGGTTGCGGTAAAGACCACACTCTGTTTGCTTTGGCTACTGGCAAGATCCAATTTGAAGTTAAAGGACCGAAAAACCGTAAATTCGTCAGCATCGTTGCTGAATAAATTTGCCGTTTTTCGCTAGCCAAGCATAGCAATGTGTTAAGCCCCGCAATCAAATTGCGGGGCTTTTTATTATTTTATCTTCCAGGTTACCGCGTTTTCCGGGTAAGCATCAGATGTAAACTCATGAAGACAAATCAGCAGGCGGGACAGCAGGCGGGAGTGGGTATTGCGCTGGCGCTCACCACCGCCATGTGTTGGGGTGCGCTGCCTATAGCCATGAAGCAAGTGCTTACCGACATGGAGCCCTATACCGTAGTGTGGTATAGGTTCATCATAGCGGGTATCGGCCTGGCGGTCATTCTGGCGCCTCGCGGGCAATTGCCGCCGTTACGATTATTTTTTCGCTGGCGTTGGCTAGGACTACTGGTGGCGGCGACCGCCGGTTTGCTGGGCAATTTTATTTTCTTCAGCTCTTCCCTGCAGTATCTCAGTCCGACCGCGTCACAGGTGATCGGCCAGCTGTCGCCGGTGGGCATGATGTTTGCCAGCGTATTGATATTAAAAGAGCGGATGCGGATTACCCAGGTGATCGGGGCGGTTATGCTGATAACCGGATTGTTGATGTTTTTCAACACCAGCCTGATCGAAATTTTCACCCGTCTGACCGCCTACACGATGGGAGTGATCCTGGGCGTTTGCGCCGCGGCGGTGTGGGTCTGCTACGGGGTGGCCCAAAAAGTCTTGCTGCGCCGGCTGGCCTCGCAGCAGATCCTGTTCTTGTTGTATGTTTTGTGTACAATAGCGTTGAGCACGGTGGCCAAGCCCGCGACGGTTATGCAGCTAAGCGGCTGGCAGATCGCCTGCCTGGCCTTTTGCGGCGCCAATACCCTGGTGGGATATGGCGCATTGGCGGAGGCCATGGCCCGCTGGCAAGCGGCGCAGGTCAGCGCCATCGTGACGCTGACGCCTTTGTTTACCTTGTTTTTTTCGGATTTGCTGTCACTCGCCTGGCCGGATTATTTTGCCGCTCCGGCGCTGAATATCGTCGGTTATGTCGGCGCGTTTGTAGTGGTGGCGGGTGCGATGTTTTCTGCGGCGGGTCACCGTTGGTTGCCCGGCCGGGCAAAAACAGGACCGGCGCTGCCCATGAAGCCGCCCGGCAAATGAATTACGGAGAGTTTCCATGAAGTTTGTAGATGAGGCCGCCATTGTGGTGGTCGCTGGTGACGGCGGCAACGGTTGCGTCAGTTTCCGGCGGGAAAAGTATATTCCGAACGGTGGTCCTGACGGCGGTGACGGCGGTGACGGCGGCGATGTTTATATGGTGGCGGATCGCAACCTTAACACCCTGATAGATTATCGCTTCGAGAAATCCTTTCGCGCTGAACGGGGGCAGAACGGCCAGAGCCGGGACTGTACCGGTAAGCGCGGCAAGGATATCACCATCAAGGTCCCGGTCGGCACCCGTATTCTCGATAAGGATACGGGCGAAATCATGGGTGATATGACCCGGCATTAGCAGCGCCTGATGGTGGCAAAAGGGGGATTCCATGGTTTGGGCAACGCGCGCTTTAAATCCTCCATTAACCGCGCTCCCCGCCAGAAAACCGACGGCACCTCCGGTGAAAACCGTGAAATTCAGCTTGAGCTGCTGCTGCTGGCAGACGTCGGCATGCTGGGCTTGCCCAATGCCGGCAAATCGACCTTTATTCGCGCCGTATCCGCGGCCAAACCAAAGGTGGCGGACTATCCGTTTACCACATTGGTGCCGAGTCTGGGCGTGGTTCGTATGGATAACGAACAAAGTTTTGTCGTGGCGGACATACCCGGACTGATCGAAGGCGCCGCCGATGGGGCGGGCCTGGGAATCCGTTTCCTTAAGCATCTTGAACGTTGCCGGGTATTGCTGCATCTGATCGATCTGGCGCCGATTGACGAATCAGACCCGAACGAGAACGCACGGGTTATCGTGAAGGAGCTGGAACGCTACAATGAAAAGCTTGCGGCGAAGCCACGCTGGCTGGTGTTCAATAAGCTTGACCTATTGGATGCTGAGGAAGCCGATCGCCGGGCTAAAGCGATTGCCGCGGCCTTGGGTTGGCAGGAGCAGTTCTATGTGATCTCCGCAGCAACGCAACTCGGGGTAAAAGCGCTATGCTGGGATGTGATGGCCTTTATCAATAGCCACCCTAACGAGCAGATTTCCGAAGCGGCGGTTCCGGAAAAAGTCGAGTTCATGTGGGATGACTATCATCGCGAACAGCTGGAACAAAATGAGGTGGTGCCGGAAGACGACGGCCTCGACGATGACGACTGGGACGATGAGGATGAAGACGGCGTAGAGATTATCTATAAGCGTTAATCACCCACAGGCAGTCATAAACGCCCTTACCGCAGCGCGCGGAGGGCGTTTTTTTTTAGGAGAGGACTAGTCTTACCACAGCCCCAGCACCTTCCACCACATTGCGCCGATACCACACCAGATAACGACGTTGGCCAACATAATCAGAAAGCCTAACCGCCACCAGTCGCGCTGCGCGACATAACCCGCGCCATAATAAATCACCGCCGGACCGTTACCATAATGAGAAATGCCGCTCATCAGATTGGTGAGGTAGGCAAAGGAAAGGGCCACCAGCAGCGGTGGGGCGCCGGCGGCCACCGATACCGATGCGAAAGCGGCGTACATCGCGACAACGTGGGGAGTGCTGCCAGCAAAGAAATAGTGTGAGTAACTGTATACCAACAGCAGCAGTATCAGCGTGGTCTCCCAGGGGATCCCGGCGAACAATCCGCTGGTGGTGATCGCGAACCACTTAAACAGCCCTAGTTGATTTAGCTTGTCCGCCAGACAAATCATCACGCCCAGCCACACCAGAATATCCCAGGCGCCTTTTTCCTCTTGCACATCTGCCCAGGAGATAACTTGGGTAATGATCATCAAACCTACGCCGCCCATCGCGATGGCGGTAGCGTTCAGTCCGGTAAAACTGGCGGTGCTCCATGCCAGCAAAGAGAGCAGGAATATGCCGGTGGTCATCTTTTCACCATAGGAGAGCCGTCCCATTTTGCGCAATTCTTCCAACGCTAGTTGCTTGGCTTCGGGTGTTTTGGTGATTTCCGGCGGGTAAAGGCGATAGATAAGGTAAGGAATAGCGATAAATGCGATTATACCCGGCACTAGCGCGCTTAAGGTCCAAAGGCCCCAACTGATATTAACGCCAAGCGTTGTGGCCGCTAGCGTCACGATCAGCGCGTTTGGCGCGCTGGCGGTAAGAAACATGGACGAGGAAATACAGTTGGAGTGGAATACCGTTTGCATCAAAAATGCGCCGATGCGCCTTGGCTGGTGCTCCGGCCTGGAGTCAAAGCTTTCGGCAACGCCCCGGACAATGGGAAACAGGATCCCGCCGGCACGCGCGGTATTGGAGGGCGTCGCCGGTGAGATAATCATATCGCTCAAGGCTAACGTGTAACCTAGCTTCAAGCTGCTATCGCCGAAATGGCGGATTAATACGTAGGCAATGCGCCGGCCTAGCCCCGTTTTAATAAAACCCTTGGCATAAAGAAACGCGGCGACGATTAGCCAAACGGTAGTACTGCTAAAGCCGCTTAGGGCCTCAGCGGTTTTTATCAATCCCGACAGCATGACAAAACCGATCGAAACAAAGGCTACCGCGCCAACCGGCAGGGGCTGTAATACAAACGCCACAATGGTGGCGACAAACACGGCCAGTATATGCCAGGTTTCCGGCGTGAGTCCTGAGGGAATGGGAATATTCCATATCACAACCGCAATTAAAATACTGATGATGCCTTTGATTATTTTATTCATGGAGCACCTTCCTACGTCCTGAACCCGAAAAAAGGGTCTGACGTGTGGAAATTGAGCTGGGATTACCCGGTCAATTTAATTAATCGCCTGACCAAAAGGGGGGCAGTAATTAAATTTAAACCAGTAATAAGTTATATCATTCGCATTATTTATATGCGGGGGCATCAGGTTATCCCCGACAATCATGCTTACTCAAGCCAGACTGAAATAAGCTGCGGGTTGACGGCGTGACCGATGACGCCGGCATTCGTGGGTATTGATTGATCGAACGGGCAGATAGCCGAGGGCGCTGGAAACCGGCTAGTGCCGGCAGCCCGTCCCCAGTGTTGCTCAATGCTTTGGTCGTGGCGGTTTTATGGTGAGATCTAACATCCATAATGAAGTCCTTTCCCTAAAATAAAAAATAATGTCTATCTGGTAGTATAGAAATAGTAAAATAGCAGGGCTTTAGGCATATGAATGAATGCCCAGGGTGGGTGTGAGGCAAAAGACCGACCCCGAGTGCGTAGGATCACAATAAGCATCAATTAATGCATTTATAAAATAATTTCTAGTCTGTTGATACGGTAATTTCAATGGTCGAATGATTATTCTTTTTGTAAAATGAGACTAAAAGTAATCACAAAGTGTCAACATAATAGCAACGAAGAACCCATGGGTAAATAATGGCCTGTGAGCGGCGAGGGCGCGAAATATCCCCGCCGCGGCCGCGCTAGCGCTGACCAATGCGGGGAGGTGTTTTTATATTAATTGTTTTGATAAACATCTTTATAAAGACGGCTTTCAAAACGTACCAGAGGAATCCTGCGGGTCTTCTGGTCTTCGGGCGGTACTGCGTAACCAGAGAGATACTGTACAAACGCCATGCGTTGCCCGCTGGAGGTGGTCATAAACCCAGCGAGGTTGTATACACCCTGTAACGAACCGGTTTTCGCCGAGACTTTTCCATCAACGCCGGCTTCATGTAATCCAGCGCGATATAACAAGGTGCCGTCAACTCCGGCCAGAGGCAGCATCGAGATGAAGTCCAGCGTTTGATCGTGCTGGCCGATGTATTGCAGCACCTGCATCATGGTCGCCGGCGAGAGCAG
>JAATGH010000223.1 GCA_015654745.1 Enterobacterales bacterium
CCATAAATCCGTTCCATGACCATCATGGTTTCACTGCAATAATCTGGATAGACCTCAGGGATATAGAGCATGGGGCTGTTATCGAAATTACGCCGCAGCTGGATGCTGTTGGCCGCTTCGCGCAGCAGATTCAGTTCATCGAGCAGGGTTTTTTCATATTCCAGCACCACTTCCACCGGCCGCAGCCGGCGCCCGTCAGGCAACAGTCGCGGTAGCCAGCTGGCCAAGCGGTACATCAGACGCATATCGGCTTTGATAAGCGGCATGATATCCGGGCGGATCACCTTGATGACCACTTCCTTACCGTTGGATTTGAGACGGGCGGTATGCACCTGGGCGATAGACGCGGACGCCAAGGCGACCTGCTCAAAATCGTCGAACCACGCTTCCAGGGGTTGCCCCATGGCTTTTTCGATATGCTGACGGGCCAGCGCCCCATCGAAGGGTTTAACCCGATCCTGTAGCATCGCCAGTTGATCGGCAATCATCGGAGGGAAAAGGTCGCGCCGAGTCGACAGCATTTGCCCGAACTTAATCCATACCGGACCCAGTTCCTGCAGCGCCAGCCGCAACCTGACCCCCAGCGGCTCGTCAAGGTGCTGATTAGGGAGCCAAAAAAACAGTTTTCGCCCGAGGCGCAGCGGCAGGGTTAAACGAATCTGGGGGATCAGCTCATCCAAACCGTAGCTGAGTAAAACTCGCAATATGCTATAGAGGCGTCCTATCTCTCCCACAATCATCGGCTCTGCTCCAATTTTTCCAGGCGAGCCGCCAGGATTGTTCCGGCCCGGTCCATCACGTCCACTTCGTCGATAAACCACGCCATCTCAAGGGCCGAAGGCGACAATCGCCACTCTTCGCTTACCGCCTGGCCCAATTGGACACGATGCTCACTCAGGCGACGCCGTAACCCGCAGGCATGCGCACGAACCTGCTGCGTCAAGCCTTCGGCCACGATATCACCGAGATAGGGAGCCAGCATTTCAGCAGGATCCAGCTCAGCCATGTCCAGCAAGGCGGCAAACTGTTGAACGACCTGCACATCGCCTTCGACCTCCAGATCGCCTTGTTTGATCAGCGCGGCAAGCTGACTGCGCTGGCGTAATGCCGGCAACGTGGCGGCACGGATTTTCAGCGTACAGTCAGCCAACGAATCCCATGCGGCCAGCACATCGACCTGCGTCTCGCCGAACACCAGGATCACCGGACTGTCCAATTCCGCCAGCTCCACGCGCAGGACTTTGCCCTTGAGCCGCTGACGGGCCGATTTCATTATGGCATCCTGATATAACAAGCGATTGAGCCCGGTCTCCAGCGCCGCGGTAACCAATAACATCAACATGTCATGTCCCGATTAAAATTTATATCCGCGATGCAGGGCAACGATCCCTCCGGTCATATTAAAGTATTCCGCAGAATCGAAACCGGCATCCAACATCATGGCTTTTAAGGTTTCCTGATCCGGGTGCATGCGGATGGATTCGGCCAGGTAGCGATAGCTACCCGCATCGCGCGCCACCATCTCGCCAATGCGCGGCAATACATGAAAAGAGTATAAATCGTAGGCTTTATTCAGCGGTTTAAACAACGGAGTGGAAAATTCCAGAATAAGCAGTCGGCCGCCCGGCTTTAATACGCGGTACATGGAAGGCAGCGCCTGCTCTTTCTCCGTTACGTTGCGCAGACCAAACGAGATGGTGATGCAATCAAACGTATCATCCGGGAAAGGCAGCGCCTCGGCGTTGGCCTGCACATAACGCACATTGCCGATCACGCCTTTATTGCGCAGCTTCTCGCGCCCGACTTTCAACATCGAGTCATTAATATCCGCCAGCACCACTTCACCCTCCTCGCCCACCATGCGGGAGAATTTCGCGGTCAAATCGCCAGTACCACCGGCCAGATCCAGCACTTTTTGGCCACGGCGCACACCGCTGCAGTGAATGGCAAAACGTTTCCAGAGACGATGGATGCCGAACGACATCAGGTCATTCATGAGATCGTATTTTGCCGCGACGGAATGAAAGACATCCGCCACCATAACCGCTTTCTCGTCTTTAGCTACAGTGCGGAAACCAAAATGAGTCGTTTCACGCTTGTCTTCATCTGCCATGTTTTAGCCCTGCGTTATCAGTTATCAGAGAAGTGTAACAGAAGCGCGCTGAAAGCCCCACTTTGGGCCGTCGCCTACCGCAGCGGGGACTGTTCCGGCGCTAGTAAAGAAGTGTCCCCCTGCGGGACCTCGTCGTCAACCGACGGCGGTAACGGTGCCCCCGTTTCCAGATGGTCTTCCCAGATCGCGCTGTCCCCAGGCGCGCCGGACGTCACGGCATCGTTTTCCCCGTCGGGACGATCGACATAGGAATGCTCCTGCGCCAACCCGGCCAAGGAAGGATTGATTGGGCGCTTGATTTCCACGCCCAGCGCCCGAAAACCCTCCGCTTGGTTGATGATATTTCCCCGGCCCTGCGCCAGTTTATTCATGGCCATCCGATAAGCGGCCTGCGCTTTGTCCAGGCCCACGCCAATAGCCGACATATCATCAATGAACAGGCGCATCTTGTCATACAAACGCGCCGCCCGTTCGGCAATGTGCTGCGCGTTGCGGCTTTGATGCTCATAGCGCCACAGGTTATTAATCGTGCGCAGCGCCACCAGCAGGGTGGTTGGGCTGACCAGCATGATATTTTGCTTGAGCGCTTCGTCAATCAATTCAGGCTGTCGGTCGATGGCCAGCAAAAATGCCGGCTCGATGGGGATAAACATCAACACATAATCCAACGAGCGTAAACCGGGCAATTGTTGGTAATCTTTTCGGCCCAACAGCCGCATATGGCCGCGCAGCGAATTAATATGTTCCAGCAGCGCCGATTGTCGTTCACCCTCGTCGTCGCTGTTAAAAAACCGCTCATAAGCCACCAGCGACATTTTTGCGTCGATGACCACATCTTTACCCTGGGGCAAACGTACAATCACATCCGGCTGCATGCGGTGGCTATCGTCGAGTTGGATATTCACCTGGGTGTGATATTCATAGCCTTCCCGCAGGCCGGACGCCTCCAGCACACGGCTCAAGACCACCTCACCCCAGTTACCCTGGGTTTTATTATCACCTTTCAGCGCACGTGTCAGGTTCACCGCTTCACGGGCCATCTCGGCGTTGAGCTGCTGCAAGTTGCGGATTTCGTGGGTCAGCGTATGGCGTTCGCGCGCCTCTTGTCCAAAACTGTCCTGGACCTGGCGCCGGAAACCGTCCAATTGCTCGCGTAGGGGGACGAGTAAAAGATCCAGACTCTGGCGGTTGAGCTCGTCCACTTTACGTCCGCTTTGTTCAAAAATCCGATTGGCCAGGTTTTCAAACTGGGAGGTTAGCCGCTGTTCGCTATTGATAAGTAAACGCTGCTTTTCCTCAGCGGCCAGGCGGGTCTCTTCAAGGCGAATGGTGACTTCACGCAGTTCGGCCTCCTGCGCGCTATTCACTTCCCGTTGCGCCCTGAGCTCCTGATTCAGCTGTTCGCACTCTTCGCGCCAGTGTGCCAACGGCGCCAGCCGCTCCTCGGCGGTGGCCAGGCGCGCGTAAAGATCGCGCATTTCACGCTCGCCGGTGCGTAGCTGTTGCTCACACTGGCCGCGGGCGGATTGGGAACGTTCAAGCTCCTGCTGCGTCGCCGTCAGCGACTGGGCCAGCAGACGCAGTTCCGCACGGTCGTGCCCCAGCTGCTTTTGGCTGCTGATAACCGCAATCAACCATCCCACCAGCGCGCCGATAGCCGCGCCGCCGACGGCGAATACCAGGTTAAAATCCATATTACCTCTACCCCATTCATGATGATCAATACGGTAAGAGGTAACTGTATAAATGTCCACCTGATTTTATCCACCGGCCCCCGTGGCAAGCCGATCAACGCCAAACTCGCCTGGGACAGCGACCCATAAATACATACCGCTCGCAAGGCGGTTTATGCGCGCAACGGGCTCACGCCAACAGCAGGCGTGCGGCCGCCACCACGATGGCTACCGCCTGGCTTTCGGTGCGCTGCATGGCTTCGGCGCTAGGAATTTCCTGTTGAGTGCGGTTAACGATAACGCCCGCCACCATGCCGGCCCGTAGTCCCTGAGTGGCGCACATGGTGAGCAGCGTGGCCGATTCCATTTCATAGTTCATGACGCCCAGTTCCTGCCACTCCCGCATTGAACCTTTAAAACGTCTGGCGACGCGTCCCGAATAGGTGTCATAGCGCTCCTGACCTGGATAAAAAGTATCCGAGGAGGCGGTAATGCCGATATGCACCTTGGCGTGGGCGGAGTTGGCCGCCGCCACCAGCGCGGTGGTACAGGTAAAATCCGCCACGGCAGGGTATTCCAGCGGAGCGAAATGCTGGCTGGCGCCGTCAAGGCGCACCGCGGCGGTGGTCACCAGGACATCCCCTACGGCAATATTGGCTTGTATCGCCCCGGTGGTGCCTACCCGAAGAAAGGTTCTTATCCCCAGTTGCGCCAGTTCCTCGACGGCAATCGAGGTGGAAGGGCCGCCAATACCGGTAGAGCAGATGATGACCGGCTTGCCGTCCAGCTCCGCCCGCCAGGAGGTAAACTCGCGGTGGGTGGCCAAATGGGCCGGTTTGTCCATCAGCCGGGCGATTTTTTCGACCCGCTGTGGATCCCCCGGCACAATGGCCAACGTGGCGCCCTGTAAATCGGCATGGGTTAGGCCAAGATGGAAAACGTCGGATAAAGACATAGCAGATACCTCGGAAATTAAGCTGTTAACGCGTAAATAAGCCTGCGATTATCCCCGTTCCCACTGACAAAGTCCCGTCGACGCTTCACAAACAGAGCGCATGCACAGCATCCTCAGGATGCGCGGGCGTCGGCGAATATGCCTTCGAACATGTTTTTAATTCGAGGATTCTCCAGCACCGCCTCGATCAGGCTTTTAAATGCCTCGTAGGGCGTCATGCGGTGCCAGTTATGCTGTAGTGTCTTTAGCCAGGCGCCCAAAATCGGAAACGTCTCGTCTTTTAACAGCGACCAAAGCTCCGTACACAACCGGCCGATGCCATGCCTGGCAATCTTGAGCGCCGAGTCATAAGTATCCAGGTAATTAATCTTTCCATTGCGTCTGATGCCGGATAAATCCGCCACAACATTTCCGGCAGCCTTGAGCCCGGCGCCGATTTTCTTTAATCCACCCCAGACAATCCCCGTTAGGGACCAGAAGGCGGAGGGTCTCGCCTGCATGCTCACCTGAGCGTTAGCCGCAGACGTCAACCGGTCAGTGAATAACTTATTGGCCGTCTCAGACTTTACTCTTTGATTAGCTGATATTACGCTGTTGTCGGGAATAGCAGTTGATATTGGCATGATCATTCTCCCGTTACGTTGATAATAACTGGCCTGCTATTTCAACATAGCTATTTATCCGTGATTGCAATAGTTTACACGCTACATGATCAACCAATAACAATTTCGCATTTATTAAATAGAGAGTTAATTATTAATATTCAAGTTATTTGGCGTGGGAAAACATCGTATTATTAATGAATTAGCCAGGCGGGACGTATATAAAGGTATTTCTCATTAATTAATGAGGGTCTATTAATTCATTTTTTGATTATTAGGATCATGGGTAAACCTGTGGCAAAATCGCGAACGATTCCGTCACAGGCAGATAAAATTAATGGCGAGGAGGCAAATGACTAAAGCGTGAGGCGACCTTCACCACCGTATTTTTAATCAGCGGCACGACTTTATGTCGACATTGGTTGGTCAAAATTACCGCGCCTTCCTTTACGCCCGCGGCCAGGAAGCCGGTTATGCTCCATAGGAGGCTGACTACTTTTTTGCGTGCGGCGAGCAGCAGCAGGCCGGCGTTCGCTTTGGCAATATCGCGAAAATCCTTGAGAGGATCGTTCGGTAATCCCCCCCCCTGGGTCCCAGGCATGGCGGCATGCGTCGCCGCTATTTGTCCCGGCAATATATCCACCTTGCCGCAGCCGGGATGGAAATTTTCACCGGTTTTCATCCTTTCAACCGCGGCGAATAAGCCTTGTTCATGTAAATCGGTAATGAAATAGCCGATTCCCGCCAGGGTGATGGAAAGATTACTGGCGCCCGCAAAGACATAAGCGAAAGAACGATATTCTCTGTTAAGACAGACGTGTTCAATTTCAGACAACGTTTTGGCTATGTCGTATAGGCCTTGCGTTCCGATTTTGACCTGGAGATGAAAAACATCAGTTGCCAATTTAAGCTGTTCATTGGTCGCGTTGCCTACCGCTTTTAAGTTAATTAATAATTCATTAATAATATTAGGAACATGTAATCGCGGGCTGGCCTGGACTGAATTGAGAAGGGGAGCGGCCTTAGGCAGCGTAATAATCGTCATCGTTTTGTCCTTATTAATATATTCTCGTATCATTCAATTCGAGCGCCACGATTGTAATATTTTATTACATTTAAGCCAATCAAGATTTTAAGCGCATTGAATACCAACAAAAAAAGGACGAGTAGATTAATCGTGGGCTACGCCCGGCTGACGGTGAAAGTTTCTTAGTAACGGCGCTTCATCCTAGCTACAGTAGCTTATTACGCAGTAGGTGTAGAATTGTGCTGGAACGCGGCGTTTACCCCTGCAAAGGGTAGGAAATCGGATCTATACTCAAGGCTGCGCGTCTGAAAAATCAAAAGGTAACCCTATGAATAATGACGAGTCCTCTGCGGTGCCCAAAGGTTCCGCCGGGTTTGCGCCGTCCGCCGGCATGCCGGCCGGTAGCGCGATTCACACCGACGAGGTGGGTTTGGTTGCGGGCTATACCACTATTGCCACCCAGGGCGATCGCATGCCGGCGTATTTGGCCAGACCCGCCGGGCAAACAGAAAATCTACCGATAATAGTCGTCGTGCAAGAGATCTTCGGAGTACACGAGCATATCCGCGATCTGTGTCGGCGTCTGGCGAAACAGGGCTATTTAGCCCTGGCGCCCGAACTCTATTTTCGTCAGGGGGATCCGGGCAAGTTCGCGGATGTCGCGACCTTATTCAACCAGTTGGTCAGTAAGGTGCCGGATTCACAGGTGTTGTCCGACCTTGATCATAGTGTGCATTGGGCGGCGAGCCATGGCGGCGATAGCCGACGCCTGGGAGTCACCGGATTTTGCTGGGGCGGCCGCATAGCCTGGCTGTATGCCGCGCATAACCCACAGGTTAAGGCCGCGGTCGCCTGGTATGGTAAGTTAATCGGGGAGAAAACCTTGCTTATCCCCCGCTACCCCATCGATATCGCAGCGGCTTTGGCCGGTCCGGTATTGGGGTTATACGGTGCCTTGGACACAAGTATCAGTTTGGAAAGCATCGATGCCATGCGTCAGGCGCTAAAATCGGCTAAATCCAGTTCGGAGATTATCGTCTACCCGGACGCCGGCCACGCGTTTAATGCCGATTATCGCCCCAATTACCATGCAGCCTCGGCGATTGACGGCTGGCTAAGAATGTTGGCATGGTTTGATAAATTCGGCGTGAAATAAACCGGGCCCTGGTCGCCCGGTTTTAGCCTGTTACGGGACGGCTTAGCCGATCTCCGCGCGCAACCGTTTGGCCGCGTTGACCATATTCGCCAGGGACTGGCGTGTTTCCGGCCAACCGCGCGTTTTCAAACCACAATCCGGATTAACCCACAGGCGTTCCACCGGTATGCTTTCGGCGGCTTTACGCAATAGCGCCACGATCCACTCCTCACTCGGCACGTTGGGAGAGTGGATATCATAAACACCGGGCCCCATGCCGTTGGGATAAGCGAACTGTTTAAAGGTCTCCAGCAACTCCATATCCGAGCGGGAGGTTTCAATAGTGATCACGTCTGCATCCAGCGCGGCAATGGAGTCCATGATGTCATTAAATTCGCAGTAACACATGTGGGTATGAATTTGCGTGTCATCACGCGCCACCGCGGCGTTTAACCGAAAGGCTTCCACCGCCCACGCCAGATAGGCGGGCCACTCCGAACGGCGCAGCGGCAACCCCTCGCGCAGCGCCGGTTCGTAGATCTGTATAATCCCGATCCCCGCCTGCTCCAGATCGGCGACTTCGTCGCGCAGCGCCAGGGCAATCTGCCGGGCTATGGTCTTGCGGCTGACGTCCTCGCGTAAGAATGACCAGCACAGTATCGTGACCGGACCGGTCAACATGCCCTTAACCGGCTTTTCGGTCAATGATTGCGCATAGCGCGCCCACTCGACGGTAATCGGCGCCGGCCGACTAACGTCGCCGATAATGATGGGCGGTTTAACACAGCGGGAGCCATAGCTTTGCACCCAGCCATTTTGAGTGAAAACAAATCCGTCCAGATTCTCGCCGAAATATTCCACCATGTCGTTACGCTCGGCCTCGCCATGCACCAATACGTCCAGATCCAGACGCTCCTGCTCGATAATCGCCTGCTTGATATGTTCGCTAATGCTGGTGTGATAACGAACAGGGTCCAACCGTCCCTGCTTAAAGTCCAGCCGCAGGCCGCGGATATCGGCGGTCTGCGGAAACGAGCCGATGGTGGTGGTCGGCCAGGCCGGCAAATTGAATCGGCGGCGCTGCACTTGCGCGCGCTGGTTATACGGCGTGCGCTGACTGTCCTGCGCGGTAATCTGCGCCAGCCGCGCGTTCACCTGCGGATTATTTACCCTACTGGAATGACCCCGATCGCGAATCGGCGCGCTGTACGCCACCAGGCCCTGTAAATGGGCGGCATCCGGATGGGACAAGGCGGTGCGCAGCAGGCCCAGCTCGGCGCATTTTTGCAAGGCAAACGCAAACCAGCTCTTGGCTTCATCGTCCAGACGGGTTTCCGTCGCCAGATCGATGGGACTGTGCAGCAAGGAGCAGGATGTACCCACCCATAACGGGCGCTGGCCCACCAGCGGCTGAATGCGGGCATACACGGCGTCAAGGTCGGCGCGCCAAACATTGCGGCCATTGATGACCCCCAGGGAGAGCAGCCAATCCGCCGGCAGCCGCCGGTGAAGCTCGGCGACATCATCCTTGCCCGCCACCAAGTCCACGTGCAGGCCCTGCACCGGTAAACGGCCAATCAATTCCAGGTGATGCCCGATGCTGTCAAAATAGGTGGTCAGCAGCAGGTTTACCGGCCCGTTCAGCGCCTGGTACGCGGTTTGATACGCATCCAGCCAGTCTTGAGGCAGTTCCAGCACCAGCGCGGGCTCATCAATTTGCACCCATTCGATGCCGCGATCGGCCAGTTGCCGCAAAATTTGCTGATAAACCGGCAGCAGGCTGCCTAGCAACGAGAGACGGTCAAACGCCTCGCCTTTAACTTTACCCAACCATAGATAGGTTAAAGGACCCAAGATAACCGGCTTCACCTTATGACCAAGCGCCAGGGCCTCATCCACTTCATCAAGCAATTGCGTCCAGGCCAGGCGGAAAGATTGGCCACGGCTAAACTCCGGCACCATGTAATGATAATTGGTATTAAACCATTTGGTCATCTCGGCGGCGGCGGGTTTCCCGCTCGGCGCCCTGCCGCGGCCAATACGGAACAGGGTGTCCAAATCCACCGAGTGGTCGGCATTGCGATGGCGCGCCGGGATATTATCCAACATCATACTGGTGGTAAGAACATGATCGTACCAGGCAAAATCACCCACCGGCAGCACGTCCACGCCCGCGTCTTTTTGCTGTTGCCAGTGGCGGGCACGTAATTCGCGTCCCACTGCCAATAAATCTTGCTGCGAGGATTTCCCTGCCCAATAATTTTCCTGCGCTTTTTTCAGCTCACGATGTAAACCGACACGAGGAAAACCCAGTGTGTGACTTAAAATTGCCATTACTCTCTCCCATTTAGACGTCCAGATGTTTACACATCCATAATCACCATGTACTGTATTATCCACAAGCGCAAATTATTCACATCCAGGTGAAAGACCCTCATGATCGAGCTCAAACATCTGCGGACCCTGCAGGCACTGCGTGATAGCGGTTCACTCGCGGCCGCCTCGGCCCAGCTTCACCAGACGCAGTCGGCACTGTCCCACCAGTTCAGCGATCTGGAGCAGCGGCTGGGTTTTCGGTTATTTGTGCGTAAAAGTCAGCCGCTACGTTTTACCCCGCAAGGCGAAATTCTGCTGCAGCTGGCCGAGCAAATTTTGCCCCAGGTGCAACAGGCGCTGCAAAATTGCCTCGAACCGCATCAAACCACGCTACGGCTGGCCATCGAATGTCATAGCTGTATTCAGTGGTTAACGCCCGCCCTGACCGAATTTCGCGACCTCTGGCCGCAGGTGATGGTCGATTTCCGTTCAGGTGTGACCTTCGATCCGCAGCCGGCGCTACAGCAAGGTGAATTGGATTTGGTATTAACATCGGATATCCTGCCGCGCAGCGGGCTATTTTATACGCCGATGTTTGATTATGAGGTCCGCCTGGTACTGGCGCCGGATCATCCGCTGGCGGCCAAGCAGCAGATTACGCCAGAAGATTTAAGCGAGGAGGTGTTGATGATTTACCCGGTACAACGCCAGCGCATGGATGTCTGGCGGCATTTTTTGCAGCCGGCCGGCGTTAACCCGGTATTGAAAAGTGTGGATAATACCCTGCTGTTGATTCAGATGGTTTCCGCGCGCATGGGCATTGCCGCATTGCCGCATTGGGTGGTGGAGAGTTTCGAACGCCAGGGTCTGATCGTCACCAAGACCCTGGGCAAAGGACTGTGGAGCCGGTTGTACGCCGCGTCCAGAGACGGCGAACAGCGCCAGCCGGTTATCGAGGCGTTTATTCGTTCATCTCGGCAGCATGCCTGCGCCCATCTTCCTTACGTTCGGGACGCACAACGATCCAGCGTCGATGCACCCATAGCGAAGACATGATCACCAATGCGCCGATAATAAAGCTCGGCCAATGCGGTCGCTGTTGCCAGATGGCGAAGTTAACCAATAGCCCGGCCGGAACGTGAAAGTTGTTCATGATGCCCAGCGTGCCGGCATCGACCTGGGTGGCGCCGTAGTTCCACATAAAATACCCCAGCGCCGAAGCGCCGAGGCCAAGCCAAACCAATACCACCCACTGCAGCGTATTGGTCGGCAGTTGTTGAACATTGCCGAACAGGCTCCACCCGATTAGCGCCACGAGAAAGGAACCCAGGTAGAACCAGGAGAACGCCGTATGTTGCGGCATGGGGTAAACCTCCATTAACCGCTTGTAGCCCACCTGGCCTAACGCAAAAACCAGATTCGCCGCCTGCACCAGCAGCAGGCCATGCCAAAAATGCTCGCTCACGCCGTCGTATCGGATGATCGCCGCGCCGGCCACCGCCAGCAGCGCGCTCAATATATACCCCCAGCGCAGCCTACGGCGACGCAGCAGGTCATATACCAGTGTGACGTACAACGGCGTCATGACGGTGAACAGCAAAAACTCCGGCACGGATAAATAGAGATAGGCCCGGTAGCTGATCATATACATGATACCCAACTGGCAGGCGCCCACCGCCATATATAACAACAACGCCTTGGCTTGATAGCCGCGCCAGCGCAGAAAAGGTAAAAATGCCAGCGCCGCCAGGGAGAGCCGCACCAATACGGAAAACCAGCTGTCAACCTGACCGGCCAGGTATTCGCCGATGAGGCTAAAGGAGAATGCCCACAAAATAGTGGTGATGATAAGCAGCGGCACGGCAACGACTTCCTACAAGGCAAAACGCTATTCTAGCCCAAGATCGCGCCGAGTTTTTGGCAATGTTGGTTTACATCAGGTCGTATTTTAATCAAAACTACAATTAATCCCGGCGCCATGCAGGTTTCTACCCCAGTGCTCCCGCCGCCACCGAGCAAACCCGCGCTCGTGTACAAAATAAGCGTCATAATATCCTACGGACACGCCCCTTTCGGGTTAAAATAGTATAAGGATTCACCCAGGAGATACCCATGAACGCCTATATCGGGTTGTTATTATCCGCGTTGCTGGCCTGTGGGTCGGTTAACGTCCTGGCGGCGGTAAAACCTATTACCCCTGCGGGACAGGAACCTTTCCCGCAGAACCAGGCGCAATTGAAGCTGCAGCAGCAGATGCAAACCAGCGCCCAGCAACAGCAGAGCCGCCTGCAACTTCAGCAGGAAGCCCAGCAGCAACGGCAGCGTAATCAACTGCAATCGCAAATTAAAAGCGATCGGCAGCGCACGCAGCAAAACGCGCCGCTTTCCGTCCCGCCGCAAAATCCGTAACGCCGAAACCGCTGCCCGCGACGCCTATGCGTCGTCAGGGCGCGGCCCACAGTCATGATTTAGGCAAGAGGCTTAACGCTGGTGCTATTCTGTGGGCCGACCGGTTAATTATGGGTAAAATCCGGACCGATAAGATCGATTCGATCGGTGCATAACGCGTTGACGCCCCAGGCCAATAAGGTGCGCGCCCGATATGGGCTATTGACGGTATAGGCCAAGATGGCAAAACCCGCGTCCAGGATGGCCGAGGCTCGCTCTTCGGTCAGAACCTCATGGTTCAGATGTAACGCGCTACACTGCAGATTGCGTGCCAGTTCAAGCCAATTGTCATTCCACTCGTCAAGCAGTAGTCCACGCGGAAGCTGTGGAGCGGCCTGTAGCGCGGCCGCCAGCGCATCGACGGAAAACGACGAGAGCAGCGGCGGAACGTCGGATTCTTGCCACAACGACCCGGCGGCCAGCGCCACGCCGCGTCCGGTCTCGATGTCGGTACCCGAGGTGGGTTTGATTTCAATATTGATCATCATTTGATGCTGAGCGCAGCGTGCGGCCACATCGGCAAGCAGCGGCAGGCGTTCCTCGCTAAATGCCACGTCAAACCATGAACCGGCATCTACCTTATTCAGCTCATCCCAATGGCGTTCACCAGCAACCCCATGTCCATTGCTGGTGCGATCCAGCGTATCGTCATGCAATAAAAAAACCTGTCCATCGGCGGAGAGCTTGGCATCAATCTCCACCATTTTATGGCCGTAGCGAGCACCGGTATCAATGGCGGCCAGGGTATTCTCCGGTGCCAGCGAGCCGCCGCCGCGATGGGCGACGATTGTCGGATAAGGCCAAAACGTTGTCATAATTCCACCCGGGATCCGCTTAGAGGATCAAAAAAGTGCCATGCCTGAGCAGGACACCGCAAATAAAGTACCGTTCCGATGGCCGGCCGGTCATCATGCGGGAGCCGCACCACCATATCACAGGCCCCCCAGCGTCCATGCACCAGATTATCCGCGCCCAGTTGCTCCAGCGTGATGACTTCCATGCCGATGCCGTCGCTCGGGGAAGCCGAATGTTCAATATGCTCCGGACGGATACCCACGGTCAACCCACGGCCATGCCATTGCGTGGCGATCGCGGGTAGTGGGATGACGGGTCCCCCGCTCACCTCAAAATACCCGCCCTCATCGCTGACCCGTCCGGGAAGCAAGTTCATAGCCGGCGATCCCATAAAACCGGCGACAAACAACGATGCGGGATGGCGATAAATGTCGGTCGGAGTGCCAACCTGCTCCACCCGCCCTTTGTTCATCACGATCACCCGCTCCGCCAAGGTCATCGCCTCCACCTGATCGTGGGTCACATACAGGCTGGTGGTCCTCAGGCGGCGGTGTAGCTGCTGCAGTTCCAATCGCATCTGGGTGCGTAATTTCGCATCCAGATTGGAAAGGGGTTCATCAAACAGGAATACCGCCGGCTCACGCACCAACGCCCGCCCCATCGCCACGCGCTGGCGCTGGCCGCCGGAAAGTTCACGGGGTTTGCGCGCCAACAGGTCCTCAAGCTCCAACATTTGCGCCACTTTATCTACCAGACGCCGAATATGCTGTTTACCGAAACCGCGGATTTTCAGGCCATAGGCCATGTTGTCATAGACACTCATATGCGGATAGAGTGCATAATTCTGAAATACCATCGCAATGCCGCGATCCTTGGGCTCCCGTTCGGTGACCCGTTCGCCGTCGATATAAATATCCCCGCCGCTAACGCTCTCCAGACCGGCGACCATGCGCAGCAACGTGGATTTACCACAGCCCGAAGGGCCCACCAGTACGATAAACTCCCCATCCGCCACGTCCAGATTTAACGGCGCAATGATCGACGTCTTGCCGTCATAGGATTTTTCCACTGCTTGCAAAATCAAACTTGCCATAAATGATTATTTCTCACTATCAACCAGGCCACGGACAAACCAACGCTGCATCAGCAATACCACGGCCAGCGGCGGGATCATGGTCAGCAACATGGCCGCCATCACGTAGTTCCACTGGGTAGCACCGTCGCCAGTGGCAATCATGCTTCTGATTCCCGCCACCGCGGTGCCCATCGTGCTGTCATTGATAATCAGGATCGGCCAAAGGTATTGATTCCAACCGTAAATAAAAATGATCACGAACAGCGCCGCCAGGTTGGTCTTCGACAAAGGCAGCAAGATATCCCAAAAAAACCGCATGGGCCCCGCGCCATCGATGCGCGCCGCCTCCAGCAATTCATGCGGAATGGTCATAAAAAATTGCCTGAACAGAAACGTCGCGGTAGCCGACGCCATCAGCGGCAACGTCAGCCCACTATAGCTATCCAGCATATGCAGGTTGGCGATCACATCCACCGTGGGGAAAATCCGCACCTCCACCGGCAACATCAGCGTCATAAATATCAGCCAGAAAAACAGACTACGCAGTGGAAAGCGGAAATACACGATGGCATACGCGGACAGCATCGACACGCTGATTTTGCCGATAGTGATAGCCAACGCCATGACCAAGCTGTTAAACAACAGCCGGCTAAAAGCCACCGCCTGACTGCCGACACCCTGGCGCCACACATGTTCCAGGTTTTGCCATAGATGACTGCCCGGCACCAGGCTGAGCGGGACCTCAAATACCTGACGTTTATCCAGGGTTGCCGCCACCAGGGCGACATACAGCGGCAGCAAAATAACCGCGACGCCCATAATAAGCATCGTATGGCTAAAAATAGTCAATCCGCGACGATTCTCGATCATTGATAACGAACCTTACGCTCGACAAAGCGAAACTGTATAACCGTCAAAATGATCACCATGATCATCAACACTACGGATTGCGCCGCCGAACTGGACAAATCCAGCCCGGAAAAACCTTCACGATAAATTTTGTAGATAAGCGTCGTGGTGGCCTGTACCGGTCCGCCGCCGGTGGCGGCGTCAATGACCGGAAACGTATCGAAAAAGGCATACACCAGGTTGATAACCAACAGAAAGAAACTCACCGGCGTAATCAGCGGCAGGGTGAGGTTAAAAAATCGTCTCACCGGCCCGGCGCCGTCAATAGCGGCCGCCTCCACCAACGAACGTGGAATGGATTGCAGCGCGGCAAGAAAGAAAAGGAAGTTATAGCTGACCTGCTGCCACACCGAAATCAGCACCACCAGAAACATGGCTTGGCCGGCGTTTTGCGCATGATTCCACTGGTATCCAAAATGATTAAGTAAATAACTGATAAGTCCAAGACCGGGGCTGAACATGAACATCCACAACACCGCCGCCACCGCCGGCGCCACCGCATAGGGCAGCAACAGCAATGTCTGGTAAAGCCGCTTACCGCGCAAAACGTGATCCACCAGCGCGGCCAGCAACAATGACACCAATAAACCGATTCCGGTAACCAGGGCGCTAAACCACAGCGTGGTTAAAAAAGAATCCAGGTAATAACTATCCCGGGCCAGCGCCGAAAAATTCGCCCAGCCGACGAACGTATTGGAAATACCGAATGGGTCAACGCGCTGCACGGAATACCACAATGCCGTCGCGGCGGGCCAGATAAAGAAAATCACGGTAATGACCAATTGCGGCAGCATCAAAAAATAGGGCAACCAGCGTTGGTTAAAACCGCGATGGGGAGAGTGAGCCATAAATCGATTCCCCAAAAAGCGAAATATTGCCCACCGGCAGTTCGGCGGGCAGAGAGGGAAAAACTTAACGCAACGATTGCTCAAAGCGACGCAACAGCTCATTGCCGCGCTTGACCGCACTATCCAGAGCTTCCTGCGGGGTCGCCTTACCGGTCCAAACCCGCTCAAGCTCCTCATCCACCACGATACGAATTTGCTGCATATTGCCCAAACGCATGCCTTTGGTAAAAGGCAAAGGGGGCTTATTCAGCATCTGGCGGGTGGCGGTATCGGCGCCGGGGTTTTTGTCATAAAAACCCTGGGATTTGGTCAATTCGTAAGCGGCGGTGGTGATAGGCAGATAACCTGTTTGCTGATGCCATTCAGCGGCAATATCCGGTTTGGCCAGGAACTGTAAAAACTCCGCCACGCCTTTGTAGGTTGCCGGATCCTTGCCGTTCATTACCCATAAACTCGCCCCGCCGATAATCGCGTTTTGCGGCGCGTCCTTTACATCGGCATCGTAAGGCATCATGCCCACACCATAATTAAACTTGGCATATTGTCGAATGGACGCCAGCGAACCGGAAGACGCGGTAGTGATCCCGCAAGAACCGTTATAAAATTTTTCGGTGGACTCATCCTTTCGGCCGAAGTAACTAAAATCACCCTTCTTATTCATATCCTCGAGCAATTGGATATGCTTAACCTGCAAAGGCTGGTTAAAAACCAGCTCGGCATCGTTACCGGCAAAACCGTTATTTTTAGTCGCCACCGGCAGGGCATGCCAAGCACTAAAGTTTTCAATCTGAATCCAGCCCTGCCAGCCGCTGGCATAACCGCACACCATACCGCTGGCGCGCAGCTTGGCCGCCGCATCCGCGAGTTCCTGCCAGGTTTTGGGGGGTTGATCAGGGTTAAGTCCGGCTTTTTTAAAAGCATCTTTATTGTAATAAAGCACCGGAGTGGAGCTGTTAAACGGCTGGGAAAGCAAATGACCGGTCTTACTATCGCTATAATAACCCGACACCGCCGGCACAAACGCCGACTCGTCATTGTGAATACCCGCCTGCTCAAATACCTGGTAGACCGGCTTATAGGCCTTACTGGCCATCATGGTAGCGGTGCCCACTTCATACACCTGCAGGATAGCCGGCGAGTTACCGGTGCGGTAAGCGGCGATGCCGGCGGTCAGGCCCTGCTCATAGTTGCCCTTGTAAATCGGCACGATCCGATAATCCGGATGGGACTGGTTAAACCGTGTGGCCAGTGATTCCACCTCGGTCCCAAGCGCCCCTTCCATAGAATGCCAAAAGGGAATATCGGTAACCGCCTGCGCGCTGGTACTAATGGCCAACGTTAACGCCACGCTCAGCGTGGCGATACGAATAGAGTGCTTCAACATGCCGGGCTCCTAAATGACAATAAACTTCATCGGCCTGTAACATGACATGTCAAAATGACAGAAAAATAACAGGATTATGACGGTACGGTGACGTCCCAGGTTCACCGGCGTCCAACCGGGGGAAAGCGTGCTGTTTGGGGTCGAATTGGCCGTGATTTTTCCGGCCAACAGCGATCTCTCGGTACGCTAAGCCCGCCGACACCGGATCCGCAACGAGCCCGGTTAAAGGGAAAGCGCGCCTATCCCCCCAAATACGCGCTACGCACTGCCTCGTTGACCAGCAACGCCGCCCCGGTATCCTCCAGCACCACCCTCCCGTTCTCCAGCACATAACCCCGATCGGCCAGCTTAAGCGCCTGGTTAGCGTTTTGCTCCACCAGGAAAATGGTCATGCCTTCCTGACGCAACTGCTCGATAGTATCGAAGATCTGCGCAATGATAATCGGCGCCAACCCCAAAGACGGTTCGTCAAGCAGCAGTAGGCGGGGCTGGCTCATCAGCGCCCGGCCTATGGCCAACATTTGCTGCTCGCCGCCGGACATGGTGCCGGCACGTTGCAAACGGAGCTCATAGAGGCGAGGGAACAATTCGAACACCCGCTTAATCTGCTGTTGATAGGCCCGCCTTTCGGCAAAAAAACCGCCCATGGCCAGATTCTCTTCCACCGTCATACGCGAAAATACCCGGCGCCCTTCCGGCACAATGGCAATCGACGCGCGCATAATCCGCGCCGTCGGCCAATCGCTAATCTCGCTGCCTTCATAAACGATCCGGCCCCGCGAGGCCCGGGGATCGCCACACAACGTCCCCAGCAGGGTGGTTTTTCCCGCGCCGTTGGCGCCGATAAGCGTCACGATCTCACCAGAATTGATATGCAGGCTGACTTCATGCAACGCCTGAATTTTACCGTAATGCGCCGACACCTGGTGCAATGACAACATGGCTGTATCCGTACTCATCAGGCCTCTCCCAGATAAGCCCGAATCACGTCCGGGTTGCTGCGAATCTCTGCGGGAGTACCGTTCGCCAACGGCATCCCCTGGTTGACCACATAAATGCGATCGGAAATACCCATCACCAGTTTCATATCATGCTCAATCAATAGCACCTACACCTGATGCTGCGAACGCAGCTCCGCTATCAGATGATTCAGCTCGCTGGTTTCATTAGGGTTCAGGCCGGCGGCCGGCTCATCAAGCATCAACAACGACGGCCGGGTCACCATGCAGCGAGCAATCTCCAAACGCCGCTGTTGACCATACGCCAGATTCCCGGCCTGACGGTTGGCCACATCAAGCAGACCGACCCGATCAAGCCAGATGCCGGCGTAATCCTGCGCCTCGGCCTCGGCCTGGCGAAAAGCGCGGGTTTTCAGCAAACCGGCGAATACGCCGCTTTTAAGATGCTGATGCTGCGCCACCAGCAGGTTTTCAATGACCGTCATCTCACGGAATAATCGCACGTGCTGAAAAGTACGGACCACGCCCATGCGGGCAATTTTCTGTCCCGGCAAACCTTCCAGGTGCTTATCACCGAGCATAATGGTACCGCTGGTGGGACGATAGAAACCGGTCAGGCAGTTAAATACGGTCGTTTTCCCCGCGCCGTTGGGCCCGATCAAGGACACAATTTCACCAGGAAACAGATTCAGCTCCACCTGGTTAACCGCCAGCAGGCCGCCGAAACGCATCGACAATGCCTTAACGGCTAATAATGGCTGTAAAGCGGACGATGTCATGCCTGCGCTCCTTTGCCGGTTTTCATTTTCATTTGTGGCCGCTTCATTGGCAGCAACCCCTGCGGTCGCCAGATCATCATCAGCACCATCAATGCGCCCAGCAATAACATGCTGTACTGGTTCAAATCACGCATCAGCTCGCGGGAAACCACCAAAATAATAGCCGCCAGGATCACCGCAAATTGCGATCCCATGCCGCCCAATACCACAATAGCCAGCACAAAAGCCGATTCCACAAAGGTAAAGGATTCCGGGCTGACAAAACCTTGGCGGGCGGCAAACAGCGTACCGGCAAAACCGGCGAACGCCGCGCTGATGGTGAATGCCGTGAGCTTGATCCGCGTCGGACTCAGGCCCAGGGAACGGCAGGCGATTTCATCCTCGCGCAACGCCTCCCATGCCCGGCCTAGCGGCATACGCAGCAGACGGTTGATGACGAACAGCGTCAGGATGACCAATAGCAACGCCACCATATATAAAAAGATAATGCGGTCGCCGGGATCATAGGTCAGACCGAAAAAATGATGGAAGGTATCCCAGCCGCCATCACGGGGGCTACGGTTGAATTCCAAGCCAAAGAAGGTCGGTTTGGGGATTTGACTGATACCATTGGGCCCACCGGTGATTTCGGTGTTGTTCAACAACAGAATCCGTACGATCTCACCGAATCCCAGGGTAACGATAGCCAGGTAATCCCCCCGCAGCCGCAATACCGGAAAACCGAGCAACAGACCAAAGCCCGCGGCGACCACCCCCGCCAGCGGCAAGCTTTGCCAAAATCCAAGACCGTAATAGTGATTGAGCAACGCATAGGTATAGGCGCCGATGGCGTAGAAACCGCCATAGCCTAATACCAATAAGCCGGATAAACCGACCACCACGTTTAACCCCAACCCAAGCATGATATAAATCAGCGTCAGCGTGGCGATATCCACCGTGCCACGCGATACCAGAAACGGCCAGGCGACGGCGGCGAGGATCATGACCAGCGCCAACGCTTTTTGCCGGGGCGTCGAACCGTCAAAACTCGGCAGTACCCAGGCGGGACCGCTGATTTTTTTTAAGCCACGTTGGAAGAGAGGTCGCAGCAGCTGGAAAAAAAAGACTACCGCACAACCGGCGCCAATCCAGTACCAACGAACCTCACCGGTACCGTGCACAACCAGACCGGTGCCCTCCAGGCTCAGGCGCATTCCCATCATAAAGGCGGCCAGCACCAGCAACATGAATGCGCAGAAGAGTGCGTTGAGTAAATGGGAAATTTTCATACTTTCTCAACCTCAGGTCGCCCCAGGATCCCGGTAGGTAACACCAATAGCACCACTATCAGCAGGGCGAAGGATACGACGTCTTTATATTCACTGCTTAAATAAGCCGAGGTCAGCGCTTCCGCCACGCCAAGGATTAATCCGCCCAACATGGCGCCGGGGATACTGCCAATACCGCCCAATACCGCCGCGGTAAAGGCTTTCATACCGGCCATAAAGCCGATATAGGGATTGATTACGCCATAAAACTGCCCCAACAATACACCCGCTACCGCCGCCATCGCCGCGCCAATCACAAAGGTCAACGAAATGACCCGGTCGGTACTGATGCCCAGCAGGCTGGCCATTTTCAGGTCCTCAGCACAGGCGCGACAGGCGCGGCCCATACGTGAATAACGAATAAATAGCGTTAATGCCAGCATCGCCACAAACGTCACGAGCCAGATGGTGAATTGCATGGTGCTGATACTGGTAACAAAACCGTTGGCTTGCCCCAGTACCCACTGGCCGCTGACCAGGTTTGGCAACGCCAAATCGCGTGATCCCTGGTTGATGCTGACAAAATTTTGCAAAAAAATAGACATTCCGATGGCGGAAATCAACGCAATCAGACGCTTGGAGGAACGTACCGGCTTGTAAGCCACCCGCTCAATGCTCCAGCCGTAGGCGCTGGCAATCACAATTGCCGCAATAAATCCGGCGCCAATCAATAGCCAGCCGGCGTCAATGCCCATCATCATCAGGGCGGCGATCACAATAAAAGAGACATAACTACCGATCATATACACTTCGCCGTGGGCGAAGTTAATCATGCCGATAATGCCATAAACCATGGTGTAGCCAATGGCGATCAATGCATAGGTGCTGCCCAACGTTAGGCCGTTGAACAACTGCTGCATAAAATAAAGGAACTGCTCGGACATACCTTTAACCTTCGTAGTCGCTTCCGGTGACCCAAGGTAACCGGAAGCGGCGTTTTTTAACTAGAGAGAAGCCGGCAGATTACTTGATCGGTGTGGAGGTACCGTCTGCATGCCATTTAAATACGCCGAATTCAAATCCTTTCAGATCGCCTTTCTGATCCCAGCTCAATGGCCCCATCACCGTATCTACGGTTTTGGATTTCAGATCCTTGACGATTGCCGCCGGTTCCATACCCGCGCTTTCCATGCCGTTGACCAGAGATTGCACCGCCGCATAGGTGGTCCAAACGAACGGACCGGTCGGATCCAGTTTTTTCGCCTTAAGCGCCGCTACGATCGGCTGATTGGTCGGGACCTGATAGTATCGTTTCGGCAAGGTCACCAACATCCCTTCCGACGCTGCGCCGGCGATATTGGATAATGAGGAGTTGCCCACGCCTTCCGGTCCCATGAACTGAATGTTCAGGCCGGCCTGTTTGGCCTGGCGCAAAATTTGCCCCATTTCCGGGTAATAACCGCCAAAATAAACAAAATCGACGTTCTCTTTCTTCAGCCGCGCCACCAGGGTGGAAAAATCTTTGTCACCGGCGGTGATACCGTCAAAAAACACCACATTACCGCCCTGTTTTTTCAGGCTATCCTGCACGGAACGCGCCAGGCCTTCGCCATACTGCTGTTTATCATGTACGACGGCAATACGTTTAGGTTTAACCACATCAAGGATGTATTTGGCGGCGGTTGGCCCCTGATCGGAATCCAAACCGGTGGTGCGCATAATCATCTTGTAACCACGGGTGGTCAAATCGGCGTTGGTTGCCGCCGGGGTGATCATGATTACCCCTTCATCTTCGTAGATGTCCGATGCTGGCTGGGTCGATGAGGAGCACAAGTGCCCGATCACGTAATGGATACCATCATTGATGACTTTATTGGCCACTGCCACTGCTTGTTTCGGGTCACAGGCATCATCATATTCGACGGCGACCAGTTTGTTGCCCTTTACCCCACCCTTCGCATTGATATCGGCAATAGCCTGACGTGCGCCGGTGAACTCCATGTCGCCATATTGGGCGACCGGACCGGACATGGCGCCCACTACGGCCACTTTTATATCCTGCGCCCAGACAGAATGGCTCATTGCCAAGGCCATACAGCCGGCCAGCAAAGCGTTACCTTTGTTGATTTTCATCCACTGTTCTCCGTTTTTGTTGTGTTTGCCGCCCGTGTTTAGCACCGGCTTTTGACTGCTGTTTGGTATAATTATTATATGTAATAATGCGTTACCCATCAGGATCGGGGGATTATATAATAAACTATTATTTTTCATATTATTAAACAGAAACATTATGCTGTAAATCAACTTATAGTTTCAGAAATAACCTGCATCAACAGCACAAAATAATGGTATTATTATCGGTATATTCATCGTAAGCTAGCTTGTTGTGCTGTATTGTTATATCTAAAGAGATCGTTTCAGCGGGAAAAGGGCGACGGAGAAGGGTTTTGCAACGTTTCAATTAAGCAAGATTTACACGATCTTTTGTCAACAAATTCGCTACATTATATTTTTACGTTTTAAGTGATTACACTCATGAAACTGACTATAGAACAGCTCACCCGCTTTACACCGCAAGATGCCGTTGATTTGGCCAAAATTTGGCCAGATACGGATATTGCTTCCCTCAATGACCGGTTGTCCGGTTCCTTCGCGGTGTTTGCAGCACGCTTCAACGATCGCTTGCTGGGCGCGGTTCAGGTCATTATCGATAACGAGTGGAATGAAGGCCGCCTCGTCGCCCCGCTGGTACGGGAAGTGACCCGTCGCCGCGGCGTGGGACTGTATCTGATCAACGAAGCGCAGCGCCTGCTCCCGGAAATTAACCACTGGTGGCTGGGCAACAATCAGCCTTTAGGCGATATGGCAATTATGGATAAATTTATGGTCGCGTGCGGTTTTAGCCAGGAGCAGGATGGGTGGCATAAACGGCGGTGAACGGTGCACTGGGGTTTTTATGACCATCATAGACCCATAACAAAACGGTTGCGGTTGCCCCGAAGGCTAGACTTGCGCACCCATTAAAACGATTACCGTTCGTTTGTTTATAAACCGTTATGCTAAATCAAGCAGGTGCGTTTACAAATTTATCACGGCCGGCTATCAGGTAATTTTTAAAGATCGCTGCTGCGAGCCTTTTTTGTGATAATTCAGAATCAATCGAACGTAATGCGGTGGCGTAATAAAGCGCGTCTAAAGGACAGGTTTGTTTAGCCCAACGCGCCAGCGTTTCACGACCGACACGACGGAAACCGTCTTGGGCGGTCTCCTCCGCTAACAGAGTAATAATATCAGTCCGGTCTTTTTTCAATGCTAACATTACGGCTTCACCGAACTTAGCGATCCTTTCACGCTGAATAGCTTTATAAGATTCGCCGGTATTTTTTTCCAGAAAAACGCCATCGCCTACCTGGTTTTCCGCGATATAACGCTCTAATTTTTTCAAATAATCCAGCGTAGACCTAATTTTTTTGGCCTGGGTAAACTGCATAATCTTATTGTTCGCAGAGCGCAATTCTCGTGGAAAAGGGCGTTGTTTTACCATGCTATTGGCGGTGTCGGTGTGAACTGAACTTTGAGCTGTAACGGCCTCTAGAGGAAACATATCAAGTCCTTTTAATATAATACCATGTTTTAATTATTACTAAATACATTCATATATAGCAGGGCACCTTGTCATAAATCATATAAATAAAATTAGCCGGCAAGTACACCGGCTAATTATATCGATATATGTATATCAAGGTCAGGCGTTGCAGGCGACCAGATTAAGCTTCGATGGCTAACCGCATTTTTTTCATGGCGTTTTTTTCCAGCTGGC
>JAATGH010000471.1 GCA_015654745.1 Enterobacterales bacterium
CGGTCGTGCAGAATGGGAAGGCCATGAATTTATTGTCGTTGATACCGGCGGGATCGACGGCACCGAAGACGGTGTGGAAACCCGCATGGCCGGCCAGTCGCTGGTGGCCATTGAAGAAGCGGACATCGTGCTGTTTCTGGTGGACGGGCGTGCCGGCCTGATGGCGGCCGACCAGGGCATCGCCAAACATCTGCGCAGTCGCAAGAAAACCACGGTGGTGGTGGCAAATAAAACCGATGGCATCGATGCTGAAAGCGCGGTGGGTGATTTCTATTCACTTGGGCTGGGCGAAGTATTTGCCATTGCGGCGTCCCATGGCCGTGGCGTTAATGGCCTTATGGAACATGTATTGCAACCGCTGATCGAGGACGAAGCTCCCGCGGAAAAAATCGAATATCCGGGTATGGAACCCTGGACCGATGAGGATGATGAAGACTACCAAATCCCCCCCGATGAGGAAGATGATTTCGACCCCCAGTCGCTGCCGATAAAACTGGCCATTGTCGGACGTCCCAACGTGGGTAAATCGACGCTGACCAATCGGATCCTCGGCGAGGATCGTGTGGTCGTGTTCGATATGCCGGGCACGACCCGCGACAGCATCTATATTCCGATGGTGCGTGACGAGCGGGAATATATCCTTATCGACACCGCCGGGGTGCGTAAACGCGGGAAAATTACCGAAACGGTGGAGAAATTTTCGGTGATTAAAACGCTGCAGGCGATTGAAGATGCCAACGTTGTCCTCTTGGTTATCGATGCCCGCGAAGGTATTTCCGATCAGGATCTCTCCCTGTTGAGCTTTATTCTTAACAGCGGGCGTTCGTTAGTCATCGCGGTCAATAAATGGGATGGACTGACGCAGGAAATCAAGGATGAAGTCAAGGAGACGCTGGATATGCGCCTGGGCTTTATCGATTTTGCCCGCGTACACTTTATCTCGGCGCTGCACGGCAGCGGCGTGGGCAATCTGTTTGAATCCATCAACGAGGCTTATCGCTGTTCGACAAAACGCATCAATACTTCGATGTTGACCAAGATCATGCTGATGGCGGTGGAAGAGCATCAACCGCCGCTGGTGCGTGGCCGACGGGTAAAACCCAAATATGCCCATGCCGGTGGATATAACCCGCCGATCGTGGTCATCCACGGTACCCAGGTTAAAAGCCTGCCCGACTCGTACAAGCGTTACCTGATGAACTATTTCCGCCGTTCGCTGGAGATCATGGGCACCCCGATTCGAATCCAGTTCAATGAAGGGACCAACCCGTTCGCCGGCAAGCATAATACCTTGACGCCTAACCAGATGCGTAAACGCAAGCGTCTGATAAGCCATATCAAAAAGAGCAAGTAAGACCCACACGGCTAACAGCGCCGGCCGGTGGAAAGGCTCTCAGGGATGAGGGTCACGCTCGCGCGCCAGGCTCTGCAAGGAGGGATAAACGGCGTTTTTTTGCTACGATCTTGCCCGCGGTTCGCGGCGTGAAAACGGGAGAACCCTATGGAAATGTTATGCCCGGTCTGCCAATCTTCGCTGCAAGCGCAAGACGAGGATGTCTATTGCGACCGTTGCCGGCGCCGGTACCAGAAATTGGCTTTTTGCCCGGATTGTGCCAAACCCCTGGATGTGCTTAAGGCCTGTGGCGCCGTAGACTATTTTTGTTCCAATGGCGACGGCCTGATTTCCAAACGGCGGGTTAATCTGACGTTCGTCCCGCGATAAAGGTCGCGCCGGCGGACAGGCCTACTCTAACGTCCCTTTTTTCCACAACATCGCCAATTCCGGCGGTGCGCTACTTTCCGGTACCACAATTTCCAATCCTGGCGGTGACTGTCGCGCGGTATCCTGTCCCAAAACCACAATACGATAATAGCGCTGATCGCCACGTCCGGCACTGGGCGCGCCGCCGATCGGCACCAAAGACGCCATGGGATTAATCAATGCACACAGGCGTTCCCGCTGCGTCAGCGAGAGATCGCACCAGGCGACCCGCTGTCGTACGTTAAGCGTCGGAATAAAGGCCAGCCCACCCTCGCGGGATACTTCGAGCACCGTATGTTCATTTAATGGGGATAACAGCGCCATGTCATGCCTCCGTAACCTCTATTTGGTGTTGGCCAGTACCCCGACCTGCCGCCAGGCATTGGTCACCGCGGCGGCGGAGTCTTCGGTAAAAAGCTCGCCGGCATGTTTAACGGTCAGGTTGGCAAACGCGGCGAAATCGGCATTCTGCTTAAGGCTGTTATCACATAATGTGGCATACCAGATACGACCGGCTTTTTCCCAAGCATTGCCCCCCAACGCGATGGCCGCAAGATAAAATGCCCGGTTGGGGATGCCGGAATTGAGGTGGACTCCGCCGTTATCCTCGCGCGTATGGACAAAATTGGCCATATCGGCCGGCTGAGGATCCTTGCCCAAGACCGGATCATCGTAAGCCGTGCCCGGCGCCGACATCGAGCGCAGGCCTTTGCCCTTGATGGTGCTGGCCAATAGCCCTTCACCGATAATCCAGTCGGCCCGATCGGCGGTTTGCCGTAAATGAAACTGTTTTACCAGCGAACCGAAAACATCCGACATCGATTCATTTAAGGCGCCGGATTGTTCAAAATAACTCAAATTGGCTTCGGACTCCGTCACCCCATGGGTCAGTTCGTGAGCCACCACGTCAATGGCGATGGTAAAACGTTTGAAAATTTCGCCGTCGCCGTCGCCAAATACCATTTGTTCACCGTTCCAGAAGGCGTTTTGGTAAGCGGTACCGTAATGCACGCTACCGGTCAACGGCAGGCCTTTATCATCAAGAGAGTTACGGTGGAAAATCTGCCAGTAAAAGTCGTAGGTGACGCCTAAATAATCATAAGCCTCATTGGCTGCGACATCCGACACCGCCGACTGGCTTTCCTTGCGTAACAGCGTGCCGGGCAGGTCCATGGTATTGCGCGCATCATAAATAGCGCGCTCGGCCTTGCCGGCCTGCGCGGTCGCCAGGTTGCGTATGGGTAGGGGATTATGGCCCATCAACGCGTGAACATGGGTCAGGGTATGCTGCGCATAGCGCCTTTGATGTTCACTGCCTTTTTCGATAATCCGTCGTAGAATATAAGGCGGGATAACGCATTGATAACGCGAAGTATAGATATCCACAAGAGCCTCGGAATGTTAATGATTAACAAAGTAAGTATAACCCACTCCGAGGCGGTAACCAGGGAAACTACTCCCGCCGCCAGCTTAGCGTATAACGATATTCGCGCTGATTGAGCAGATACTCGGGATGCACGCTGGGACTCCACGAGTCGTCACCGCCCACGCCCATATGCTCGGCATCAAGATGCAGCCAGAGTCCGGCTTCCGGTTTAAGCTCATGCCAATGAGCGGCATTGGTGAGCTGGCCGGTGCCGTAAGGACTGACGGAAAAATGGAATTGGCCGTCGATTTGCCAGTCCGCTACCGACAGATGCCGGGTATCACAGCGCAGCCCATTTTCACTCGGGAAAATATAGGGAGTGAACATCTGTTCCATCGGCAGGCGCCAACGGGAAAATAGCGCCGAGGCGCGGCGGTCTGGATAATTTTCATGCGGTCCTAAACCTAGCCAGCCGACCTCCCGCGCCTTGGCCGCGATTTGGCTAACCGCCCCGACGCGCGGCAGGGGAGGAAGACTTGGCGATACCGTTACGTGGATATCCGTTTCCAGGCGCCCGGTACGATCGAGGGTGATAAGCCAAACACTCTGGATAAGCAATGTATCCTGGTGGTAATACCCCTGCACCGATCGGAACGTCACGCGATCCGCCAGACGTTCCGCCCGCAAGGACAGGCAGCGGCGCTGGAGATTAAACAGGCCGGCGGCACGCCAGCGTTCCACCCAGGCTTGGGGATCGATCCTATCCACCTCGCTGACGCCGATATCGTTATCCAACGGCGCGCGAATAAACTGATCGGTAAGCGGCGCGATCAATCCCGGTACGTCGTTGCAAAACCACTGGCTCAGCAGGCCGCTTTGCTTGTCCACTACCCAGCGCTGTGAACCCAGGCGAACGTTAAACGCCTGATCCTGTTCCTCCAGCAGCGGCGCCGCGCCCGGCGGTATGTCAGTGACCCCCGGCGCGATACCGCCGCTTGCCAGCGGCCATTGCTGCCAGGCTACCCGATGTCCGGGCGGTGACCAGGGGGTTGCCTCCGGCTGCTCGACGCTGACCTGCAGATAGAGCGCTCCCGGCCGCTCTGATGGTGGCAACGTGTCGCACAAGACCAGTTCGATGGTTTGTTGCGGACGCAGCCAAAGCCGGATTTCTCCCCGTTGCACGACGATGCCATCGCGCTCTAACGACCAGTGCAGAAGTTCATTGTCGCAGGAACGAAACAGGTATTCGCTGGCGATCTCCAGGCGCAGCGGCTGGCTTTCCAACAGTCGAAACTGAAAATATTGCTGCTGCTGCTTGGCCTCGATCAAGGCTGGGTGCGGTGCGCGATCGGGAAATACCAGGCCGTTCAGGCAGAATTGACGATCGTTGGGTTTATCACCAAAGTCGCCGCCGTACGCCCAGTGGGTTTCGCCATCCGGGCCGGCGAGTTCCAGCGCCTGATCGGCCCAGTCCCAGATAAAGCCGCCCTGTAGACGCGGATATTGACGGAATGCTCGCCAGTAGTCGGCGAAGCCGCCCAGACTGTTGCCCATGGCATGGGCGTACTCACACAGGATCAGCGGCCGGTGTTCCTCGGGCAAGCCGATCCATTTTTTTATTGACCATTTTGGCACTGCCGCAAACGGCTGGTCCTGATCGACCCTGGCGTACATCGGGCAGATAATATCGGTAGCGCGGCTATTGGCACCTCCGCCTTCATATTGTACCGGGCGGCTTGGATCGCGGGTTTTTACCCATTGATACAACGCGTCATGGGTGGCGCCATGGCCGGCCTCATTGCCCAACGACCAGATAATGATGCTGGCATGGTTGCCGTTACATTGCACCATGCGCGTCACGCGTTCGCTAAATGCCGCGAACCACTGCGGATCGTCCGCCAGCCGGCCCATGGGCTCCATGCCATGGGTTTCAATATTGGCTTCATCCACCACATACAGCCCGTACTGGTCGCACAAACGATACCACAGCGGATGGTTGGGATAGTGAGAGCAGCGGACCGCGTTAAAATTATTCTGTTTCATCAACAGGATATCCTGGCGCATGGTCTCGACATCCATTACCTGGCCATGGCGTGGGTGATGTTCATGCCGGTTAACGCCGCGAATCAATAAGGGCTGGCCGTTTAACCGCAGCAGGCCCTCTTTGACTTCGACCTGCCGGAACCCGACATCATAGGCTTCCGCCTCCACCGTCCGGCCTTCACCATCGAGCAGCACTATGACCACCCGATATAAATCGGGGATTTCGGCGCTCCACAGCCGCGGTGACGAGATAGGGATCGCCAGGTTTACCCGGTCAGCGTAGCGGCCACGTTCATCGATAATCGCCGTACCCAGCGGGCAGGCCAGATTCGCCACGGGTTCACCTTCACGCCACAAGGAGACATCGATAGTATGGGTCGCCGCCGCCGCCAGCGGGGTTACGGTCACGGTAATCTCAAGCGTAGCATGGGCAAACAGGGCATCCAGATGGGTACGAATTTGAATATCGCCGAAACCGACCGCCGGTTTATGCAACAGCGAAACCGAGCGGAAGATGCCGCTCATTCGCCACATATCCTGGTCTTCCAGATAACTGCCGTCGCACCAACGCAGTACCATAACGCAGAGCCGGTTGGCGCCCGAGTGTAGATAGGGCGAGAGATCAAATTCGGCGGGCAGACGGCTATCTTGGGAATAGCCGACCCAAATTCCATTGCACCAGAGGTAGAACGCCGAGTTCACGCCGCTAAAAATGATCCGCGTTTGACCCTGGCGTAACCATGCTTCCGGCACGCTGATATCGCGGGAATAGCAGCCGGTGGGGTTGAGATCGGGTACCCGCGGCGGATTCACCGGTATGGGGTATTTAACGTTGGTATATATCGGCTGATCATACCCCGCCATTTGCCAATTTGACGGCACCGTGATGTTTTCCGTCGCCGCGACATCCTCTTGCAGCCAACTTTCCGGCACCGCCTGGGGACGCGGGTGATAGCTAAACCGCCATTCGCCATCCAGTGAGCGCAGGCTTGGGCTGGCGTTATCAGCACGCGCTGATGCCTCATCCCGCCAACTGTGAAACGGCACATGGGCCGCCAGACGTTGATAATGGGTTATGGCGGGATTCTGCCAATCCTCGCGCGACAATACGGTAGCCAGCGAGGATAAAGCAGCGGAGCGCAACGGAGTCATAGCATACCTTTAGCCGCGTGGCGGCGATAAATCGGATTCGGGTTGAGTGCGATGTTATCCGCTCACATTGATTAGGTATTAAACATCGCGTAGATTCATGTTAGCAACGCCAATGCAAAAATAATATGACCTTATAGACAAAAATGGGTATATGTCGGGCTAAAATAGCGGCATTGCTTTAATGTGAGCGTATACCTTAAATTGTTTCTGCCGTTATGATAACGGCTATGATGCGTATGACGCGCAATCGGGAGAAGGGTATTGAAACCAAAAAACGCCACGTTGGATGATGTGGCCCGCCGGGCCGGCGTATCTTACCAGACGGTGTCCAGGGTACTGAATCGATCGGCCCATGTTACCGAAGCCACCCGGGCCAAGGTGGCGGAGGCCATCAGGGCGTTGAACTACGTGCCAAATCGCATGGCGCAGCAATTGGCCGGCAAACGCGGTTTTACGCTGGGTCTGGTGACCATATCGCTTGGACTGCACGCCCCCGCGCAAATTGCCGCCGCGGTAAAGCATTATGCCGACCAAATGGGGTTTAACCTGCTGATCGCGTTGGCCGATGGCGAAGCGGGCGAGGGGGTGCAGCCGGCGCTGAATGAGCTACAGGCGCAACGGGTGGATGGCGTCATCCTTAACCTGCCGCTGGAGGCGCAACAGGCACAGCAGGTGGCCGAGGATAATCCCGGGTTGCCCTGTCTGTTCCTGGATGTTCCGCCCGGCGCGGGGGTGTTCCACGTCGTTTTTAATCCTTACGACGGAACCGGGGCCAGCGTGGAGCATCTATACCGCCAGGGGCATCGCGCCTTCGGCCTGCTGTCCGGCCCGCTCACGTCCGTTTCCGCCCGGTTGCGCCTGGAAAGCTGGCGGCGGTCGCTGCAAGGGCATGGCCTGGAGCCGGCGTTATGTCTGCAGGGCGATTGGAGTGCTCAAAGCGGCTATCATTGTACCTTGGAGATGACGCGCACTCCCGAGTCCTTCACCGCTCTGTTGGTCGGTAACGATCAGATGGCGCTCGGCGCCTTGAGTGCCTTGCACCAGTTGCGGCTTGACGTACCGGCGCGTATTTCGCTTATTGGCTATGACGATACCCGCGATAGTGCGTTTTTCCTGCCGTCGCTCACCACGGTTTCGCAGGATTTCGACCGCTTGGGACGGGAAGCGGTGGACAGGCTGGTGGCGTATATTAACGATAGTGCACGCCAGTCCGCGCAATCACTGGTGTTGCCTACCGAATTGATTATCCGCGGCTCTACCGCCAAACCCGATACGGATCGTGAAAATAATCGACAGCTGGCGGAGCGCTTGCAACAGATTGCCGCAGAGCTGCGGCGCTAGCCTGGGGTCTACAGAACTGTGCTGATTTCGCCGTCACAGTCTTGTTTTTTTCGCCTACCCGCGACGCGAAAGCCGTAGGGCAAGCCCATCAGCTTATACGCCGCGGGGTAGCCGCTCCCCGCCGGCAGACGGGGAGGTGGTTACATTACTTTTGGCAGACGGTCCCATTGTTCGGGGCTGGCGTCATTATTGTCCAGCCCCGATTCCAGGTAAGCCAATTGTAGTATGTCACAGGTATAGGCCCGAATCTTATTGGTCAGCTCGACGCTGCCGTCCAGGGTTTGGCCGTATGAAAGAATCATCTCGCGCAGCTTGCCCTGCCAGGCTTCGCTAGCCGCGCGTTCCTTGAACATCTTTTCCAACAGCTCCAACATGATGGGGGCGGCGGTGGAGGCGCCGGGCGAGGCGCCCAATAGCGCCGCCAGCGTGCCGTCGGCCGAATTGACCATTTCGGTTCCGAACTGCAAAATGCCGCCTTTCAACGGATCCTTTTTAATGATCTGCACCCGTTGGCCGGCGTCCATGAGTTCCCAGTCCTCCAGTTTTGCCTGCGGATAATATTCGCGCAGGGCGTTTAGCCGTTTTGGATTCGACATAAGCGCTTGCCCCACCAGATACCCCACCAAACCGAAATTATCCAGTCCGACGCGCAGCATCGGCAGCAGATTTTGCCGGGTCAACGAGGCGAACAGATCCAGCCAGGAACCGCGTTTAAGAAATTTACTGCTAAAGGTGGCGTAGGGGCCAAATAGCAGGGTACGTTTTCCGTCCAGCATACGGGTATCAATATGCGGCACCGACATCGGCGGGGCGCCCACCGAGGCTTTACCGTACACTTTGGCCAAATGACCGTTAACCACCTGAGGGCGGGTGGTGACCAGAAACTTACCCCCTACCGGGAAACCGGCGTAACCGCGGGCTTCGGGAATGCCGGATTTTTGCAACAAGCGCAGCGACGCGCCGCCGGCGCCGATAAACACATAACGCGCGCGCACGGAGGTTTGCTTACCCTGATTGGCCAGGTCGGCAACTTTTACCGTCCAGGTGCCATCGGCATTACGACTGATGTCGGTAACGTCATGGCGCAGATGCAGGTTGACGTTATCATGCCGATCCAGCGCGTCGAGCATCTGGCGCGTCAGTTCGCCGAAGTTGACATCGGTACCCATGGTCATATGGGTCGCCGCCACTTTCTGGAAGGGTTTGCGCCCCTCCATGATCATGGGCGCCCACTGCTTTATTTGATGGCTATCCTCGGAATACTCCATGCCATGAAACAGCGTGCTGCGCTGCAGGGCGGCGTAGCGCTGGCGTAAGAAATTCACATCCTCTTCTCCCCAGACGAAGCTCATATGGGGAACGTTGTTGATAAAGCTTTTGGGCTCGCCCAGAATCTGGTTTTTCACCAGATAGGCCCAAAATTGACGGGATATTTCATAAGATTCGTTAACCGATACCGCCTTGGTGATATCGATCGAACCATCCGCCTGCTGCGGCGTATAGTTTAATTCACAAAACGCGGCATGCCCGGTACCGGCGTTATTCCAGCCGTTGGAGCTCTCTTCGGCGGTTTTATCCAGCCGCTCGTACATATTAATGGTCCAGTCGGGCTCAAGTTCCTTAATGTAGGTACCAAGCGTGGCGCTCATTACTCCGCCCCCAATAAGGACAACATCCACCGGGGCGTTATTCGCAGCCTTTTGCCGTTGGGCTGATGCCAACAGATTCATGCAAAGGGATGCGATGAAATGCTCTTTCATGCGCAGTGTCTCTATTTAAGAAATTAAGTATACCGCAGGGCAATATTATTGAGGTTGCTTTGAGCCCAATACTGTCTGCTAATCCTTTCCGATTCTATTAGCCACCACCCGCTAAGTAAACTAAAAAGTGATGTTACCGGCCGGTTAAGATATATAATGCTTATGGCTGTTAACTGATTGAAATTCAGCCGCTTTTGAGTGGCATTTGTTAAATATTCACTTTTCATTAACAAATGCTTACCATCTTTTTATCATGGCTAAAAGGATGATTTAAGTGTTATCTGCGTTATTTGCGGCAATCCGCCACCGTATCGTCTTTAATACTAAAATAAATAGCAGCTCATCGTTTCTCTATTTTTTACGCGCTGGACAGAAGATGTTTTTATGAATAGGAGATTGATATTATTTTTACTTCTCTGGTGCATTGAAGTCTAAAAAATTATTTTGTGGTTTGATGTATTTGGCTGGCGCAAGGAGTCATGCATGGTCACCATTACCCCGGCGCCTTTAGCCGACGGCAATCGCTATTGGCAGCGAAACTTAGCGGTCTGCGTATTTGGGTCTGTTACCACCATCATTGCGATGACGCTGCTGCTGCCGTTCCTTCCGCTCTATGTTGAGCAACTAGGGGTGACCGGCCAGGCGGCCATCGGCCAATGGTCGGGCCTGGCCTATGGGGCAACCTTTTTCAGCGCGGCGCTAACCGCGCCGCTGTGGGGGCGTTTGGGGGATCGTTATGGCCGCAAGCTGATGCTGATCCGCGCCAGCTTAGGCATGGCTATTGCGATGACCCTGCTAGGCATGGCGCACAGCGTCTGGCAACTGGTGGCATTACGCCTGCTGGCCGGCCTGTTGGGCGGCTATGCGTCCGGTTCCATGATCCTGGTGGCGACGCAGACGCCCAAGGCCCGCACCGGCTGGTCCCTGGGCGTACTGTCCTCCGGCATTATGGCGGGGAATTTTATCGGTCCGCTGATCGGCGGGACCTTGCCGCCGCTGATCGGTATCCGCGCGACCTTCATCGTCGCCGGCGCGGTGATCTTTATCTCTTTTCTGGCGACCACTTTCCTGCTTAAAGAGGAGCCGGGGTCGGGCGCCCGGCGGGCGACGCCGTCATCCGCCGGCGCGGCCATCGGCTTTAGCCGGCCGGTGCTGGCCATGCTGGTGACCGGAACCCTGCTGATGGTCGCCAATATGTCTATCGAGCCGATTATTACGCTGTATGTGGCGCAACTGGTCACGTCATCCCATGTGACCTTGGTCGCCGGCCTGACCATGGCCAGCGCCGCCCTGGGCAGCATTATCTCCGCCTCCTGGCTGGGACGCCTGGCGGATCGCGCCGGCTCATGGAATGTGATTATCGGATGTCTACTGGCGGCGGCAGTGCTGTTAATCCCCCAGGCTCTGGTTACCCAGGGGTGGCAACTGGTGGTACTGCGTTTTTTCATGGGTCTGGCCCTGGGGGGCCTGCTTCCCTGTATCGCCAGCGTTATCCGTCATAACGTGCCGGACGCCATTGCCGGTAAAATGCTGGGCTACTCGACGTCCGCCCAATATGTCGGCCAGGTTGCGGGACCGCTGCTGGGCGGGATGATTGGCGGCCATTTTGGTATGCGGCCGGTATTTTTCGGTACCTGCATATTGCTGATGGCGGGCGCCGGTTATAACTGGCTGGCGCGTGCATCCACCGCGGCCGGTCGCTAGCACGCCGGCGCGGCTAAGGTAAATGCCTGGCGTCAGTGAGTGATACGGCTAGGGTGAGCTTATTTTGCGCGCCGTGGGGACGGTGACGGCAGCGCGGCCGGCGTCACGGCCGTCACCTGGCTGTCCACCCACCCGTCCATCAGACGAGTGGTCAGCGTTTCGCCGGGAGCGATCTGCGTGGTTTGCCGAATCAGCTTGCCGGACGCGTTGGTGGTGACGCTGAAACCGCGCGCCAGCGTTTTCAATGGACTGACCGCTTCCAACTGCGAACAAAGCCTGCCGAACGACTGCTGCCGTTGGTTTAACTGACGATTGATGCCCTGCTGCAACTGATACCCCAACTCCTGCAATCGACCCTGCTGGTTCAACGGACCGGCGATGCTTTGCCGCAGGCGATACAGCAGGGTCTGTAGCCGCTGCTGCGTGCGGGCGATACGCGGGGAGGGGGTCTGCTGGTTTAAGCGCTGCAGCGCCCGCTCATGGCGGCGGCGTGCCAGGCGCAGTTGCCCTTGCAGGCTATCATCCAGGCGGCGGCGCAGCTTGATAAGCGCGGTTTGCTGACGCGCCAGGCGTAAATGGGGGTGCTGCTGCTGCAAACGGTGCTGCAGCCGGGTAAAGGCCTGCAGCCGCTGCGCCATATAGTAATCCAGCGCCATTTCCAAACGCTGGCGCTGTGACTGGATTTGCCGCACCAGCTCCAGCTGATTACGGCTGACCAGCTCCGCCGCCGCCGAAGGGGTCGGCGCGCGCAAATCGGCGACGAAGTCGGCAATGGTCACATCGGTTTCATGGCCAACGGCGCTGACCACCGGCAGAATGCTGGCAAAAATCGCCCGCGCCACCCGCTCATCGTTGAAACTCCACAAATCTTCCAGCGAGCCGCCGCCCCGGCCGACGATCAGCACATCGCATTCGCCGCGGCGGTTGGCACACTCGATGGCCCGCACGATCTGCGCCGGCGCGTCCAGCCCTTGCACCGGCGTGGGGTAGATCACTACCGGCAGCGACGGATCGCGCCGGCGTAAAATATTCAGGATATCGTGCAGCGCGGCGCCGCTGGCGGACGTGATCACGCCGACCCGGCGCGCCGGGCTGGGTAAAGGCCGCTTATGGCGTTGATCAAACAATCCTTCGGCGGATAGGCGCTCTTTAAGCTGTTCGAACTGCTGTTGCAGCAAGCCGTCGCCGGCGGGCTGCATGCTTTCGGCGATCAGCTGATAGTCGCCGCGCGGTTCATAAAGTGTCAACGCCGCCCGCACCAGCACCTGCTGGCCGTTGCGCGGCGCGAAGGTGACCCGCCGGTTGCCGTTGCGGAACATAGCGCAGCGCACCTGGGCCCGGTCATCCTTGAGGGTGAAATACCAGTGACCGGAGGCGGGCTGCGAGAAGTTGGAGATTTCGCCGGTAAGCCAGACCTGGCCCATTTCGCCTTCCAGCAGTTCTCGCACCGTCTGGTTAAGACGGGAGACGGTAAAAATCAGTGCGGTGGCGGGTGTGGACATGTGAGCCAGATCAACTTTCTAAAACAAAGGTTAATCGGTTGATATTACTTATCGTGTAGCGGTTATCAAGCGTTTTTTTTAAAAAGTGCTGGAGGCAACCGGTTACGTTCTGTATAATGCCACGGCAATATTTTATACATTAATCCGGTGAGATATTGCATATGCTACGAATCGCTAAAGAAGCACTGACGTTCGACGATCTCCTCCTGTTACCCGCGCATTCCACCGTTTTGCCCAACACGGCCGAACTCGGCACGCAGCTGACCAAAAAAATACGCCTGAATATTCCCTTACTGTCCGCCGCCATGGATACGGTAACCGAAGCGCCTTTGGCGATCGCCCTGGCACAAGAAGGGGGCATTGGGTTCATCCATAAAAATATGCCTATTGAGCGCCAGGCCGAAGAAGTGCGCCGGGTGAAAGCACATGAAAGCGGGGTGGTCACCGACCCTAAAACCGTCACCCCGGGCACCACGCTGTCCCAGGTTAAGGAAATGACCGCCCGCTACGGGTTCGCCGGTTATCCGGTAGTGACCGACGACAACGAATTGGTCGGCATTATCACCGGCCGCGACGTGCGGTTTGTCACCGATTTATCCCAGCCGGTCACCGCGGTAATGACCCCTAAAGAGCGCCTGGTCACCGTCAAGGAAGGCGAAGCTCGCGAAGTGGTTTTGCAGAAGATGCATGAAAAACGCGTGGAGAAAGCCTTGGTGGTCGACGCGCATTTCCATTTGCTCGGCATGATCACGGTCAAGGATTTCCAAAAGGCCGAACGCAAGCCTAATGCTTGCAAAGACGAACGTGGCCGCCTGCGCGTTGGCGCGGCGGTCGGTGCCGGCGCTGGTAACGAAGACCGCATTGATGCGCTGGTGGCCGCCGGCGTTGACGTGCTGCTGATTGACTCATCCCACGGGCATTCCGAAGGCGTGCTGCAGCGTATTCGCGATACCCGCGCCAAATACCCGGATCTGCAAATCATCGGTGGTAACGTTGCCACCGGCTCCGGCGCCATCGCCCTGGTCGAAGCCGGCGTCAGCGCGGTCAAGGTCGGTATCGGCCCGGGTTCCATTTGCACCACCCGTATCGTTACCGGCGTCGGCGTACCGCAAATCACCGCCATTTCCGATGCGGTGGAAGCGTTGGAAGGCACCGGCATTCCGGTGATCGCCGACGGCGGCATCCGCTTCTCCGGTGATATTGCCAAGGCCATTGCCGCCGGCGCATCCTGCGTCATGGTCGGCTCGCTGCTGGCCGGTACCGAAGAGTCCCCGGGTGATATCGAGCTGTATCAGGGGCGCTCCTTCAAATCCTATCGCGGCATGGGATCCCTCGGCGCCATGTCCAAAGGATCGTCAGACCGCTATTTCCAGACCGACAACGCCGCCGATAAACTGGTGCCGGAAGGTATCGAAGGCCGGGTGGCCTACAAGGGCCGGTTGAAAGAGATCGTCCATCAGCAAATGGGCGGACTGCGTTCCTGTATGGGCCTGACCGGCTGTGCTACTATCGACGAACTGCGCACCAAAGCTGAATTTGTCCGTATCAGCGGCGCCGGCATCCAGGAAAGCCACGTCCACGACGTCGCCATTACCAAGGAATCGCCGAACTACCGCATGGGCTAACATTGACCGCTACGCGCGCCCATGAGCAGCGGAATGGCCGACGCCCGGCCATTCCCCGTTTGACTATGCCCGACCGAGGTCGGGTGGTTTTTTTATATTGATATCCGCTTCTGGAATACGCCCCATATGACTGATAATATTCATAAACATCGCATTCTAATTCTGGATTTCGGTTCGCAATACACCCAGCTGATTGCCCGCCGGGTTCGTGAACTCGGCGTCTATTGTGAACTTTGGGCCTGGGATGTGACGGAGGCGCAGATTCGCGCTTTTGCCCCCAGCGGCATTATTCTCTCCGGCGGCCCGGAGAGCACCACCGAACAGAACAGCTCCATTGCGCCGGAATACGTCTATCAGGCCGGCGTGCCGGTGCTGGGCGTCTGCTACGGCATGCAAACCATGGCCATGCAGCTGGGCGGCAGGGTGGAAGGCTCCCATCAGCGTGAATTTGGTTATGCCCAGGTAGAGGTGTTGCAAGACTGCGCCCTGGTGCGCGATATCCAGGATTCCCTGAGCGCCAACGGCAAGCCGCTGCTGGACGTTTGGATGAGCCATGGCGACAAGGTGACCGGCATCCCCGGCGATTTCGTGACCGTCGCCAGCACCGAATCCTGCCGTTTCGCCATTATGGCCAATGAAGAAAAGCGGTTTTACGGCGTGCAGTTCCATCCCGAAGTGACCCATACCCATCAGGGACAGCAGATCCTGCAGCGTTTTGTGCGCGATATTTGCGGATGCGAGTCGCTGTGGACGCCGGATAAAATTATCGAAGACGCCATCACCCGTTTACGCGACCAAATCGGCGAGGATCACGTGATTCTCGGCCTGTCGGGCGGCGTGGATTCATCGGTCACCGCCATGCTGCTGCACCGCGCCATCGGTAAACGCTTGACCTGCGTCTTTGTCGACAATGGTTTGCTGCGCCTTAACGAGGCCAGCCAGGTATTGGAAATGTTCGGCGAGAAATACGGTCTGAACATTGTGCATGTGCCCGCCGAGGAGCTGTTCCTTAGCGCGCTGGCCGGCGTGTCGGAACCCGAGGCCAAGCGCAAAATCATCGGCCGGGTGTTTGTGGAAGTATTCGATCGCGAAGCCAGCAAACAGTCCGCGGTGAAATGGCTGGCGCAGGGCACCATCTACCCCGATGTTATCGAATCCGCGGCCTCCGCTACCGGCAAGGCCCACGTTATCAAGTCCCATCACAATGTCGGCGGCCTGCCGCTGGAGATGAAGCTGGGCCTGGTGGAGCCGCTTAAGGAGCTGTTCAAGGACGAAGTGCGTAAAATCGGCCTGGAACTCGGCCTGCCGTACGATATGCTTTACCGCCATCCGTTCCCCGGCCCGGGCCTGGGCGTGCGTGTTTTGGGCGAAGTGAAGAAAGAGTACTGCGACCTGCTGCGCCAAGCCGACGCGATCTTCATCGATGAGCTGCACAAGGCCGATCTGTACAATAAGGTCAGCCAGGCGTTTACCGTCTTCCTGCCGGTGCGCTCGGTGGGCGTGATGGGGGACGGGCGTAAATATGACTGGGTGGTATCCCTGCGGGCGGTTGAAACCATCGACTTTATGACGGCGCATTGGGCCCATCTGCCCTATGAGTTCCTCGGCCGGGTCTCCAATCGCATTATCAACGAAGTCGACGGCATTTCCCGGGTCGTCTACGACATCTCTGGCAAACCGCCGGCGACGATTGAGTGGGAGTGATTTAATCGCTTCATTACGATTTGAGATGATAGTTTGATTACAAAACCCGCCGAGTTTGAGCGGGTTTTTTATGCGGTAAAGTAAGCCCAGCGCTGAAGCAACCTTTATCGGCATTAACTTATTAATTTCAGTATTACTTATTCATTAGTTTCAGAAGCAATACAGTATCTTGACCTTTCATTTTTACCCTTGCTTGTCCTGTGTCCTGTGTCCTGTGTCCTGTGTCCTGTGTCCTGTGTCCTGTGTCCTGTGTCCGGGGACACGGGACAATGCATTGGCGCACGCCGCTATGAGTGCGGCATCACCGTTTTGTCGTAACGCTCGCGTGAATCCTCGATCTGCTGCAAATGCAGGATTGCCCATTCGTAAACGGCGGCAAAGGGTTTTTGCAGCGTATGGCCTAGCTCAGTGATCGCATACTCCACCGCAACGGGCGAGGTTGTCAGGACATGCCGGGAGATCAGGCCGTTTCGTTCCATTCGTCTTAGGGCCTGCGTCAATGCTTTGTGCGTGATGCCTTCCAGTTTGCGCATTAACTCGTTGAAACGCGTTGGCTGTTCCTCCAGTATTGTCAGGATCATCACGGACCACTTATTGGCCACTTGATCGAAGAAGGAGCGGGCGGCGCAATCGGCAAAGAATATATCGCTGATCTCCGGTGACACGGGGCGAGGCATGGCAATATCCTTGCGTATATTTACGCACCTTAAGGTGCGTAATTGACTGTAGATATACGATGTATATCATATCGTCCATCAAGATTCTAGATTGTTCAAAGGACGGATATGAGGACGATCAAGCTCTCTCGTCGTGGCCCGCTGGGTTCGCCCGCAATCACCCCCCCGGCTGCACGGGTTGGGCTCGTTGGCGCAGCGTCGGACGAAACGATGCGTGCCGCAACGCTTTTTTATACTGATGCGGGTAACGGCCGAAATCTTATGTTGCTCCATGGCTGGGTTGCCGATTCCCATGATTGGAGTTGGCAGATCCCCATACTGGAAAGGCGCTATCGTACCATTGCGGTGGATCTGCGCGGGCATGGTCGATCCGACGTTATGCCGGCGGGTCAGTACCAACCTAACCATTATGCTGCAGATATCATTGCATTAATTGAAACGGACTTTGCGGGTCAAAAATTTACCTTGATTGGACATTCCATGGGAGGGCAGATCGCCGCGCGCATAGCCGCGTTGCGTCCAGATTTGGTTGATGCCGTGATTTCCGTCGACGGTTCGTTGGGATTCGATGATCGGTTCACGCCGCTTTTCCAGGCAACAGCCGACCGGCTTCAGACTGAAAATCCCGTCAGTGTGGCGTTGTCGATGCTTGAAAATTTTTACGATGCGGCGACCAGCCCAGCGTTGAAAGCCTGGCATGCGCGCCGAATAATGGGCATGCCCCTAGCTCCTTTTCGAGAGTCCTTTGGGCCCCTTTTCCTGGGCGCGGATCAGGTTGGGGTGGGCGCGGGCAGTGAGGCATTATTGAAGACGATCGGCGTGCCCTTTTATCATCTTTGCCGTTTCAAGGATCAGGCCGATCGGATGCGCGGATGGTGCACGCATCCCAAGTCAAAAGTGGAGCTGTGGGAACATGCAGGTCACTGGATTATGCAAGACCGCCCCGACGAGGTGAATGCGGCAATGGTAGCCTGGCTTGATGGGGTATGAAGGTTGGGCAAGCCCTCACTTGATAAAACAAGAGCACGCGGAGTGCGCTTGTTTCCTTTTTTAAACCCTCGGCTGGCCGGACCGCAAGACGTTTTCCTGGTCTCCAGCCGTGGGTTCCGGGCCCATGTCTGTTCCAAGAGCCCGTTCATCGGCAACGTAACCCGCGCCCGACTGGCAGGGTAGGCCGCCATTGGACCGGTTTTGACCATCGCCAGGTGCCTGTTACTTCACAAGCTGCTTGATAAGCAAAGTTGCCGTGGCTGCCGAGGACATTGGATTTTGACCGGTAATCAGCAGACCATCGCTGACGACATATGAACTCCAGTCCTCACCTTTAGAATAGATACCGCCTTTCGCCATCAGCTCGTCTTCAACCAGGAAAGGAACAATATTGGTCAGCCCAACCGCGTCCTCTTCAGTGTTGGTAAATCCCGTGACCTTTTTACCTTCAACCAATGGTTTTCCTGCCGGGGTTTTTACATGGCGGAGCACACCCGGCGCATGGCAGACCAAGGCAACGGGTTTGTTTGCCGCCAAGAATGACTCGATCAGCGCGATGGAGTGCTTATCCTCTGCGAGATCCCACAGCGGACCGTGGCCACCGGGATAAAAAACAGTGTCGTAATCCGATTGCGAAATGCTGTCAAGCCGGACTGTCGACGCGAGCTGCGCCATTGCCGCTGCGTCTGACTCGAAGCGATGTGTCTGCTCCGTCTGAAAATCAGGCTCATTGCTTTTTGGATCTAATGGCGGGTTGCCGCCTTTAGGTGAGGCTAGCGTTATCTCCGCGCCGGCATCCTTAAAGGCGTAATAAGGTGCTGCCAACTCTTCCAGCCAGAAACCCGTTTTACGCCCGGTATTACCAAGTTGGTCATGTGAGGTAAGAACCATAAGAATTTTCATATTTTTTCTCCAGCGTGGTTGAATTATCGGTTTTGAAGTTGAGCGGCCGTATTATCTCTGGTTAAGAAACGCCATATTAGACCGGTCGTCTTGATGGGGATTATAAAAAAAACACCGCCTTAAGCGCCGCTACATATCGCCCCGTCTAGGAGACAAGATGCAGGTTCCGCTGAGTCAGAATCAATGCTGACTCAAAAGGTTGGGTGTTACGCACAATCTTTACCATCACGCTGGCACCAAGCCAGAGTTGGTAAAGGCTTTCTGCAACACGGTCCGGTTCATCATCGATACGAAGAGAACCTTCGGCCATGCCCACTGCTAGCGCCCGCGCGAGACGCGATATTATTCCTGAGGTGCCCGATTTCAGGGTCAAACGCATATTCTCCGAAAGATCAGCCACCTCAGCCCCCAGTTTTACGGCCAGGCACTTGCCTTGGCAATCGAAGAACGACTGAGAATCCCGCCATTGCTGCCAGTAGTTCAACAATCGCTGCGCCATGGTAAAACCCGGTTGACCCAGCGTATTATCGAGGTCTGCCAGATACTCTGCAAAATAACGTTCCAACATAGCCACGCCAAACGCTTCTTTGGAGCCAAAGTAGTGATAAAAAGAACCCTTTGGCACACCCGCGTCGATGAGGATTTCATTCAAGCCGACGGCCGAGAATCCCTTGCCGGCTATAATGCGCTGGCCTGAATCAAGGATATGTTCACGGACATCATTACCATGTGGTTGGATTGCAGTAGTCATATCGTTAAGTTAACACCAAATATACCAGTCGTCTATAGATGACGTGAGGTAATTTTACTCATCGACCCATGCTTGAGGTTTTAAGTCGTTGAGCAAGCGCTCAGATGTGTAAACAAAAGAGCCGGGCTGGCTAATCGACGTTGACGGCAGTCACGCCCGGGTAAAGATCTACTATCCTTATAATGACCAGGAATGTTGTTAGGCAGAGTTTTGCATCATCAGCGTCTGGAGCACGTCGAAGAACCTTGGCAACCATGTGCGCTTTGCGCCGGGTCGTGGATTCCGCACGACGCATCGTTAGCAGCGTAATGTCGACGATGAGGAGTAATGATGGAATACACTTTCACCCTAAAGTATCAGCTTGCCGCTGACTACCGCGAATCGGATGCGATCGTCGGACAACTGAACGAAGCCGGCTGCAAAGATGCGCTGGTCGGCATTGGCTTGCCAGGGAGGCTGGCATTGGCATTTACCCGGGAGGCCGCTAGCGCCGAGGCAGCCGTGTGCAGTGCGTTGGGCGATGTACGCCGCGCCGTGTCATCGGCGAAGCTGATCGAAGCGGCGCCGGATCTGGTGGGGCTGACGGATGCGGCGCGGGTTGTCGGCTTGTCGAGGCGCAGTCTACGCAAATTGATGATGCTCTATCCGGGCAGCTTCCCGGCGCCGATTCATGAAGGCAGCGCATCAATCTGGCATCTCGCGGATATCTTGTCCTGGATACAGAGCAGAGGGAACTACGGATTGCCACCAGAGGTGCTGGAAATGGCGGAGATGGCGATGCAGGTCAATGTGGCGAAAGAAACCCGCCGTTTACCGCCGCCTTCGACCACAGATTTGGCGGCGTTGATCGGCTAGCGTTTAAAAAATTGTATTTTGAGTACTATAAGTGGACAAAATAGCGGAGAACTAAACTATCTGCCGCCCCTCCCAAACGCTCTCAAGTTGCTGTTGTTGAGCCCATGATGGATTCGTTCGGCGCCATGTCGTGCTATTACCAGGCCATGTTCTTATGTGCCCTCGTCGTTGGCTCGGCCAGTCACGCCGACGATCACCGGTCGTTTACCGTCGGCAATGACCTCACGGGAGACGATTCGCCTCTTGTTCATCACGTAAATCGGCCCATTTCAGCAAAGAATCAAGCGCTGGGCAGAGCGCCTGCCCCCACTCGGTCAGTTTATATTCAACCTTTGGCGGTACCTGATGATGGACGATGCGCAGAACCACCCCATCTTTTTCCAACTGGCGAAGCTGCTGGATCAGCATTTTTTGCGTGATGGCCGGGATCGCCTTTTCGAGTTCGGAGAATCGCAGCAGCTTGCCGCCGAACAGATGGAAAATGATCACCAGCTTCCATTTTCCCTCAAGGATCTTGAGCGCTTGTTCGACGCCACTGGCTCCCGTGGTCGGTGTGTATTTCTTTACCATACTTTTTTGTAAGTACCTTACTTTTTAGTACGTTCTTGTTGTTTTTGAAGTTTATCTTTATCCTCCTCAATGATCAATTCGGTCGCAATAGTTCGCATTAGCCAACCTGGAGATAATGATATGAGTTTCAACCTGGACATCGCTGGACGCAGGGCGCTGGTAACCGGTGGGACGAAAGGTATTGGCGCAGCCGTGGTCGCGGCGCTCCTGGATGCCGGCGTCAGGGTCATGACCACCGCTCGCTCGGTTCCCGAGACGCCAATTGAGGGCGTTGAGTTCTTCGTGACCGACGTATCGACCGCCGCGGGATGCGCTAACCTGACCAATGCGGTGCTGGAACAGTTTGGCGGGGTCGACTTTATTGTCAATGTCGTAGGGGGTTCAACCGCGCCGGCCGGCGGTTTTGCCGTGCTTGACGACGATGAATGGTGGGCAGCCCTGAACCAGAACCTTATGGCGGCGGTGCGTATCGACCGGGCGCTATTGCCATCAATGATCACCCAGGGTTGCGGCGTCATCATTCACGTGACGTCTATTCAACGTGAACTACCGCTTGCCGAATCGACGACCGCCTACGCCGCCGCAAAGGCGGCGCTGTCGACCTACAGCAAGAGTCTGTCAAAAGAGGTGTCGCCCAAGGGTATTCGCGTCGTGCGGGTTTCTCCTGGATGGGTAGCGACCGAGGCATCGGTCGCCATGGCGGAGCGTCTTGCGCTGCAGGCGGGCACGGACTACGAGGGTGGCAAGCAGATCATTATGGATTCACTTGGCGGTATCCCCCTTGGGCGGCCCGCCAGGACGGAGGAGGTGGCGGATCTCATCGCTTTCCTCGTGTCGGCGCGGGCAAGCTCCATCACCGGCACCGAGTACGTCATTGACGGTGGCACCGTGCCGACGGTGTGAACGGGACGTGGCCGGTTTATCCGCGCATGATCCGCTTATAGCGGCACCATCCGTTTAGACTCGGTAAGTTTATGGTAAGCCAGCGGGTCATAGAATGTCTTCCTGACCGATCTCGTATCATAAGGAATGACTATGAAATATGCGTTAAGGCACGTTTGTCCCAAGGGGATCCTCCTCGTTTATGTCTTTTGCTATTCGGGTTCACTATTTGCATCTACTGAATCTGTTGCCAATCTTGATACGAAGGACTCGGGTTTTACCTGGTTGAGCGATGTGCCCAACGTCACCACGTGGGGGCTCGGCGGTGGCGTCAGTTACGGAAAATCGCCCTATAAAGGATACGGCTCGGATGTGAATCCCATACCTTTAGTTTATTTTGACGATAAGTGGGTGAATCTATACGGAAACGATCTTGACCTTAAATTGGGCCATTGGGATAACGTCAGCGTCGCATTACGTGCTAACTATGCGCTGGGTGAAGGGTATGATGCATCTGATGCTGATATCCTCGATGGCATGCAGAAACGGCGCGGGGGGCTTTGGGCCGGCCCTTCCATAGCATGGCAAACGGATTTCGGCACCCTGTCCGCCAATTACCTGCTGGCGGGAAACAAAGGTCAGCGAGCACTGCTTGGTTTTACTAAACAATTTGTCGATGGCGATGTGACGTTCTCGCCCTATGCCAGAGTGGCATGGCTTAACAGCCAATACGTTGATTATTATTATGGTGTAAGGGATTCGGAAGCCCGCCCGGGCCGGCAAGCTTATGAGGGTGAGTCAACATATAATGTGACTGCCGGGTTGCGGATCGGTTATACCCTCACTCCGCACCAACGTCTGCATTTGGATGCCAACGTGACGCATTTAGGCAGCGGGATCACGGATAGCCCGCTGGTGGGTCGCTCTAGCGTTCCAAAGATCAGCTTGGGCTACCTCTATCAATTTTAACTTGAGTAAATCTATGCCACGCGTTGCTCTGATTGAGGATAACGGCCGGCTCGCCGACATGATCGGGTCAGCCTTATCCGCAGTGGGAATAGAGACCGATATCTTTGCTTCCCTGGCGCAGGCCACATATGGCCTGGGGCAAGCCAGCTATGACGTGTTGATTATCGACCGGGGTCTGCCTGATGGCGATGGTTTGACTTTTTTAAGAGAATATCGTGGTTCTGGTCAAATGATCCCATGCCTGATGGTGACCGCGCGTGACGCGTTGCATGATCGCATTGATGGATTGGAAAGCGGTGCTGACGACTATGTGACCAAACCCTTTGCCATGAGTGAACTGGTGGCGCGGGTTCGTTCTCTGATGCGACGCCCAAGCGAAACCGTCTCACTGACCTTTGTTTTTGCCAATATGATCCTAGACCCGCAAGACCAGACGCTGCGTTGTAACAATACTTCGATATTGTTGGCGCCCAGCGAGCTGCAAATCATGTTGGCTTTGCTTAAGGCCAGGGGACAAATTGTGCGCCACGCCACGCTGGAACATGCTGCCTGGGGCATGGAGGATGCGGTGACGCCAAATGCGCTTGAAGTCGCGGTTTACCGATTGCGCAAGAAAATGGGCCGCGCGGGCATTCTGGCGAAAATCGTGAATATTCGCGGTGTCGGGTTTGCTCTGCGTAGCCTGATTTGACGTGCTGATATAGGGCAATGGCATTATCTGCAGCAGGAAAAGAACGATCTTAATCTGGGGGAGCAATATGTACTATGAGAATGTTTTGGATGATCTGTTAATATGGATCGAAAACAATCTTGAAACGTCCCTGAATTTGCAGATACTCTCTGAAAAATCCGGTTATAGTAAATGGCATTTACAGCGATTATTTAAAAGGTTCACTCACTATTCCCTTGCCACATATACCCGTAAAAGGCGATTGACCCGTGCGGCGGATGAATTACGCCAGTCGGCACTGTCCATCAATGACATTGCGCGTAAATACCACTTTGACGATCAGTCGGCGCTGACGAGAGCCTTCAAAAAAAACTTCGATATCACACCTTCGGCGTATCTACGTTTGCACGTTCGCCCGGATTATGGTTTGCAGACCGCTCTTTCATTAAAAAGCCACACGCATCAGCAAATCCAGTCCATTTCGCCGGACGAGTCGCAAAAGGGTAGTCGACGATGACGCAACGCGGAATGATACTTCGCTGGATACCTCAAAAGATCTTCAATGACTTTACCAGGAGCTTATCATTCAGATTATGGCTAGTCAGTATTTTGGTGCTTTCGGTCAGTTTAATCGCCGTTACCATTATCGTCGTGTATGTATTCAACCAATCGCCGCTAGAGCTGTGGCAAAAGGACGATAATCAACGGACCGCCGAACGCGTTGTCTCAGGCTTGCAATTTGATGACCGCGGGCAGCTGGTTGAGATAAAACTCGATCGCCGAAATGAGTGGCTATTTCACGCGGCGCCGACGGAGATCATATATCGTGTACTGGATGGACAGGGCAATATATTACTCACGTCTAACGGAGATTATGACGTGCCTTGGGGGAATAGATTACTGGACGAGTCGGTGGGCCTTCATCAACAGATCATGCTCCATCACGAACTCTATGATCTGTTTTCATTGAAATTAAACCGAAAAAATCATGTATTCTATGTTCAAACCGCAACCAGCAATGCGTTCGGCGAAGTCGCGGTAGAGCTTAAACTCAAGCCGATTCCAAAAATCGTTGGAGTGACTATTTTAATCGCCGTTATAGGTTTTGGGCTAACCTTCCCCTTTATCATCAGGTGGATACTCCGGCCGCTGAAAAACACCTCCCAGGCGGCAATATTAATCACCCCGACTAATTTACGGTCGCGATTGAATGGCGAACATATTCCCAATGAAATCAAACCATTAATCGCGGCATTCAATGATGTGCTCGAACGATTGGAAAAAGGGTTTATTGCCCAGCAGGAATTTTTAGGTATCGCGGCGCATGAGCTTAAGACGCCACTTACATTATTGCGAGCACAAATAGAACTGCACCCGGATATCAGCGATAAAACCCTATTGCTACGTGATATTGATTTTATGGCGAGGCAAGTACGGCAACTGTTACAACTGGCGGAACTGAGCGAAGCGCAAAATTATCATTTTATCAAGACCGACAGAATCGCGGTTGTGCATGAAGTGATCAACTATTTATATCTGAAAGCAGAGTGCCGTCGGGTTGAAATCATAATGCACGCTTCAAAATCACTGAGTTGGATTGACGCCGATAAAAGTGCGTTATTTATTTTACTGAAAAATATCATCGATAATGCCATTAATGTCTCTTCGGCCAACAATGCCGTGACTATTACGGCGACTGAAAGTACCTTCCGCATTCAGGATCGCGGACCCGGTATCGATCCAGACCATCTGCCATTTTTGTTCGATCGGTTTTGGCGCGGACCGAATGCTTCGCCTGACGGGAGCGGATTGGGGCTGGCCATCTGTAAAGAAATAGCGAACGCCCATCATTGGAAAATCACGGTGCAAAATCTGGTAAAAGGCGTGGAGGTCATGATCCGCTTGCCTCCCAGAACCAAGCAGGATCCAACCTAAAGGCCATCATACCCATGTTAGCCACCATCCCAGTGATGTATCAGGTTCATCAAAGCGATCGATGGCGGCATCATGGGCATTAAGGAGGTTTCTCACGTTCGGCCCATAGCCTGGCTTGAGCTTGCCGTTTAATCATGCCAACTGTGCGAGCGCGATTACATATGGCGCAATCCAGCATTGACGGCTGTGCCGATATCGCTACATTGATGCCGGAGATTCTCGGGGCACCGATGTTGAATAAGTCGGTATAGATAGCCTGATATAGCGTCATCCAGCGGGTATAATCGTTATTGCGCACGATCTGTGCCACCGGTATTGCCATGTGGTCGGCTAAACTGACTACCGGCCGACGAAGGTGAAACAGATAAAACGGACAAGATGTCGCGGCGTCCAGGCATACCGAGCGTTGTCGTACCACGAATTCAACGTCTATTGTCCGCGGGTTTGAACCATTATCCCCTTGGGGGGCGAGGAGTATTAAAAATGACAGATTCGTCTCATTATGTACCAGCGAAGGTGTGGACCTGGAATTCGGCGAGCGGTGGCCGCTTTGCGAATATTAACCGGCCAATTTCTGGGCCGACGCATGACCAGGAGCTGCCCGTAGGCCGTCATCCTCTCCAGCTTTATTCGCTGGCGACGCCGAATGGCGTTAAGGTCACGGTCATGCTGGAGGAACTGCTGGCTCTCGGCCACAGCGGAGCTGAATACGACGCTTGGTTAATAAAAATCGGCGACGGTGATCAGTTCGGCAGCGGTTTTGTGGCGGTGAACCCCAACTCAAAAATACCGGCGCTGTTGGATCGCGGCGGCCCACAGCCGATCCGGGTTTTTGAATCCGGGGCGATTTTGCTCTATCTGGCCGAGAAGTTTGGCGCATTCCTTCCCACCGAGGCCGGCGCCCGTGCCGAATGTCTGTCATGGTTGTTTTGGCAGGTGGGCAGCGCGCCTTACCTGGGCGGCGGTTTTGGACACTTTTATGCCTACGCGCCGACGAAAATCGAATACGCGATCGACCGCTTTGCCATGGAAACCAAGCGGCAGCTTGACGTGCTTGATAAGCAGCTGGCAAATAACGAATATGTCTCCGGAAACCAGTATACCATCGCCGACATGGCTATCTGGCCCTGGTACGGTGGCCTGGCCAAGGGCTGGCTGTATGAAGCGGCCGAATTCCTGCAGGTGCAGGATTACAAGCATATCCAGCGCTGGGCAGACACCCTTGGCGCGCGCGCGGCGGTTCAGCGTGGGCGGATGGTGAACCGTGTCTTTGGCGAACCCGCAAGCCAGCTGCGTGAGCGCCATGATGCCGCTGACTTTGCCACCAAAACCGAAGACAAGTTGACCGGTAACCGTTAAATGGGCCGCAACGGCATATAAGCATCGCCGGTCCGGGTCGGAAATGTGTTGTTGCGGGACCGATCCGTCTTATTGGCCACTCGTATCGGAGACGGTGGTATGGGTCATTCCCAGGCGACCGATAAAGGGTAGGCGCAGCGCGGGGCGTTTTACGTCAATACCGAAATCCAGACCCAGGACGTTCAGTTCAACGCCTTCTTCGATGCCAACGCTTAATCCCAGCAGGCCGAGTAGGGAAATCTGCCAGCCGCTGCCGGTTGGGGACATGCCGATGGGATGGCCGATAGAACGGTAGTCTTTGCCGATGGCGTTGGCCGGCAGGTCGAGCCTTAAGGCGGGTACCTCCCGTCCAATATGGGCAAGGAAAGTGTTGCTATTGGGCCCTGGATAGCTTAGGTAGGTCTGGGCGTAGGGGTAACTCCGGATCGCCGCCTCAATTTGCGTGATCATGGCATCCACGCCCGGGCCGCGTTGATCAACCAGCAGCATTGGCCGCGAGCCAAACCATAATCCATCGGGTAGGGCGTAGTTTCGTTGGACCACATCGTTACCGCGCCACCCAACCACCTCATAACGGGTAAAGGCGGTTTCGCCGGACCCTTTGTAAATAATCCAGGGATGTACCGCAAACACACCCCGCCAGCCGTAGGTTTTGGCTGCGTAGACCTGCACGATGGCGGTATTTACCAGCCGGACCGGGTCGGGCGCCATGCCGGCCGAATAGCGTGGCGCGGTGACCCAGCTTTGACTTTTAACGCCGCCGCGGGTAAAAAAATTATCGGCCAGACTGAGGCCGCAAGACAGGCTCAGCAGCACTGCCAGCCCAACCGTTATATGCTTTATCAGCTTCATGGTTTATCACCGTTTTTTCAGGTTTACCAATCTACCGCGAAATGTTCATTTCTCCCAGCAGCCAGTCCCGTGCGACTTATTTTGTCAGCGGGTTGACCTTATGCATCAGGTAATACCGCCCATGCTCCCCGCGCCCGGATGAGATAATTTTCCACCCATGGTGCAGATAGAATTGTTGAGCCCCCAGGTTTTCTCGCAGGCATTTTAGCGCCAGAGTCTCGCGGCATAAGGGATAACAAGCCGCCAGAAGCGCGCTGGCGACGCCCTGTCGCTGGTAATTTGGATCGACAAACAGGTTGTGCAGGAAACTGTCCGGGAGCCATAACGACGCAAAGCCGGCAATATGCCCACGGAGTTCGGCCACTAAAATGCGTTCGTCAAACGTGGCGCTGTCAAAATCTTCCAGTAACCATGATTGGGGGTCCAGCCATGGCCACCCTTGTTTGCGTGAGGATAGGAATAGCGTGCGCAAAAATGGCCGATCCGCTTCGTGGTAGTTTCGAATCACGATATTCGAGTCTGACATCTTGTCCTTTATCATTAGATACCCGTAACTTGACATAGGTTGAGTAAATATAGTTAGTCACTATCGCCTATTAATTTGAAGATAATTATATACATATATCCTAAATAATTCGACGTCCAGAAAGGCGAATTTCCCCTTTTCGATCCGTGGCGGCGTAGTTCGAGCCCATTCACCTGGACTACTTGCCCGTGCCGGCGCTAAACATCATATATATGACGCCGTTGCGCGTTCGGCAAGGGTGAGGGCATAGACGCGGGATTAAGGTTCGGATGATTGATAAACCTGTTAGAGGTTGCATCCATAGCAAGGCTCTTATATTATCCAAAATTCTCCTGAAAATTAAAGTCGATTTTTTATTACCAGATATGGGTAATAAATGATGAGTGATAGTTAATATGGTAGGCATCTTTTATGGAAAAACCCTTAGACGATAATCAGGATTTCTTTATCCAACTGATAAAAAGAGAAATCAAGCTTTACCTAGTCAGACTATTCAAAAACACCAGCTCGTTCTGTTTCGCCTACTTTATGATGAATAAATTGGACAGCTTCCCTATTTCAATTATATCCGATTATCCAACCGGTTGGTTGAACCAGTACCGCAGCTATGGCTATCAAAAAATCGATCCCGTGGTGCTTATTGCCAGCCGTAAAGTTTCGCCTTTTTTATGGCCAGACAATCCCGCGCTTATTCGGCAGCATAGCTTCTTTCGGTTGTCAAAATACTACCGGTTGGACAGTGGCTATACATTTATCCTTCATGACGGTGATAACAATTTAGCAACATTTAGCATCAGCAATCGGCAAGGCAGCGCGGAGTTTTATCGTTTAGTCGAGCAAAATAGTGAAAAACTTCAAATGCTGCTGATTAATACTCATGAGAAAGTGATGAGTTATCTTAACGCCCGCCTGCCGTTATTGCCGTTGCATGGTGAAATGCCGCCGATCCAGCCGCTGTCGCCGCGAGAAAAAGAAGTGTTGTTTTGGGCCAGCGTGGGTAAGACCTATGGTGAGGTGGCGACTATTCTGGCAATACGGGAAGGTACGGTAAAGTTCCATATAAGAAATGTCATTGAAAAACTCGGCGTTTCCAATGCAAAACATGCTATTACCAGAGCAGTGGAGCTAAAATTATTTAGTTGATATTTTGTTTATGGTACCACCAGGTTAACGTCTAATGGAAATTGTAATTATCATCGCGAGTATTGTAGCCACTGGTCTCGATAATGCCCAGGATGTTCTTTATGGTTTAATTTTGGTTTAACAAGAGGTGAATGTGCCCTTGGTATTTAATGATATTATACTCCGGCCTTTGACTGTTATTTAACAAGGTCGTTATGTATAGAGTTATTTTGTGTTGTTTATTGTTTCCCCAATCAGGTTTTGTATTTTCAAATGAAAATATTTATAATGATATTATAGATAGATTAATGAATGGGGATGTTATTGAATGCGGCGGCGAACCGGTGTGGAAAATAACGTTGCCGTTTAATAACGATTGTTGGATGGCCGGGCGGCTTGAGGCTCTGGCACGATCAGGTTTTACCCGGCGGCAGGAAGGATCTTCGTCCTGGCTGCTTACGCCCGCCGTGCCCCCGAATGCGCCGGGGCGGGCGGATGCTTGCCTCGGCCGAATGCTTGTGCGGCCTTGACACACCCCCTGTTGACCTTTTACGCGCCTGACCGGATAATCGCCACACATGACTCGGGGTGTCCATCGATACGCGTTGGACTGAGATTTTACCCGTATTACCTGATCTGGATAATGCCAGCGTAGGGAAGTCGCGGTCTCTCGCACCACTGGGTCCGTGTTCCCTACCGCCGACTGGGAGCAACATGACCACTCAACCGACAGAACTACCCGGCTTAAGCGCCGCCTCTTCTCTTGACCTGCTGCGCCAGCGTGCGCCGCTGGTACACTGTTTAACCAATGACGTCGTCCAGGGTTTTACCGCCAATACGCTGCTTGCCATCGGCGCCGCGCCGGCCATGGTGATTGAACCCCGCGAGGCCGCGCAGTTCAGCGCCATGGCGGACGCCGTGCTCATCAATATAGGTACGTTGAGCCACCGGGGCGCCGAGGCGATGATGGCCGCCATACTCGGCGCCAACCAGGCCGGCGTCCCTTGGGTGCTGGATCCGGTAGCGGTGGGGGCCTTGACCTATCGCACGGAATTCGCATTATCTATCCTGCCGTTGAAGCCCGTGGCCATTCGCGCCAACGCGTCCGAAATTCTGGCGCTGGCCGGCGAGCCGAGCCTGGGCCGCGGCGTGGATAGCTCGGATGACTCGCTCTTCGCGCTGCCGGCCGCCGGCCGCCTGGCCAGAGATTATGACACGCTGGTCGCCATCACCGGCAGGGTGGATTTTATCACCGATGGTGAACGGGTGTGGTCAGTGGCGGATGGCGATCCGCTGATGACCCGCGTTACCGGTACCGGCTGCGCGTTATCGGCGGTGGTGGCGGCCTTTTGCTCCCTGCCGGGAGACCGGTTGCAACATGTGGCCACGGCCTGTCGGGTTATGGCGCGCGCCGGCCGCTTGGCGGCCTCGGCGTCGGCGGGTCCCGGTAGCTTTGCGGTGGCATTCCTTGATCGGTTATATGCCATGCAGGGTGGTGATTTACAATGAAACGTAGCGTTAACGTGCTCAGCATTGCAGGTACCGATCCCAGCGGCGGCGCGGGTATCCAGGCGGATATCAAGACCTTTTCGGCCCTTGGCTGCTATGGTACCTCGGTGATTACCGCCCTGGTGGCGCAAAATACCCGTGGTGTTCAATCAATCTATCCCATCCCGGCGCAGTTTGTGGGGGAACAAATGGATTCGGTGCTGAGCGATGTGCGCATTGACAGCGCGAAAATCGGCATGCTAGGTCAGGCGGCGATTGTACAAACCGTGGCGGAAAAGCTGCGGCAGTATCCGATTCCGTTTGTCGTGCTCGATACCGTGATGGTGGCGAAAAGCGGTGATTTTTTATTGGCGCCGGAGGCGATTGGCGCGGTCCGCGACCTGCTGTTGCCGTTGGTCTCCATTATTACCCCTAATCTGCATGAGGCGGCGGCGCTGCTAGGCTGTCGTCCGGCCGCTACCGAACGGGAAATGTGTGAGCAGGGGCGGGCGTTGCTCGCCTTAGGTTGCCGGGCGGTGGTGATGAAGGGCGGCCACCTGGACGGCCAGCGTAGCCCGGATTGGCTGATTACCGCCATGGACGCCGTGCGTGTTGATGCCCTCCGGGTCAATACTCGTCACACCCACGGCACGGGCTGCACGCTGTCCGCGGCGCTGGCGGCATTACGCCCGCGGCACGACGATTGGGCGCAAACGCTGCGCGCGGCTAAAGCGTGGCTACAGCAGGCGCTGCTGCATGCCGATGAGTTACAGGTTGGTGAGGGTATCGGACCGGTCCATCATTTCCACCAGTGGTGGTGACATACCGGATAAGATCCCTTCGGCGAAGCTCAGCAACGAGAGCGCATTTTGCAAATGGCGGGCATCGAAGGCGTTGAGTAAATAACTGGTTTCAGCCCGCTGTGGTCGAATGCGCAGCGAGGGCAGAGGGGGTGCGTTGCGTTTTTCCGGTAAGGCCGTATAAATATACCCCGGCTGTATCTGGTTTTGCTCGTCGCGCCATGACAATTGCAGCGCGGGGAATGGGCTTAGGCAGCGGCTGATAAACACGTTGCCGGCCCAAAATCCTTCGTATTCACCATCCTTTTGCAATCGTTTACCGCTAAACTGCGGGGCCTCAACCCAACGGGCCAGCGCGGCAGGAGTAATCGCCTGCTGAATTTGATTCCATAAGGGGGTGTCGTTTTCCAGTTGCCAGCAGGCCATGCCGATATAATCGTTCAACGCCTGCCAGTCCAACTCCAATTGCCGCATCATTGGCTTATCGGTCATATTGCGATATTGAATCAGCGGGCTGATGAGTTCACCCAGCGTATTGTAGGTAATCAGCGTCATGGTGCGGGGTTTACGGTGAAAAGAGAGCCACAGGATAAACTTGGGGATACGGAATTTTATCGACTGCACGCTAAGACGATACTGATTCTCCTTAGTGAGCACAAACCCATTCGAGGTGCCGCGTTTTTCATGGTAATTGTGAATCACCACCACGCTGTCGGGGCCCATCCAACCGGTAATGTAATGTTCCTTGTCACTATCGGTGACTTTCATATCCGCCACCATGGCGCAGAGTTTTTTTTCATCCACAGTGGCTAAAGGATGTGTTTCTCCCGCGCTGTAGTAGAGCGTTTGTGGGGTGGGTTGGGAGGGTACAAAAGCTTGCATTATTACGTCCTGGACCGGCAACATGGCCTATAGATTACCCTAAGTTGTTATACAAGTTCTTGCGTCACCCCTTTCTTACTGCCAATTCTGTGCGGAAGATCAAATACTCGAGCGTAAAAAATACCGGCCATACCATGGCGATGTGCGGCATTAGGAACTAGGATTGGACTGCTCACCCGGAAAATGTCCCGGCTTGAGAAATTCCCCTTTCCACTGGTCGACAGTTTTATGCCGCACCTAAGGCAATGTTCCGCTATAGCGCGTAATCGCCAGCGGTTCCCTGGCCACCCGCGCAAGGCACTGCCTAGAATCCATTTATGGAGGCTATTATTATGACCGATATTTCATCACTGTTAGGTAAAGACGCCGCAACGCTACTGGAACACCGTTGTACCACCATTCCCGCCGAACATTTGTGCTTGCCGGGCAGCGATTATGTTGATCGGGTCATGATCGATAACGCCCGTTCTCCGGTCGTTCTGCGCAACATGCAAACCTTGTTTAACACTGGCCGTCTGGGCGGCACCGGATATCTTTCCATCTTACCGGTGGATCAAGGCGTCGAGCATTCCGCCGGTGCGTCCTTTGCCGCTAATCCCCAGTATTTTGATCCGAAAAATATTGTTGAACTGGCAATAGAAGCCGGCTGTAACTGCGTCGCCTCGACCTATGGCGTCCTGGCGGCGGTGTCACGCCGTTATGCCCACCGCATTCCCTTCTTGGTTAAAATTAATCATAACGAGACCCTAAGTTATCCTACCCAGTACGATCAAACCCTTTATGCCAGCGTTGATCAGGCCTTCGATCTGGGCGCGGTGGCGATCGGTGCGACTATCTATTTCGGCTCGGAGCAGTCGCGGCGGCAAATTGAAGAGGTCTCCGCCGCATTTGCCCGCGCCCACGAACTGGGTTTGGTCACGGTGCTATGGGCATATTTGCGCAATCCAGCCTTCAAAAAAGACGGGGTGGACTATCATGCCAGCGCTGATTTAACCGGTCAGGCCAATCATCTGGCCGCAACCATCGGCGCTGATATTGTGAAACAGAAACTGGCTGAAAATAACGGCGGCTATAAAGCGGTTAATTTTGGCTATACCGATGAGCGGGTTTATACGTCGCTGACGTCGGCAAACCCCATTGATTTGGTACGCTATCAACTGGCTAACTGCTACATGGGTCGCGCTGGCCTGATCAATTCCGGCGGAGCGTCGTTAGGGGAGACGGATCTGGCGGAATCCATCCGTACGGCGGTCATTAATAAGCGGGCCGGCGGGATGGGGGTGATCATGGGACGCAAAGCGTTCAAACGCCCCATGAACGATGGGGTCGCGTTGATTCACGCGGTGCAGGATGTCTATTTGGACCCGTCAATTACCATCGCCTGACCGGCAAAAGACTCAGCCGCCATCCGCGGCGATGGAGCAGGCCGGGACCCCCAGTGATATTCGGCGGGAGACGGCTAAAGGGAGTAAGGGACGTCCGTTGCAGGTCCGCGCGCGGGAAGGTTACGTAGCTTATTCAAGCAGCGGGCACATCGGCGGTAAACGGCAAGCCAGTGCCGCCGGTAACACCTGAATATGAAACCGTTTGCCTTTTAACGGTTCCCCGTCGAGGTTGAAGGTCACCTTGTGGGGTGACACGATGTCAAGCCATGGCAGGGAAGCGGATATGACATGAGGGTTTTGCTCATCGCTGGTCAGGCTATTGAGCAAGATCGGCAACAGCGCCTCGGCGGCGAAAATACGCAATTGCAGTAAACCGTCGTTAATCAGGGCATCCGGACATAACGACTGCCCCCCTCCGGCCTGCCGGCCATTGCCGATACCGATGACCAGCGCGTCGCCCGCCCAGTGGAAATCCGGTCCGCGAATCTCGCAGCTGTCGGCCTTAAGCGTATCCATGCGCAGTAACCCGTGAATAAAATAGGACGCCCCGCCCAAGGCGGATTTGAGCTTGGCGGGTGTTTCGGTGGTAATCCGGGTGCCAAACCCCCCGGTAGCCATATTAATAAAACAGCGGTCGTGATTAACCTGTGCGATATCGATATCGACCGGTTTTCCCACTATTGCCAGCAGCAGCGCCTTGTCCAGCTCAGATGGAATAGCCGCGCTAAGGGCAAAATCATTAGCGGTGCCCAGCGGCAAAATACCCAGGCACGGGCGTTGCGCTGCCGGCAGCCGCGCCAACGCGCCGGCAATCTCGTTGATGGTGCCGTCCCCGCCGCCGGCGATCACCGTCTCCGCCTTAAGGTCCACCGCCTCCTGGACGTAGCGCAACGCGTCGCCCTGTTCCCAGGTGACCCGCACGTAAATCGGATAACCGGCTTTCCGGTGTTGGAGCACCACGAGCCTAAGCTGCTCATTACCCGCGTTTTTACCATTGAGTATCAGCATCGACGCGGGCGGTAGTGACATGGTTGATTCCATTAATAGCAACCCTTGCGGTGATAGGCTGATCGGATACATAACCGCTTGCCAAAGAGTAATAACGGTAAACTGTAGCGGAGAAATTGCCAATATACTAGAGCGTGGCGCGCCCGGATTGCGTCCAATAAAAAGCCAGCTCAAGGGAGGATGAGCTGGCGAAAGAGGTGGTTCGTGGTAAAGCTGGGTCATTGTTTTGCATTTTGATTCAGCAAACGCATCATACGCTTTGACCCGGTGGGTTAGTGTGACCCGATTCTAATTTCCAACCTATACCCGTCATACTTCTCGCCGCAGGTACGTTGGCTGCATCGC
>JAATGH010000470.1 GCA_015654745.1 Enterobacterales bacterium
CTGCAGCATTTCCGCCATTTCGGCATGCCAGCCGCCGGTCGGCGTAGCGCGGCCGTTGGCTTCGCCTTCCTGTTTGGCGAGTAAATATTTAATACCGCGATGCAACGACAAATCCGGATAACGACGAATCGGGGAGGTAAAGTGGGCGTAGGCTTGCAATGCCAGGCCGAAGTGACCGCGGTTTTCCGGATCGTAGATTGCCTGCTTCATTGAACGCAGCAGCATGGTTTGCAACATCTCGTGGTCCGGCCTGCCGGCAACGATGGTCATCATGTCAGCGTAATCTTTCGGCTCAGGTTTTATACCGCCGCCCAACGACAATCCAAGCTCGCCCAGCACCGTGCGCAGCGCGGTAATATGGTCGTTGCTAGGACGATAGTGTACCCGGTACAGGGCGGGTTCGTTATTTTTCTCAACGAAACGCGCCGCGGCGATATTCGCCAGGATCATGCACTCTTCGATCAGCTTATGCGCGTCGTTACGCATGACCGGTTCGATACGTTCAATGCGCCGTTCGGCGTTAAAGATAAACTTGGCTTCCTCGGTTTCAAACGAGATACCGCCACGCTGGACCCGGGCCTGTTCCAGGATGTGATACATTTCATGCAGCGTTTGCAGCGGCTTGACCATAGGATGGTATTGTTCGCGCAGATCGCGATCGCCCTGCAGTATATGCCAGACCTTGGTATAGGTGAGGCGCGCGTGGGAATTCATCACCGCTTCATAAAACTTGTATGATGAGAGCCGGCCCTGGGCTGAAATGGTCATTTCGCACACCATACACAGCCGATCAACCTGAGGATTTAGCGAACACAAGCCATTGGAGAGCACCTCGGGCAGCATAGGGATCACCTGCGAGGGGAAATAGACCGAAGTACCTCTACTGCGCGCCTCATTATCCAGCGGCGTATTGGGGCGCACATAATAACTGACGTCCGCAATGGCAACCCACAAACGCCAACCACCGCCGCGTTTTTTCTCACAATAAACGGCGTCATCGAAATCGCGCGCGTCTTCCCCATCGATGGTCATCAGCGGCAGACTGCGCAAATCCACGCGCCCGCGCTTGGCCGCCTCGGGAACCTGTTCTTTCAGTTCCGCAACCTGTTCTTCAACTTCCGGCGGCCAGGCATAAGGAATGTCATGGGAGCGCAGGGCGATATCCACCGCCATGCCGGTTCCCATATTTTCGCCCAGAACCTCCACGATCTTGCCGACGGCCTTGGTCCGGCGCGTTGGCCGCTGGGTGAGCTCCACCACCACCACAAACCCCATTCGGGCACCGCTGATGTCCTCGGGCGGGATCAAAATATCGAAACTGAGCCGACTGTCGTCCGGCACCACGAAGGCACTGCCGGCATCAGTGAAATAGCGGCCGACAATTTGGCTGGTTTTGGGAACCAATACGCGCACGATGCGGGCTTCACGCCGGCCCTTACGATCGGCGCCCAGAGGCTGGGCCATCACAACGTCGCCGTGGATGGCCATTTTCATTTGTTCAGCGGACAGATAAAAATCGTCTTTACTGCCTTCCACACGTAAAAAGCCAAAACCATCGCGGTGACCAATCACCGTGCCGCGGAGTAAATCCAGGCGTTCAGGCAACGCGTAGCACTGCCGGCGCGTGAAAATAAGCTGTCCATCACGCTCCATGGCGCGCAGGCGGCGACGCAGGCCTTCAACCTGATCCTCTCCGGTGATCTCTAAATCTTGGGCCAGTTCTTCGCGACTGACCGGCGTTTCCCGCTTGGCCAGATGAGCCAGGATAAACTCCCGGCTAGGGATGGGAAATTCGTATTTTTCTGCCTCTCGTTCGAGAAAGGGATCTTGTGACATTGCGCTATCTCCATTGCCAAAAACGGGTTGCTGTGCCGATGTCATTCAACAAGCAATACTCTGTAGAGCGGCGGAACTTTTCACCTAAAATCTCACCTTCAAGGATTATCGATTATGGGATGGAAGTATCATCAGCCCTGCCGCAACATCTGTTTTTAAATGGTGGGCCGGGGGAAAAAAACAAGATTCCGCTTGGTAATCGCACTACAAATAGATCGGTATTTATCGATCGGGATGTTAACCCGGCCAGCCGCAGATTCCCCCCATAACCAGGGATAGGACAATGATGCGGCGGATGACAGGTAAACAGATGTAATAAGAGTAACCTTTAGGAACCAAACAGGCTATAAGACTTGTCATCGGCTGGGACAGAGACAGGGGCTAAAGAAAGGATAACTCTATGAAAATAATAAACAAACCGGGGATTAGCCGGTTTGTTACATTTTTACTATTTTACGTTTTCACTCCCATTAGGCATCAAATGGGTCACGTAAAATCATGGTTTCAGTACGATCCGGTCCGGTAGAGATAATATCAATCGGTACGCCGGTCACTTCCTCAACCCGGCGGATATAGCGCCGGGCGGCCTCAGGCAACTTGGCAAGCTCCTTCACGCCGAAAGTGCTTTCGCTCCAGCCGGGCAGCGTTTCATAAACCGGCACAATGCCTTCCCAACCTTCCGCCGCCAGCGGAGTGGTTTTCTGTTCCCGGCCATCCGGCATGCGGTATGCAATACAGATTTTAACTTCCTTTAGTCCGTCCAGCACGTCCAGCTTGGTCATGCAGAAGCCGGATAAGGAGTTAATTTGCCCCGCCCGGCGCACCGCTACGGCATCAAGCCAACCGGTACGGCGGCGGCGGCCGGTGGTCGCGCCGAATTCGTTACCTTTGGTGGACAGATATTCGCCGACATCATCAAACAGCTCTGTAGGAAACGGGCCGGCGCCGACGCGGGTGGAGTAGGCTTTGACGATGCCCAGCACGTAATCCACATACCGGGGTCCGATACCCGACCCGGTAGCAACGCCACCCGCAGTGGTATTGGATGAGGTCACGTAGGGGTAGGTGCCATGATCAATATCCAGCAGCGTGCCCTGAGCGCCTTCAAACATGATGAGTTCGCCGTTTTTACGGGCGGTATCCAACAGCTCGGAGACGTCCACCACCATGCCGGTGATTATGTCGGCAATCGGCAGCAGGTCCTTGAGGATTTTCTGGTAATCGACCGCTTCAACTTTATAATAATTTACCAGTTGGAAATTATGATAATCGACGATTTCCTTCAGCTTGACGGCGAAGGTTTTCATATTAAAGAGATCGCCAACGCGCAGGCCGCGACGGGCGACCTTGTCTTCATACGCTGGGCCGATACCCCGTCCGGTGGTGCCGATGGCTTTGTCGCCACGGGCCTTTTCACGGGCCATATCCAATGCGACATGATACGAAAGGATCAGGGGGCAGGCTTCGGAGATCAGTAAACGTTCACGTACCGGGATACCGCGCGCTTCGAGTTCGCCCATCTCTTTCATTAGCGCTTCCGGCGACAAAACTACGCCGTTGGCAATGATGCTGGTTACATTTTCACGTAAAATACCAGAGGGGATCAAATGAAGAACGGTTTTTTCACCGTTGATAACTAAAGTATGACCGGCATTATGGCCGCCTTGATAGCGAACAACATATTTAGCCCGTTCAGTCAGCAGGTCGACGACCTTGCCTTTACCTTCGTCACCCCATTGGGTGCCCAGTACGACAACGTTCTTACCCATCTCTCAATTCACCAGATTGCTTAAAAAAGGATTCTAACATCTCGGTCCGCTGCTTTCAGTACTTTTTAACACCAGTCTTCACTGTTTTTTATCCGTGAGATCATCCTCCCATTCTGCTACGCAACATGTAGTAGATTACACCGCCCGCGACGACTAGCCCGCCCCCGAAACGTCGCAATAATTTATCGGGTAGCAGAGCCATGGTACCGATCATTTTGCGCCAGACGGTAGGAAACAGCATCGGGCCTAAGCCTTCAAGCACTAATACCAGCCCAAGGGCCATCCAGATAGTAGGATTCATTATGATCTCTTAAAAAAAAGGCCCGCATAAACGGGCCTTGCC
>JAATGH010000079.1 GCA_015654745.1 Enterobacterales bacterium
CCAATCTCACATCCGATCTCACTCCGCTGCTTCGCCAGTGGATTGGTTTTGATAAATTAGCCAGCACTATGCGGGATAATTCCGGCGACTTTAGCTTCCCGCCGTACAATATTGAAAAGAGCGATGATAACCATTATCGCATCACTCTGGCGCTGGCCGGCTTTAAGCAAGAAGAGCTGAATATCGAGGTCGAAGGCCCGCGTCTAGGGATCTCGGGCAAGCCCAGCGCGCCCGAACGCCAGGTGGAATATCTGCATCAGGGCTTGGTATGCAAGGCGTTTTCCCTGAGCTTTACCCTGGCGGAACATATGTCGGTGGCGCAGGCGGAATTCGTCAACGGATTGCTGCATATTGATCTGGAACGGCACGTACCCGAATCCCAGAAACCGCGTTCTATCGCTATTGCCAACGGGGTCAAGCCCCAGGTTCTGGAACACCAGGGCGACGCCGCATCCATTGACGTGCAATAGCAACTGACGCCGTATACCCGGTGATACGCCGGTGGCGAACTTGAACGCGGCCAGCGTTGGACCGCGGCAAACTCAGCCCGTGGCCTTGGCGCCATGGGCTTTTTTTATCGGTGCCCGCATGGGCGTTAACCGATCCTCTCCCGGTGCGCCCGTTCCACCTCTTGCGCCAGGATCGCAATGCCGCGTTCGATTTTATCGGCATCCGGTACGTAGTTCATGCGCATGCATTGCTGGGTATGCGGCCAGTCGGCTTCCAGTCCGGGAAAAAAATAGTGGCCCGGCACCATCAATACGCCGCGCTGCTTAAGCCGCTGATAAAGCGTCTCGGTGGTAATCGGCAGATTCTGGAACCATAACCAGAGAAAAATTGCCCCTTCCGGTTTATGTATCAAGCACCGCTCAGGCGGTAAATAACGGCGCAGCGTGGCGATGGTCTGTGCCACGCGTTGTTGGTAGAACGGTCTTATCACGTTATGCGACAAACGCATCATGTCGCCGCGCCGGATCATCTCGGTCGCCAGCGCCGGGCCGATTCCCCCCGGCGCCAGGCTGATGATACCGTTCATATTGCCCACGGCGGCAATCACGTCCTCATTGGCAATCACGATGCCACAACGCGCCCCCGGCAAGCCCAATTTAGACAGGCTCATGCACAAGATAATATTCGGATTCCATAGCGGCGTGGCCGGGCTAAAAATAATGCCTGGGAAAGGCAAGCCGTAGGCATTGTCAATCAGCAACGGCACCTGATGCTGGCGGGCCAGCGTGTCCAGACGCTGCAGTTCCTGGTCGGTAATCACATTGCCGGTGGGGTTGGTGGGTCTGGATACGCAAATCAGTCCAATATTGTCGTCCACGGTCAAGCGGTCGAAATCCACATGATATTTGAACTGGCCCTCCGGCAGATGGGCGATGGTGGGCTGAGTAGAGACAAACATATTCTCTTCCAGCCCGGCGTCGGCATACCCCAGGTATTCCGGCGCCAAAGGAAATAAAACCCGGCGCAGCCGCCCGTCGGCGCCCCGTCCGGCAAACAGGTTGAACAGATAAAAAAAGGCGCTTTGGCTGCCGTTGGTCAGTGCGATATTCTTGGCTGAAATCGGCCAGCCGAGCTCCTGGCGCAATAAATCCGCCAGTGCGTTAAGTAGCGCGTCTTTCCCCAGCGGACCGTCATAATTGCACAGCGCTTCGCAAAGCGAGCCTTGTTCCAACATGGATTGGCATAAGGACTGGAAATAGCTATCCATGGCCGGGATGGCGGCGGGGTTGCCGCCGCCGAGCATAATGGCGTCCGGGGAACGCAGCCCGTCGTTCATATCGTCCATCAGCTGACTGATACCAGAATGGCGGGTAAATTTTTTGCCGAACTGCGAGAAAGTCATATCGCCTGTTTACTGTTAATTAACCAAAAAACGGATCATACCTTAGCGCGTTGGCCGCGCCAGGCAACCACTATTTCGATAATAGTTATAAGACATAAAATTTCATTCTTAGACATATTAATAATACAAAACGTACCCTTTGCTCCATTGTGCAGACATCAGCACGCCCTTTCTCTGGAGCAATAGTCTACTATGTTGCATCGATCCATTCAGTCAGCGAGCCGTTTGGCTCTGGCATCCCTGATCTCCGCCGCGCTGTTATCCCTGCCCGCCCGGGCCGTCACGCTTAATCAGGGCATAACGCCGGCCAGCGATCCCAGCCAGATACCCGCCGCCGCGCAATTGCGCAAGGATACTATCGTGGCCGGCATCTCCGAGCCGCAGGGGATCTTTAATCCTTATTTTTTCACCAACGGCTGGGATGAAAATGTCACCAACGTGATCTTTGCCCGCCTGATCGGCTGGGATAGCCAGGGTAAGCTGGTTCCGGAACTGGCGGAATCGTGGAGCGTCAGTACGGATCACCAGACCTATACCATTAAGCTTAAGCCGAACCTAGTGTATAGCGACGGCACGCCGTTAACCGCGGAAGATATCGCGTTTACCCTGACGCTACTGTATGACCCGGCTTATGACGGTGAATTCGATATTACCTTGGCCCATATTGCCGGCGGCGAAGAGTATAAGGCGGGGAAAGCCCAAACCGTCAGCGGTCTCAAGGTCATTGACCCCAGGACCATCAGCATCACCACCACAGAACCGGGAGCAACCACGCTTGCTACCATCGGTGGGCCGGTATTATCGAAAGCCTATTATGGCAAAGGCTACCAGCCAGGCAAGCTGGATTATTTGCGTACGCTGCACGGCAAACCGCTGGGCAATGGCCCTTATATCTATGAGAAATACATTCCCGGCCAGGAGATCCGCTTTCACGCCAACCCCAACTACTTTGCCGGCAAACCGCCGATAGAGCGGTTTATCTACCGGGTGACCAATCCTGCAACCAATTTCCAATTATTCCAGACCGGCGAAACCGATTACGATAGCTTTACGTCGAAGCCGGATGATATAGAACAGCTGCAATTATTGGGCTTTGCCAATATCAATCTCTACGGCTCCAGCGATTACAGCCTGATAGGGTTTAATCATAAACGCCCGGCGCTACAGGATGTGAAGGTGCGCCAGGCCCTGATTTACGGCCTTGATCGGCAAAAGTTGATCGGCGTGGTTTATCAGGGGTACGGTAAGGTGGCTAACGAGCCTATCGCACCTATCTCTTGGGCCTACGATCCGCAGGGAATCAATGATTACGCCTATAACCCGGGAAAAGCCAAACAGCTATTGGACCAGGCGGGCTGGAAGGTGGGGCCGGACGGCATTCGCGTGAAGAACGGCCAGAAGCTGGAGTTGACCTTGTTGGCGGTGAAGAAACAGCTTAACGACGCGCTATTGCCCATTGCCAAAGAAAATTATCGGCAGATCGGCATCTTGTTGCGCCCAGAGGTTCTGGATTTCAATGCGCTATTGGCGCGGCAGAAAACCGGCAATTTCGACCTGGTATCTTATAGCACCAGTACGCTTAACGATCCTCATGACGGGGTGCGTGATTTCCAGACCCGCGAATCCAAACTTGGCTACAGCAATCCCGAAGTGGATAAGCTGGTGGAGCAGGCTAACGCCACTCTCGATAACGACCAGCGCAAGCCTCTCTATCATCACCTTTATCAAGTATTGGCCGAAGATCCGCCGGTTATCCTGCTCGGCTACCGCAGTATCCTCTCCGCCAGTAGCGCGCGGGTAACCGGTTTTAAACCCGATATATACAATGGCCTGGTGGGCAGTTTGCCTCAGGTGCGGTTGGCTAAATAACCGCGTACCCGCCCGACCCGCTAACGGTCGGGCGGGTGGGGATGATTATGCGAAACTTTATTATCCGGCGCCTGCTGCAAACGTTTCCCATGCTGCTGCTGGCGTCGTTGCTGATTTTTTTTATCTTCGCCCTGACCCCCGGCGATTTTATCGACGGCAATATCACGTTGACCGTACAGCGGGCGGCGGAGCTTAAAGCGCTCTACGGGCTGGACCAGCCAATGCCGCTGCGCTACCTGCGTTGGCTGGCGCAGCTGTTGCAGGGTAATCTCGGTTACTCGCTGCAGTATCAAATCCCGGTCAGCGCGCTGCTTAACCAATATATCTGGAATTCATTCCTGCTGGCGACGGTGGCAATGGTGCTGTATTGGGGGATTGCGTTGGCGATCGGCGTGGCGTCGGCGGTGAGACCCTACTCGCTATTCGATCATCTGGTGACGGTGGTGGTGTTCGCCGCCATGTCGTTTCCCACTTTTTTCCTTTGTTTGCTGCTGATTAAGTGGTTTGCCGTCGATCTGCATTGGTTTCCGGTCGGCGGCATGCTGCGAACCGGCAGCGAGGCGAACGGCGTGCAGTGGGTGCTTGAAGTGGCAGCGCATCTGGCGCTGCCGGTGGTGGCGCTGGTGATGCTCCAGGCGGGTAGCCTGACGCGCTACTTTCGCGCCAGCATGCTGGATGTGATCCGTATGGACTATATCCGCACTGCCCGCGCCAAGGGACTGCGTGAGCATACCGTTATTATGAAGCACGCACTGCGCAACGCCTTGTTGCCGATTATTACCCTGCTGGGTTTTGAGCTGCCGGGGCTGTTTTCCGGCGCGCTGATTACCGAGAAAATTTTTAATTGGCCCGGCGCCGGCCATATACAGCTCGATTCGCTGGCGGCGCGGGATTATCCGGTCCTTATGGGTTTTACGATGTTTTTGGCGGTACTGACCATTTTGGGTAATTTGCTGGCGGACGTGTTGTACGCCTGGGTTGATCCGCGTATTCGTCTGAGGTAATGATGCCCGTTCTGTTCCCATCACGTCGCCGCCGTTGGCGCCAGGCCGGGCTGCCGGCGCTCGCCACGGTATCGCCATCGCCGGTGGCGCAGGCCTGGCGTCGGCTGCGGCGAAACCCGCTGGCCATGATAAGCCTGGCGCTGCTGCTGTTAATGGCCATCTGGTGCACCTTTGGACCCTGGTTTTCTCCCTGGGCCGATGACGCCACCGATGCCTTGATGATAAATCACGCGCCCGGCGCCGGGCATTGGCTGGGCACCGATTTTCTCGGGCGCGATATCTATACCCGCCTGCTGCGGGCGGGACGCATCTCTTTGACCGTGGGACTGGTGTCAATGGTGCTCTCGGTCACCCTGGGGTATCTGTTGGGCGCCTCGGCGGGATACTTGGGGGGATGGGTGGATAAAGTGATCATGCGTTTTGCCGATCTGTTGATGACCATTCCCAGTCTGCCGCTGCTGATTATTATGGGGGCCATGCTTTCGGAGTTGGGCATCTCGCCGGATTATCGAATTTATATGGTGATGGTGATGCTGAGCCTGCTGGGGTGGCCCTCCCTGGCGCGTCTGGTGCGCGGGCAAATCCTGTCGTTGCGCGAGCGGGATTTTATGCTGGCTACCGAAGTTCTGGGCCTGTCGACGCGCCGGCGTATCCTTGGCCATCTGTTGCCCAATACCGTGCAGATCCTGATCGTTGTCGCCACCATGGGGGTGGCGAACGCTATCCTGAGCGAGTCGGCGCTGAGTTATCTCGGCCTGGGCGTGGTGCCGCCCACGCCGTCCTGGGGCAATATGATGGATGCGGCCAATAGCCTGATCGACTTTCAACGGCGGCCCTGGCTGTGGATGCCCCCGGGCGTTGCCATTTTTGTCACGGTTATCGCCATCAACGTGCTGGGCGATGGGCTGCGTGATGCCCTCGATCCCAAAATGAAGCGGAGATAAAACCGATGGCATTAATCGCGTTTGAACAGCTTTCCATCTCGTTTAACGACGGTGATGGTCAGGATGAATGCCGCCGGATCCAGGCGGTACGTGACGTGTCCTTTAGTATTGAACCGGGGCAAACCCTGGGCCTGGTGGGCGAATCCGGCTGTGGCAAAAGCGTGACCGCCATGGCGCTGATGGGGTTGCTGCCGCGCCCGGACGCCACGGTGGACGGCGGGTCGATACGTTTTGCCGGGCAAGACCTGCTGGCTTTGCGGCCACGCCAGATGACCGATCTGCGCGGCAATGCGTTATCGATGATTTTTCAGGAACCGATGACCGCGCTTAATCCGGTGCTCACGATCGGCGAACAGCTAATGGAGCCGCTGATCCGCCATCGGGGGGAGTCGCCCCGCGTCGCCTGGCAACAATCCATTACGCTGATCGGCGAGGTGGGCCTGGCCCGGGCGGAGAGCCTGATGCGCAGTTATCCTCACCAGCTGTCCGGCGGTATGCTGCAACGGATCATGATTGCCATGGCTATTGGCTGCCGGCCACAGTTGCTGATCGCCGACGAACCCACTACCGCGCTGGACGTCACGGTACAGGCGCAAATCCTCGCGCTGCTGCGCCAGCAGACGCGGCGAAATCACATGGCGTTGATGCTGATCACCCATGATTTGGGCGTTATCGCCCAAATGGCGCAGCACGTCGTGGTCATGTACGCCGGGCGAGTTGTCGAACAGGGGCCGACTCGCCAAATACTGGCGCGCCCCCTGCACCCCTATACCCGGGGCTTGATTGCCTCCAGGCCGGTACCGGGTCAACGGCGCAAACGCTTGTATTCTATTCCCGGACAGGTGCCGTATTTAGCGGCACTGCCCGCCGGCTGCGCCTTTGCCGGCCGCTGCGATCAGGTTACCGAGCGCTGTCGCCAATCCGTTCCGCCGCTGATAGGCGATCAACGCCGCCAATCGGCCTGTTTTCTTACGCCGTTAACCGCGACGCAAGGCGATGCTTGCCATGAATAATCCCCCGCTGATCGCCATCAGCCACCTTAAAAAGTATTTTCCCTTGAACGACGGCCTATTCGGCCAGACCACCGGTTATTTGCGCGCCGTGGATGACGTGAGTTTCTCGATTCGCCAAGGCACTATTTTCGGTTTGGTGGGGGAATCCGGCAGTGGCAAAACCACCGTGGGACGCACTTTACTGGGTCTATACCCCGCCAGCGGCGGCAGCGTGATGTTTTATGGCAAAAGCCCGGCCGAAACCGACCGGAATGTGGCCGGCCGCGGCCAGGAATTAACCGGGATGAGCTCTCGGCAGTGGAAGTCGTTGCGTCCCAAAATGCAGTTGGTGTTTCAGGATCCCTACAGTTCGCTCAATCCCCGCCTACGGGTTGGCGATGCCATCGGCGAAGCCATGCTTGAACATGGCCTGGTGGCTAAACATCAACTGCGGGAAAGGGTGGTGCGTATCATGGAAACCTGCGGTTTGTCCGCTCATCACTATGACCGGTTTCCCCATGAGTTCTCCGGCGGCCAGCGCCAGCGCATCGGTATTGCCCGGGCGCTGATCCTTGAACCGGATTTCATCGTGGAGGATGAACCCATTTCGGCGCTGGACGTGTCAATCCAGGCACAAATCATTAATCTATTCGCCGACTTACGCGATGAGCTGGGCGTGACGTTCCTGTTTATTTCACACGATCTGGGCGTGGTGGAACACCTTTGCGATGATGTGGCGGTTATGTATCTGGGACAAATAGTCGAACGCGCCAGCCGCGACAGCCTCTTTTTACGACCGCTCCATCCTTATACCCAAGCACTGCTGGCAGCGGTACCCACGCTGGACGTCGACGCGCCGCCACGGCCCGTCGCCCAGGGGGAACCGCCCAATCCGGCGGACCCGCCGCCGGGCTGCCGGTTTCACACCCGGTGTCCTTGCGCGACCGATCTCTGTCGCCAGCAATCCCCGGCACTGCGTGAGGCGGCGCCGGGCCACCTGGTCTCGTGTCATTACGCCTGACCGCCGACGTCGGCGGCGCTTATATGCCATGGCGGAAAACCGCCTAGATCAAGTCCAGGCTGCGCAGCTCGGTTTTCAGGTAAGCATAATAGATGGGGGCCGCTACCAAGCCCTCCAGTCCAAAGGCCGCCTCGAAAACCAGCATCGCCAATAGCAATTCCCATGATTTTGCCTGGATGCGGTTGCCGACAATTTCGGCGTTGAGGAAATATTCCAGCTTATGAATCATCATCAGGTAAGCCAGCACCACACCCGCTACCGGCAGTGAAACGGATAACGCCGAGATAATCATGAGAAAATTTGAGATTAAATTACCAATAATCGGCAATAACCCAAAAATAAAGGTGGCCGCCACTAGCGTCTTGGAAAGCGGTAGATGTATCTTAAATAAGGGAAAGACTACCATTAGTAAAATAGATGTTAATATTGTATTAACCAACGAGATTTTTATCTGTGCAAATACGATATTGCGAAAAGCGCTGGATAAATTTTGCACCCGTTGCAGCAATTGCTCTCGAAAGTAGGTGGTGCGGCCGCTAGGTTTATTCAGGGAAATGATGGCGCCGATAATCAAGCCGATCAAAATAGTGAGTAAGCCATGCAGAAAACTGCGGCCCATATTGCGAATGGTAATGAGATTGGTTTCCACTAGCGCGAAGGTTTGGTTTTTCAGCTCCTCGGCGCTTTCCGGTAAAAACGCGGGCAGTCCGGCCGGGATGCGGTTTTTTAAACCGGAAAAGATACGGTTGGTTTCAGCGGTTAAGTCTATGCCCTTTTGAATATTTGACGTTAAAAAGCTTACCAGACTCACGATACCCAGCGTCATGACGATAACCACTACGGCGGCAATGATGCTGACCACCACCCAGCGTGCTCGACCGCCGATAAATCTCTCAAAAAAAGGCGTTAGGGCGAAAATGATTTCATAGGCAAGGAAGCCTGCGACAAAGCAGGGGAATAAATGCAGTGGAATAATAATAGCGATAAACAACAGCATCAATGCATAGCTGCTGAATTTAATATGAGTATGACTTAGGGTCATTAGTGTTCCTTTTAATATCGCTTGTTTCCATTTTATCTCATACCGAAGTAAAGCATAGCCCCTGATAACGGCAAAAACGTATTTTTTGGCTCTGGAGGACTAAATGACCGACTATTCGCGCCACCCATCAATGGATTTACCCGCGCCGCTGCTGCATATGATAAGCGGTAAAATCGGCGCGGGGAAAACCACCCTGGCGCAAAAACTCAGCGAAAACGGGGCGGGTTTACTGATCGTGGAAGATCGTTGGCTCTCGGTGCTGTACCCCGATCAGATCGTGCAGATCCCCGACTATATCCGCTGCTCGGAACGCTTGCGCCACCTGCTTGGGGAACATTTAGTGGAAATTTTACGCCACGGACTGTCGGTGGTGCTGGATTTTCCGTTAAACACCCCGAGCATTCGGGCCTGGGGGCTGCAAGTGGCGGAACGGGCTGGCGTCGATCATGTGCTGCATTTTCTCGACCTGCCCGACGTGGTCTGTAAACAGCGGCTGCAGGCAAGGAACGCCGCCGGCCTGCATCCCTATACCACCAGCGACGAGGATTTCGACCGCCTGACCCGCTACTTTGTTCCGCCGGTCCCGGAGGAAGGGCTGAATATTGTCAAGGGGAGTTAGTCTATTGGACGGGACGCCGCCTAAGACCGCCCGGTTCCAGCTGCATTTGCCACCTGGGGATTGACGCAGTTTTCCTGAACCTGTCCGTTGAACGCGGCGATCAGGTTATCCACGCCGGTCGCGTCCATGGCATAGCGGGTTTCATGGGTGGCGGAACCAATATGCGGCAGCGCCACGACGTTAGGCAGCCGCAGCAATGGCGAATCCGCCGCCAGCGGCTCCCGCTCAAATACGTCCAGACCGGCGGCGCTGATAACGTGGTTTTCCAATGCGTGAATCAACGCCGCTTCATCCACCACCGGGCCGCGGCCGGCGTTGATCAATATTGCGCTGGCTTTCATTTTGGCCAGCCGTTCGCGGTTTATCAGGTGATGGGTCTCGTCGGTCAGCGGCAGGATGATACAGACAAAATCGGCAGCGGCCATCAGGGAGTCCAGGTCGCAATAGGTGGCGTCAAAGCGTTGTTCTGCTTCGGCGTGCCGACGACGCGCATTATAAAGGATGGGCATGGAGAAGCCCAAGTGCGCCCGCTGGGCCAGCGCCATGCCAATGCGCCCCATGCCGACCACGCCCAGGGTTTTATGATGCACATCCGTACCGAACCAGTCGGCGGTGACGTTTTCCCGCCATTCTCCCGCCTTGGTGCGCTCCGCCAGTTCCGGCAGACGGCGGGCGGTGGACAATACCAGGCCCATCAGCAGATCGGCTACCGTCTCGGTCAGGGCGCTTGGGGTATGCATCAGCAAAATACCGCGCGCATTGAGCGCATCGACATCATATTTGTCATAACCCGCCGAGATGGTCGACGCCACTTTCAACTGCGGTAGCCGATCGAGCATTTTCTGGTCAAATTTGCCGCCGGAACCGATTATGCCTTGCGCTTTTTCCAACACCGAGGCGTATTTTTTAACATGTTCTTCGTCCAATCCTTCGATTTCGGTGACCTCGAAATGTGCGTCCAGGCGCTGACGCAGGTCGTCCGCTAAAGGCTTGTACAATACCACTGCAGGTTTCATCTTCATCTCCGTTGGTCGGCTATCGTGCATAAGCGATAACCGGCAGCATAACATTTTTGTTCACTAACGGAAGCAGGAGTCGTTGCTCTTCATGCCGGGCGGGGTTGGGCATTTTGTGTCGGCTTGACGATCAATGTCAGCCATACCGAGACTAATAAAGCCACGGCCATAAACACATATGAAGCCGAGGGCGAACCGGTGGCGCCATTGAGATATCCTACTACCCAGGAGCCGACAAATGAACCCAGGGCGCCCATACTGTTGATGAGCGCCATGGCGCCGCCGGCCACGTTTCGCGGCAGCATTTCCGGCACGATGGCGAAGAAGGGACCGTAGGGCGCATACATTGCCGCGCCGGCAATGACCAGCAACGTATAAGAACCCCAGAAATGATGAGCGCCCAGTAGATAGGAACCAATAAACGCCAGCGCGCCGATCAGCAATAACGGCCAGACAAATATCTTACGTTTTTGCAGCTTGTCCGAGGCCCAGGATACGACCAGCATGGCAATGGTCGCCGCCAGATAGGGCACCGCCGATAACCATCCAGCCTGTACCATGCCCATTTCCATGCC